>JBFJQB010000117.1:0-9388 GCA_041616855.1 Cognaticolwellia sp. | reverse complement strand
TTTGCGTGTAGGAAGTGGAATTGGACCACGAACCTGTGCGCCAGTACGTTTAGCAGTATCAACGATTTCAGCTGTTGATTGATCAATCAAACGATGATCGAACGCTTTCAAACGAATGCGAATTCTTTGATTTGACATTAATCAAATCCCCATTTTAAAGAACAACAAAATACTGCCCATCACCTTTTTTATGTAAAAGGGGGGAGTATCGCTATAACATTCAACTCCAAATCGGAGCTGCTGTGTTGTTAACTATTAAATTAATCTAATACGTTAACGGATAAAAAACGAAGAGACTAGCTCGACGTGGAGGCGAATTATACAGACCCTGATGATAATTTCAACTAGTTTATTAACAGTCAATATTTGTGACTCGGTTCAGCTTGCTCTAGTTGATTCACTACCTACAAAATTTAGCCCAATCAAACACGCAAGTGAGGAATATTCGAAATTTCAATGTCGAATTCTAGCCAATTTTTCATTGCCTATATATAAGCAGAACAAACAACCAAACCTTCCTTTAAATTAACCACAAGATTCATTATTTATTTTCATTTCGAGCCAGGTAAGAAATGTAATTTTATCTAAACTTGTCGGTTTTTCAGGCTAGTTAGCGATAATTCGCAAACTTCAATAATTTTTTATGTCGATTTTTGTTAAGTAATGTTATACTCGCGCGCAAATTTTCAACAATTCATTTTCATAAATAGAGTAACGTAATGGCAGATCTATCTAAATACAGAAATATTGGTATTTTCGCTCACGTTGATGCGGGTAAAACCACAACAACTGAACGTATCCTTAAATTAACAGGTAAAATCCACAAAACTGGTGAAGTTCATGACGGTGAGTCTACAACTGACTTCATGGAACAAGAAGCTGAGCGCGGTATTACTATCCAGTCTGCTGCTGTTACATGTGAGTGGAAAAAACACCGCTTTAACGTAATTGACACTCCTGGTCACGTTGACTTCACAGTTGAAGTTTACCGTTCACTAAAAGTACTTGATGGTGGTGTTGGTGTATTCTGTGGTTCTGGTGGTGTTGAGCCACAATCAGAAACTAACTGGCGCTATGCTAACGACTCTAAAGTAGCTCGTTTAATCTTCGTAAATAAATTAGACCGTTTAGGTGCTAACTTTTACCGTGTTACTGACCAAGTTAAAAAAGTATTAGGTGCTAACCCACTTATTATGACTTTACCAATTGGTGAAGAAGATGATTTCGTTGGTGTTGTCGATGTACTAAGCCAAAAAGCTTACATCTGGGATGAAACAGGTTTACCAGAGAATTACGAAATTACAGATATTCCAGCTGATATGGTTGATGATGCTGCTATCTACCGTGAGCAAATGATCGAAACTGCTTTAGAAGCAGATGAAGATTTATTAATGGATTATTTGGAAGGTGAACTTACGCCAACTGAAGAGCAAATTAAAGCTTGTATCCGTAAAGGTACTAACGAATTAATGTTCTTCCCTACTTATTGTGGTTCAGCATTCAAAAACAAAGGTATGCAGTTATTACTTGATGCCGTTGTTGATTACTTACCTTGTCCTACTGACGTTAACCCTCAACCGTTAACTGATGAAGAAGGCGAGCCTACTGGTAAATTCGCCATTGTTGATACTAAAGAAACTTTCAAAGCGTTAGCATTCAAAATCATGGATGACCGTTTTGGTGCTTTAACCTTTATTCGCATCTACTCTGGTGTATTGAAAAAAGGCGACACTGTACTTAACTCATTCACAGGTAAAACTGAGCGCATCGGCCGTATGGTTGAAATGCAAGCTGATGACCGTACAGAATTAACTTCTGCTCAAGCAGGCGACATTCTTGCTATCGTAGGCATGAAAAATGTACAGACTGGTCACACGTTATGTGACGTGAAAGACCCATGTACACTTGAAGCGATGGTTTTCCCAGAACCAGTAATCTCAATCTCTGTAACGCCTAAAGATAAAGGTGGTTCTGAGAAAATGGGTATTGCGATTGGTAAAATGGTTGCTGAAGATCCAACTTTCCAAGTTGAAACTGATATCGATTCAGGTGAAACCATCCTTAAAGGCATGGGTGAACTTCATTTAGATATTAAAGTTGATATTCTTAAGCGTACATACGGCGTTGACTTAACTGTTGGTAAACCTCAAGTTGCTTACCGTGAAACTATCACGAAAGAAATTGAAGATAGCTACACACATAAGAAACAATCTGGTGGTTCTGGTCAATTTGGTAAAATTGATTACCGCATCCGTCCAGGTGAGCCGAACTCAGGTTTCACATTTACCTCTAAAGTTGTTGGCGGTAACGTACCAAAAGAATTTTTCCCTGCTGTTGAGAAAGGTTTCAAGAGCATGATGGAAACTGGTGTATTAGCTGGCTTCCCAGTGTTAGATGTTGAAGTTGAACTTTTTGATGGTGGTTTCCACGCGGTTGATTCATCTGCTGTTGCCTTTGAAATCGCAGCTAAAGGCGCTTTCCGTCAGTCAATTCCAAAAGCTGGTGCTCAGTTAATTGAACCAATCATGAAAGTTGATGTGTTCACACCTGAAGATCACGTTGGTGATGTTATTGGTGATTTAAACCGTCGTCGTGGCATGATCAAAGATCAAGAGCCTTCTTCAACGGGTGTACGTATCAAAGCAGACGTTCCTCTTTCTGAAATGTTCGGTTATATCGGATCTTTACGTACTATGACATCTGGTCGTGGTCAATTCTCTATGGAATTTTCTCACTACATGCCTTGTCCAAATAACGTAGCTGAAGCGGTTATCGCTGAAGTTAAAGAGCGTGAAGCTGCTAACAAGAAGTAATTATTAGTTTTAACAACTTTTAAATACTCAATATAAAGGATGCTTCGGCATCCTTTTTTATTACAAAATTACAAGTTTCCTCAGTAGTTATAACCACTAAAATCCTTGCCAGTAAAGAGGCGTGAGCATATTTTATAGTGCTATTTTAATGCAGATCATCATTGACAGTTGCCTAATAGCGCGCCCTTTACCTTCGCTAACAACCTCATCTGAGCCTGCTTTCTCACGTTAGAGTCAATATTAATTTAATGGAATTGCTATAAAGTGCATGCTACTGTTTTTAGCAGGTGATATCGCGACGATTATCTTATGAAAGAGTAACATCACTAATTTGTTGATTTGTTTGGTATAACTGCGATACTGCTAAACAATTAGAATAATAAACCCATAGGTATTGAATACAATGTTCAATTTTTTAAGTCGTTCAATAATGCGTCAACTGGTTATTACCATTTCGACTACCGTCGCTATATTACTTATTATTACCTCATTTTTTGTCTTATCTACTGTCAGTGATAACACCCGTGAGCAATTAATTTCCGATATTGAAGATATCGTAGAATTACAAGCAACCAAGGTGAAGGAGTTTTTCGTCGCTAAAGGGCAAATTAATCATAGCGTTTTTTCAAATCCGCTAGTTATCGAATGGTTTAGTAATTATAACCAGCGACTATCTGAAATAAACGCGAATAAACAATACCAAGATGTCACCCAATATTTTAAATTTTTCAGCGAAAAAGATCCTGCGATTAAAAGTCTATTTTTTGGCAGTGAAAACACCCACGAATATTTTGATCTAAACGGCCGATATGATGACGCTCAGTATTACACGAATAAACGGCCTTGGTGGGCTGATGGGCTTAGCAAAGGAAAAATGTACGTTACTGACCCTGCCGTCGATAATAATGACGGCTCAGTTTCTGCGACTATTACCTCTCCCTACTATTTACCTAACGGTAAGTTATTAGGTATTGGTGGTATGGACATATTAATCACCACTATAGGAAAAGACCTGCTTTCAACTATCAAATATAAAAATGAAGGTGAAGCTTTCTTAGTGACCAACACCGGTAAATTAGTATTCTTCCCAGAGTTCAGTGATGAGTTTAAACCTGGTGATTCTATGGCGAGTATCGATGGTCATTTTTCAGAGACTTCAGGGTTCGAGCAATTACAACAAACACTTGGTCAAGATGCTAATGGAATCGCGCAAGTTTCTTGGCGTGGTAAAAACTATCAGGTGATCTTTAATGAAGTAAAAAGCGAATACCCCTTAATGAACTGGAAGTTAGGCTTCCTAGTACCTGAACATCTAATATCAGATCCTGTCGAGGCCGCCTTCAAGTCTTCTGCGACTATTGTTATTGCCATTATTATTATGATCGCTATTGTTGTCTGGCTAACGGTAATGCCATTTGTTAAACGAATTACGCGATTACAGAAGGCGATGAAAAACATAGCTGATGGCGATGGTGATTTAACCCAAAGAATCGAACCATTAAAGGATGATGAAATTGGCAAATTAGTTGATGAATTTAATCACTTTGTCGATTCTATCCAACAGCTCGTTAGGCAAACTGTGTCGATCACTAAGGATGTTTCCGCATCAAGTCAAGCGGCGGAAAATATTGGTATGGAAACAACTAACATCGTTGAAGCACAAAAGCGTGAAATTGATATGGTAGCAACCGCCGCTATTGAATTAGCGCAAACCAGCCATGATATTTCTCATAATACCAGCCAATCAAAAGAACTGGTTGGAAATGCAGAGCAAAAAGTTGAGTTAGGCTCTGAAGTTGTGAATCAAGCAACAATTGGGATGCAGCAACTTTCTAATAATGTTGATGACGCCTCTAAAGTTGTACTGCAATTAAAGTCCGGCACGCAAAGTATCGGCGAAGTCGTGACGGTGATTCGTAGTATTGCAGAGCAAACAAACCTATTAGCATTAAACGCCGCCATAGAAGCTGCAAGAGCTGGCGAGCAAGGGCGAGGCTTTGCCGTTGTTGCTGACGAAGTACGTACCCTCGCCTCTCGTACGCAAGAATCGACAGCCAATATCGAGCGTATTATTGAAGAGCTACAAACTACTGCAGCTAAAGCCGCTGGAGTGATGGAATCAAGCTGTCATGAAGCCGAAAATAGTGTTCATCTGACGCAGAAAGTGCAGCAAGTCTTAACTGAAATAGCCGAAGTTATCGGTCAATTTCAAAGCCAAACATTTGAGATAGCCAATGCAGTAGAGCAGCAAGCTAGTGTAGCCGGTGAAGTCTCCAAAAATATAGAAAATGTCAGAGTGCTCACTGATGATACCGTCAACGCATCGGCCACCATGAAAGCAAGCTTAGCTGGCTTATCCAGCCAATCGAGCTCTTTATCGAAAGTGGTTAGTCAATTTCGGGTTTAGTTAGCATGTTATGAAGCCGACGATAAAAAGACGCCGAAGCGTCTTTTTTAGGTTTAGATGTTATCTAAAAATCGATATTAGTCGATAATTTTAGATACAACACCAACAGTACGACTCTCCGCTGCGCACCAGAGGTGCTTGCGAAAATCACTAAAAATAGTCCATTGGGACTATTTTATTAACGCATCTCCTCATCACGGAAAAACCCGTGAAGCTGGTCGTACTGAAAACAAAAAAGACGCCGAAGCGTCTTTTTTAAGGTTTAGATGTTGTCTGAAACTCGATATTAGTCGATGCATTCTTTAAGGTAACAGCGATACAACACCAGCACCAACAGTACGACTCTCAGCTACGCACCAGAGGTGCTTGCGAAAATCACTAAAAATAGTCCATTGGGACTATTTTATTAACGCATTTCCTCATCTCGGATAAACCCGTGAAGCTGTTCGTACTGAAAACAAAAAAGACGCCGAAGCGTCCTTTTTAGGTTTAGATGTTATCTAAAAATCGATATTAGTCGATAATTTTAGATACAACACCAGCACCAACAGTACGACCACCTTCACGGATTGCGAAGCGTAAACCTTCGTCCATCGCTACTGGGTTGATAAGCTCTACAACAAACTTTAAGTTGTCGCCTGGCATTACCATTTCAACACCTTCAGGAAGCTCTACAGCACCTGTGATGTCAGTTGTACGGAAGTAAAACTGTGGACGGTATCCTTTGAAGAATGGAGTATGACGACCACCTTCATCTTTCGATAATACGTAAACTTCTGACTCAAACTTAGTGTGAGGAGAAATTGAACCTGGTTGACATAAAACTTGACCACGTTCTACGTCTTCACGCTTAAGACCACGTAAAAGAACACCACAGTTCTCGCCCGCACGACCTTCGTCAAGAAGCTTACGGAACATTTCTACACCAGTACATGTTGATGTTTGTGTATCACGGATACCAACAACTTCTACTGCATCACCTACTTTAACGATACCACGCTCAACACGGCCAGTTACTACTGTACCACGACCTGAGATTGAGAATACGTCTTCGATTGGCATGATGAATGCACCATCGATTGCACGCTCTGGCTCTGGAATGTAAGTATCTAATGCTTCTGCAAGTTCGATTACTTTCGCTTCCCATTTCTCTTCGCCTTGAAGAGCACCAAGAGCTGAACCTTGAATTACTGGTAAGTCATCACCTGGGAATTCATATTCAGAAAGAAGTTCACGAACTTCCATTTCTACTAGTTCAAGTAATTCTTCGTCATCTACCATGTCACATTTGTTCATGAATACGATGATGAAAGGTACACCAACCTGACGTGATAACAAGATGTGCTCACGTGTTTGTGGCATTGGACCATCTGTAGCAGCAACTACTAAGATAGCGCCATCCATTTGTGCAGCACCGGTGATCATGTTTTTGATGTAATCGGCGTGACCTGGACAATCTACGTGGGCGTAGTGACGAGTTTCTGTATCGTACTCGATGTGAGAAGTATTGATTGTAATACCACGCTCACGCTCTTCTGGAGCATTATCGATTTGTGCGAAATCTTTAACTTCACCACCGTGAACTTTAGTTAATACCGCAGAGATAGCAGCTGTTAAAGTTGTTTTACCGTGGTCAACGTGTCCGATTGTACCAACGTTAACATGTGGTTTATTACGTTCAAATTTTTCTTTAGCCATTTTTCAATTACCTTAAAGTTTATTAAAAGCCCGGCCAAAAGACCGAGCCAGACTTTCAAAAAGCCTTACTAAGATTCAATTATTTTGTCGGCAACAGCCTTTGGTGCTTCGCTATATTGCAGAAACTCCATCGAATATGATGCACGACCTTGAGTTGCACTACGCAACGCTGTAGCGTAACCAAACATTTCAGATAGTGGCACAATTGCATCAACTACCTTAGAACCAGCTGGACCTTCGTCCATGCCATCGATCATGCCGCGACGGCGATTTAAATCACCTACGACATCACCCATGTTTGCTTCTGGCGTAATAACTTCAACTTTCATCATAGGCTCAAGTATAACCGGTGATGCCTTAAGCACCCCCTGTCTAAAACCTATTGATGCAGCGACTTTAAACGCCATTTCATTTGAGTCAACATCATGAAAAGAACCGTCGTATAGCGTGACTTTGATATCTAATAACGGGTAACCCGCTAAAACACCACTGTCCATTTGCTCTCTACAGCCCTTTTCAATCGCCGGAATATATTCCGTTGGAATGACACCACCGACAATTTCGTTAACAAATTCAAAACCTTTACCTTCAGGCATAGGTTCTAATTTCAACCAAACATGACCAAATTGACCACGACCACCTGATTGACGAACAAATTTACCTTCCACTTCAACTGTAGAACGAATGGTTTCGCGGTAAGCCACTTGTGGGTTACCAACGTTACATTCAACGCCAAATTCACGTTTCATACGTTCTACAAGGATATCGAGGTGTAATTCCCCCATACCTGAAATGATGGTTTGACCCGTGTCTTCATCAGAAAAAACTTTGAATGACGGATCTTCTGCGGCCAACTTACCTAGTGCTACTGCCATTTTTTCTTGGGCAGCGACGGTTTTTGGCTCAACTGCTACTGAAATAACAGGTTCAGGAAATTCCATACGCTCAAGTGTGATAACGTGATTGGCATCACATAAAGTATCACCAGTGGTGACATCTTTCATACCTACAGCCGCAGCTATATCACCCGCTCGTACTTCTTTTATTTCCTTTCGGTCATTTGCATGCATTTGCACAATACGACCTAAACGTTCTTTCTTGCCTTTGACAGGATTGTATATACTGTCGCCAGTTTTTACTACACCTGAGTATACGCGAAAGAATGTTAGCGTACCGACAAAAGGGTCAGTTGCGATTTTAAATGCTAAAGCAGCAAACGGCGCTTTATCATCAGCCTCGCGAGACCCTTCAGTTTCGTTTTTGTCATTGTTAATACCTTTTATCGCTTCAACATCAGTTGGCGAAGGTAAATATTCAATAACGGCATCAAGTACTGCTTGTACGCCTTTGTTCTTGAAAGCTGAGCCACAAGTACAAAGGACAATTTCATTGTTTAGCGTACGTGTACGCAGCGCAGATTTAATTTCTGCTTCGGATAACTCACCTTCTTCAAGGTATTTATCCATTAATTCTTCAGAGGCTTCTGCGGCTTCAGAGATAAGATTTTCATGCCATTCATCGGCTTGCTCTTGCATCTCTGCTGGAATATCTTCATAAGTGAAGGTCATGCCCTGGTCATTTGCGTTCCAGTTAATGGCTTTCATTTTAATTAAGTCGATAACACCAGAAAAGTCATCTTCAGCACCAATGGGTAAATATATTGGTACTGCATTAGCTTTTAAGCGAGAGTTAAGTTGCTCAACAACAGCTAAGAAGTCTGCACCTGTGCGGTCCATCTTATTAACAAAAACTAATCGCGGCACAGAGTATTTCTCCATTTGACGCCATACGGTTTCCGTTTGTGGTTGAACTCCTGAAGACGCGCACAATACTAAAACGGCACCGTCTAATACACGTAATGAGCGTTCTACTTCAATAGTAAAATCTACGTGACCTGGGGTGTCAATAATATTGATACGGTGATCTTCAAATTGTGCTTCCATCCCTTTCCAGAAACAAGTAGTTGCAGCAGAGGTTATAGTAATACCACGCTCCTGCTCTTGCTCCATCCAATCCATGGTGGCTGCGCCATCATGAACTTCACCAATCTTATGTGAAAGACCAGTATAGAAAAGTACCCTTTCTGTTGTTGTCGTTTTACCGGCATCGACATGAGCGCATATACCAATATTTCGGTAAAGCTCGATCGGGGTTATACGTGCCACAATTACTTCCTCTTTCTGAGATTTTCTCAGATTATAAAACAGTTGTGGCTATCAAGTTATGTCACTAATGACATGCGATGATAACCACGGCAATACGCTTTCTACAATAACACTAGCAAATTTTGCTAGTGTTAAGTGACTACCAACGGTAGTGAGCGAATGCTTTGTTAGCTTCGGCCATACGGTGAACGTCTTCACGTTTCTTAACCGCTGAACCTTTGCTGTCAGACGCATCTAACATTTCGTTAGCTAGGCGCTGAGCCATTGATTTTTCACCACGTTTACGAGCTGCTTCAACTAACCAA
>JBFJQB010000116.1:0-9402 GCA_041616855.1 Cognaticolwellia sp. | reverse complement strand
CTTTTTTCGCACCGGCTGCTCGTGCCATTTCAATAATTTGTCCAGAGGTTGTCCCTCGTACAATAGAGTCATCGACTAACAAAACATTTTTACCGACAAACTCTGCACTAATAGCGTTGAGCTTGCGACGTACTGATTTTTTGCGTTGCTCTTGACCTGGCATAATAAAAGTACGGCCGATATAACGGTTTTTAACGAAACCTTGACGATAGGGAATATCAAGGTGTCGAGCAATTTCTAATGCAGTATCACACGAGGTTTCAGGAATAGGAATCACGACATCAATATCGAGATCGTCCCACTCTTTGGCAATTTTATCACCGAGCTTTTTCCCCATATCGACGCGCGAGCCATAAACTGAGATCTTATCAATGGATGAGTCAGGACGGGCAAAATAAACATATTCAAAAATACAGGGATGAAACGACGGGTTTTCAGCACATTGTTGGCTATGAATTTGGCCAGACTCCGTAAAGAAAATAGCCTCCCCTGGTGCAACGTCACGGACAAATTCAAATTCATTCGCATCAAGCGCTACAGATTCAGATGCCACCATATATTCGACACCCGATGGGGTTTCACGTTTACCAAACACCAGTGGGCGAATACCATTAGGGTCGCGAAATGCCACCATACCATAACCGATAATCAAGGCCACTGTCGCATAAGCACCACGTACACGTTTATGTACATTACTGATAGCGGTAAATATATCGTTAGGGTCTAGAGTGTGTTGCTCGGTATTTTGTAACTCGTGACCTAGAATATTTAACAGTAATTCAGAGTCAGACGTAGTATTAACATGGCGGCGGGCTTGAGTATTGAGCCATAATTTTAGCTCCTCGGCATTGGTTAAGTTACCGTTATGCGCTAAAGAAATACCAAAAGGCGAGTTCGCATAAAATGGCTGCGCTTCAGAGGAGCTTGAAGTACCAGCCGTTGGGTAACGGATATGGCCAATACCAACATTTCCTTGCAGACGCAACATATGGCGAGTATGAAAAACATCTTTTACTAAGCCGTTACCTTTACGCATTCTAAAGGTGTTATCGTGAATAGTCACGATACCTGCAGCATCTTGGCCACGATGTTGTAACACCGTTAAACCATCATATAAAGCTTGACCAACGGGCGTTTTACCGACAATACCAACAATACCACACATGAACTTACTCTCCGACGAACTAAGTTTAAATACTAAGCTAAAAAACTTGATGATTGTTTGAGGTATTCAAAAAACCATTCAACAATTAATGTAAATTCTGGAACCAATTGAGAACTCTGCCACCATGTACTTGAGGACGCGGGAGTAAATGCATCCATGAAAAATAATACTGCGGCGATGATCAATACACCTCTTAATGCACCAAAAACGATGCCTAATACTCGGTCAGTACCTGACAAACCAGTTTTACTAACAAGCTGGCCAATAATGTAATTAACGAGTGCACCTAAAATTAAGGTAGAGATGAATAAAATAGAAATCGAGGCTGCATTACGCAGTAGTTGATCGGATATATTGGTAAGTAATGTCGACAAATTGAGATAAAACGTACTCGCGACGAAAAATGCACTGATCCAAACAATTAAGGAAACAGCTTCTTTGACAAAGCCACGCACTAAGCTAATTAAAGCAGAAATGCCAATGACAGCCAAAATGGCATAATCTATCCAAACCATAAATCGAATATTCTCATTGATTAGAGGCGCGCATTCTACCAGAAGGCAGATAGAATTTGCTAATGATTTTATTATTTAGTCGGGTAAAAACGAGCCACTTTACCTTGCACATTCGTCAGTTTTTTCAAAGCGGGGAGCTTCTCTTCTAATGATGATTTTATTAATTCCGGTCCAATAAAAACCTTGGTCAACTTCCCAGTTTTTGTTTGAATTGGCTTTGTAAAAGCGGTGTAACCTTCCTTCTTTAGCTTATTGACCAAATCGTCAACATTGTTTTGATGTCGAAAACTGCCCAACTGAATTACCCACGCCTGTTCTGGTACTGCTTTACTCGGTGCTTTTTTTACGGAAGTTTGAGCTGGCGCAACCGAGAAACTTGCCTCTTTTGCCAAGGTTGACACCGTAACCGCTTTTTCATTGAGTGTTTTAGTTTCGTCTATAACGCTTTTATCATCTAACGCTACTTCATCTACAACTTTCTCTCGCGGCAAATCAGCAAGTTTTTCTACAGGGAAGGTTTTATTGGCTGGGGGAAAATTTACCTGTGGCGTTGCTGGCATAGTTTCAAAATTGTCTTGGTAGGTTTTTTTATCTCCATCAAGGACATCGGGTAAAAATATAATAGCGACCGCAGCCACTATAATGGTACCAACTAATCGATTTTGAAATGGTGTTGACAATTTAGACTCCAAGCATGGTTAAACTAACAAACGTCTTATTTCCGCAACCGTATAGAAAGATCCGAAGGCCAAAATAACATCAGTTGCATTCGCATTTTGCTGTGCCATTTTAAATGCCTGAGAGACATTGTCAAAACAATTCACCTTAGCGCTGTCTATTTGTGATGCTGCAACAATATCTGCTGCCTTACAGCCTCTGGGAACTGCGAGCGTACCAATATACCATTGCTCAACCTCTTCGATTAACGGATTTAAGGTATTGGTAATATCCTTATCGGCCAGCATACCAAGTACGGCATGTACCTTAGGATAATTTAACTGCTGCAACTGCGCAGCTAAATATCTCGCCGCTTGAGGATTGTGCCCAACATCTAATATAACATCGCAATCACGGGTGAACTTCTCCATTCTACCAGCCACTTTAGTTTGCGCTATAATCGAATTAAGAAATTTACTATCTAGCAATAGCTTAAGTTTATCCGCTAAGACACTCAGCACCATAATACCCGTTGCAACGTTATCTTGGGGAATATGACAGCGAGTAAGTGCTAAGAATTCATTATCACCATTACGCCAATGCCAAGCATTATTACCTGCTTGCTCAATGGTAAAATTTTGTGCGCGAAAATAAGTTATAGCACTGATATCATTTGCATAAGAGGCTAATGAGCGAGGCGGGTTTGTATCACCGACCACAACTACTTTATTTGCTCGCATAATGCCGGCTTTTTCAAAGCCAATGGCTTCACGTGTGTTACCTAAAAATGCCTGATGATCTAAATCTATTGTGGTAATTACCGCTACATCAGCATCGATTATATTAGTGGCATCTAAGCGCCCACCTAAGCCCACTTCTAAAATAATAACCTCAGGTTGCTCAGCCATTAAAACCAGCAGAGCGGCTAACGTCGTATATTCATAATACGTTAAGCTTATATCACCGCGTGTGCGTTCAATGGTGTCAAATGCACCAACCAAAGCACTGTCTGATACTTCACAGCGATTAAGCCGTAAACGTTCATTAAAACGCTCAATATGGGGCGAGGAATAAACCGCACAGGATAAGTTTTGTGCTAAAAAAGCATTTTCCAGAAATGCGCAAGTTGTGCCTTTGCCATTAGTGCCTGCAACGGTGATAACCGTTGAATTAGCAAAAGCGATATTAAGTTTTTCTGCGACCGCTGCAATGCGCGCTAAACCGAGATCAATTTCGACCGCGTGGATACTTTCTAAATAAGAAAGCCATTCAGTAAGGTTGCTCCTTAGTGAATGGCTTTTAATCATTTTTGACATGAATTTACCGTTATGCAGCGGGGCTATCTTGTCCCATAAACTTAGCAAGCATTCTTGCTAATGTACTACGCATTTCACGACGATCCACAATCAGATCAATCGCACCTTTTTCTTTTAAAAATTCGCTACGCTGAAAACCTTCAGGTAATTTTTCACGTACCGTTTGTTCAATTACTCGCGGACCAGCAAAGCCGATCAATGCTTTAGGCTCAGCAACGTTAATATCACCAAGCATGGCTAAACTTGCAGAAACACCACCCATAGTCGGATCGGTTAATACTGAAACGTAAGGGAGTCCTTTTTCGCTCATTTTTGCCAAGGCAGCACTAGTTTTTGCCATTTGCATCAATGAAAATAACGCCTCTTGCATACGCGCCCCACCACTGGCAGAAAAACACACAAATGGAACGTTATGTTCTAAACAATATTCAACGCCTTTAACAAAACGAGCACCAACAACAGACGCCATAGAACCACCTAAGAAAGCAAATTCAAATGCAGCAACAACAATAGGTTGTCCATGCAATTCACCTCTCATGACGACTAATGCATCTTTTTCACCGGTATTTTTTTGCGCAGCTGAAATGCGATCTTTGTAACGCTTTGAGTCTTTAAACTTGAGAATATCTTGGGCTTCAAATTCTGCACCTAATTCAACTCGCTCGCCTTGATCAAGAAAACCATCAATACGCTTACGCGCAGAGATTCGCATGTGGTGATCACATTTTGGGCAAACCGACATTTGTCGGTCTAGCTCAACTTTATATAGAACCGCGTTACAGCTAGTACACTTACTCCAGACACCTTCCGGAATATTTCTTTTTTGTGTTGACTTTGCTTTCGGGAGAATTTTTTCAATCCAGCTCATAATATATTTTTTGCCTATGCACGAGAAATCTAATAATTGTTTAAAATACAACCACTAAATATAAAATTATTGCTAATGTTCAATAAAGCGATGAATTAAACCATGAACACCTATACAATTATAGGAAAAACTGGTCTGTTTTCTTGTTACCAACGATTATAGTAGAAACAATGGTCCAGGGCTACGTTGAGGAATAGCAAACTCTTCAGGGTAATCTACATCAACAAAGTATAGGCCTGCAGATGGTGCTGTAATACCAGCAACACAACGATTTTTTGCTTCTAATACCTCTTTCAGCCAACTAACTGGCTTTAACTCTTGCCCTACCTTCATTAAACTGCCGGCAATGTTTCGCACCATATGATGTAAAAATGCATTACCTTTAACATCAATAATAACAAACTCACCTTGGCGAGAAACATTACAATGGTGCAGAGTACGTGTCGGCGAATGTGATTGACAATGTACTGTTCTAAACGAGGTAAAGTCGTGACGCCCCACTAAGTATTGCGCCGCTTGATGCATTAAATTTTCATTCAGTGGAAAATGACAAAAACTAATGCCTGAGCTTAATATCGCTGAGCGTAAGCGATTGTTATTAATAATATAACGATATCGTCTCGCGGTTGCGCTAAAGCGGGCATGAAAGTCTTCATTGACTTCTTTAACCCAAGATACTGCAATATCTCTCGGTAAGTTGGTATTCACTCCCAGTGTCCATGCGACGTCTTTACGGACTTTTTCGGTATCAAAATGAACAACTTGATTAGTCGCATTAACCCCAGTATCGGTTCGGCCTGCGCATACGACTTCAATGGGCTCGTTGGCTATCTTTGATAAAGCCTTTTCTAATGACTCTTGCACACTGATAACGTTTTTTTGTCTTTGCCAACCATAGTAATTACTACCGTCGTATTCTATGCCTAAAGCGTAACGCATTTTATCCTCCACTGCTAAGGTGCAGGCATTATCCATTATTTTGCGTGTTTTTGCCAAGTGACTATTGCACAATCGCTTAAAGAATTAAAAAAGGCTGCAAATCGCAGCCTTTTTAGTCAATCAAGAAGTAATTACTTTATGCTATCTAATAACTGTTGTGCATCAAATTGTTGCTGGGCATCGCCTTGTTTAATAACATCGAGTAAAATCACTTCAGCGTTCTCTTTATCGCCAATTTCAATATAAACCTTGGCCAAATCTAATTTTGCTGCCATACCATTGTCGTCATCATCAATATCTTCCTCGGTGATATTCCCTGAAAATTCTGGAAACTCTCCAAGCCCAACATCAATATTCATTTTTTCGTAAGGCTCTGTTGGTTTGCCATCTAAAAGGCTATCGGATAATAATGAATCGACTGAAATAAAGTCTTTTTCCGCTTCGTCATTATCCGCATTATCTTCATCTAATTCACTGTTTTCATCCGAACTAGCCAGCTCAAACTCATCACCAATTTCAAAGTCTTCATTAAGCTCAAAATCATCACTACTCGCGTGAGTCGTTTCTTCTTCAATGTTTGCCAATAAATCGTCAAAATCCAAATTATCTAGCTCTTTGATGCCATCAACTTCTTCTGCATTATTGCTAGCATCGCTTTCAAGTTCGGCTTCTGTATTGTTTTCATCGTCCTCTGCCAGTAAATCGGCTAAGACATTGCTATCCGTAAAGTCTGGTGATAATTCCACCACCTCATCACTATCTTTTTCATCGTTCAGCAATTGCGCTAATGTCGACTCGTCAAAGTCACCAGATAATGCTTGTAGCGTTTCATCATCGATTGCTGCAGCATCATTTTCCATCGACTGCTTATCGGCATCTTCATTGTCTAATTCGCCCTGATCTAAATCGGTATCAAGTAATTCGGTATCAAGTAATTCGGTATCAAGCAGCTCATCGCCAATATCAAATTCAGCTTTATCATCAACTGGCTCATTTTCATTAACTTCGTTTATTAAAGCGTCGATATCAAAATCATCAGAAATTTCTTCGCTTTCATCAGCTGCGCTGTTATCGCCTTCAGGTTTTTCAACTCCTGCTTCATCAACAAACTCATCCAATAACTCACTAAAGTCAGCGCCAATAAATGATTGTACATACTCATCAGTAAAATTATCAATCAGTTCGTTATTTTCATTATCTGGCGTCTCAGAGGGTTGTGCAGCTTCTATATCGTCTTTGCTCTTCTCTTCATCCGTTGATGCATCATCAGTAGTAATCTCTGTTGATGTATCCACGTCATCGTTTATTGAATCTAACAAGGCATCAATATCATCAGGATCTGATACTTCAGTGTCTTCAATGGCATCGGCGACTTCAGTGTCTGCCGTTTCCGTGTCATTATTTATTGACTCTAACAAGGCGTCAATATCATCTGGGTCTGATACTTCAGTGTCTTCAATGACATCGGCGACTTCAGTGTCTGGCATTTCCGTGTCATTATTTATCGAATCTAGCAGTGCATCAATATCATCTGGGTCTGATACGTCAGTGTCTGCACTCGCATCAGCGATTTCAGCCTCTGCCGTTTCTGCGTCAGTATTTATCGAATCTAGCAGCGCATCAATATCATCAGGGTCTGAAACTTCAGTGTCTGCACTCGCATCGGCGATTTCAGCCTCTGCTGTTTCTGCGTCAGTATTTATCGAATCTAGCAGCGCATCAATATCATCAGGGTCTGAAACTTCAGTGTCTGCACTCGCATCGGCGATTTCAGCCTCTGCCGTTTCCGTGTCATTATTTATCGAATCTAGCAGTGCATCAATATCATCTGGGTCTGATACTTCAGTGTTTGCAATGGCATCTTCGATTTCAGCCTCTGCCGTTTCCGTGTCATTATTTATCGAATCTAGCAGTGCATCAATATCATCTGGGTCTGATACGTCGGTGTTTTCTGTTGCAGTACTTTCTTCTAATGCTGACTCTTGAGCTATAGGCGTTGGTATTTCTTCACTCACTTCATCTAACAACGCATCAATATCGTAAGGCTCTAAATTTTCCTCAGTTTCCTCAGCTTCCTCAATATTAGTCTTACCTTCACCGGTTGCTTCATCAACCGCATCAAGCAAAGCGTCAATATCTTCAGGATCGTCTAACATGTCAATTTCGTTACTGGTTGGCGGCTCACTGTTACTATCTAAATCATCTTCTAACCCCGCAAACAAGGAATCTAAGTCATTTTGATCTAATTGGCCGCCTTCTAAAGCCTCACCTTCAACGAGTTCATCATCTAACGAAATAGCGGCTAAATCATCTTCTAAGGAAATGTCCTCTAGATCATCCAGCTCATCATCTAGTTGAATTGCGCCTTCATCAAGTGCATCTGTATCTTCAGCAAACAAATCATCATGATCGCCATCACTTTCTGACAAATCGATTGATAATTCATCATCGAGTGAAAGTTCATCATCTAATGTTAAGTCATCATCTAATGACAATTCACTATCTAAACTTTCTGGCTCCGATTCAGCTTTACCTTCACTCTCAACAATTGTTTCTTTTTTTGTCGGAGCAACATTCGCTTCAGCTTGATTTTCTTTACCCGATCTACGGCGTAATAAAAACGCCATAACTGACAACACTATTATGGCCGGCAATGTCGCCATTAACACCACAAACCAGGTGCTCGACATAAAATTACCGTCTTCAAGAGCTGCTTTTTGTTTTTCTAGCAACAAAGCCTGTTCTCTCGCCTCGGCTTTGGCCAGTAATTCTTGCTGCAGAGCGATCATATCGTCCATCTGCATTTTAATTTCTTTACCTTTCGCCACTTCACTTTGCATGACATTAAGTTGTTCATTAAAGCTACCTAGACGCTGACGTAGCGCTTCATTCTCTTTTAATAAACTGTGTAGACCATCGATAGAATCTAAAACATCATTTTGAATAGTGGCTAAACGTTGCTGTTGAGTGTTATCAATCGCTTTTAACTGCACGTTAATTTCTGACTTCGCGGCATCTAAATCTTTTTTATTGACCGACGCTTCTTCAGGTGCCTGGACTTTTTTAGCGACAACTTTTATAACTTTCTTTTGCCACTCTTTGTCGTCATTGCGTGATTTTTGTTGTGCCACTTCAGGGTTAATTGCCCTCATAACTTCAATGGGAGGGATCTTTAAATACTGACCATTGATCATATGGTTTAAGTTTTGATCTTTAAACGAACCAGGATTGTTTTCAAATAGCGCTTGCATGACTTGATACACCGACAATCTGGGGTCTGGGCGTACTTTTAAGGCGATATTCCACAGGGTGTCTTTGCCTGTGATGGGGCCATATCGATCATAAGGAAACGCATCCGTCGATTTCGGGCCGCGAATACGTATACCATCGTCTTCAGCAGAAATAGGTAGACTAAAACAGCTAATGCTAATAATAAGTACCTGCCATAGGCACAGGCGTAACAATTTTTGCATTAAAATTTCCTATTGATAATAATTATTCGCCAATACATTGACGGCCCCAAGTCAGGAGATTGTAAAGCAAAAATTATTCCAGTTATCAATAATTGCTTTTACTTACTTGAATAAATATTTTCTAACTTTTCACTATGTTAGCAAATTAACGCGATAATACTTATCTTATCGCTAATTTAATGTAAGTTAAATTAGCGATAGCTCAAAAACAAAAAACCCGTCGCTTATTATAACGACGGGTTTTCATTTTTCTTTAATAAATCTATAACTTAGATTAAATTACCTGAGCTTAATATTCAGAAAGATGTTCTTTGATTAATAACTCAGCAATTTGCACACTATTTGTGGCAGCGCCCTTGCGGACGTTGTCGGCAACAATCCACATATTAATGCCGCTGTTGTGGCTAATATCTTCACGAATACGGCCAACAAAGGTTTCATCTTTACCGCTGGCATCGCCAATTTGTGT
>JBFJQB010000115.1:0-9632 GCA_041616855.1 Cognaticolwellia sp. | reverse complement strand
CACATAATTAAAATCACGTGTGGGTGATAAATCACCTAATTTGATTTGTTTTTCACCATTGGCTATTTGGCTAATAATGGTTGGAATAATCGCTCGTGCAGACTGCCTTGGACCATATGTATTAAATGGCCTCGCAATACTAAGCGGCAAGTTAAATGCATTATAAAAGCTCATTGCCATGGCATCAGCCCCTATTTTAGATGCACTATAAGGCGACTGGGCTTGAAGTGGGTGTTTTTCATCAATTGGCACATATTGCGCTGTACCATAGACTTCACTAGTTGAGGTATGAACAAATCGGCTAACTTGATTGTCCAGTGCCGCCTGACATAAATTCAGCGTGCCAGTGACATTAGTCTCAACATAACTTTGGGGCGCACTATAAGAATAAGGTATTGCAATTAACGCAGCCAAATGAAAGACAACATCTATTTCACTGGTGATTTTTTGACAAAAATGCGGATCGCGAACGTCACCACTGACAACATTTAAATTATCGTGTTTGGAAATACTGTCTAACCAACCCCAAGAGTTGAATGAATTGTATTGTGCTAAAGCCGTAACTTGGAAATTATTGGCTAATAACAATTCGACTAGGTGTGAACCAATAAAACCATCAGCACCGGTAACTAATACACGCTTTTTAAGCATAAAGATAAACCTAAACAAATCAGTAAGTTTATTGATAATATCACTGATTTAATATCATGTAATCACTCACTAAATTTATGATAGGTATTTACAGCATTAGTGCGCTTTTTTTGATGACTACCATCTGAAAGAATTTTGTTTTTACTGACATTGATAATATCGAGCGCCATGTTGTCCCTTGATTGAATACTCAACAAAAAGTCATGATATTTATCTACCATTGACTTATCTTTTTCAACCAGCAAAGTAAGCTCTTCAAGCAAGGCAAGTCGCCGTGAAAGAAGCTTTGGACATTGCTCTTCATTACCTTCTTGGAGTAAAGCTTCTACTTGCTCAGACAAGCCATTTATTTGGCTTGTTAAACGCTCAAAAGACACTTATGCGCCTTCGGCTAACTTGTTTTTTTCCGCTAATAAAGACAACCCTTCTTGTTTACTCGCTTCAGGCATGGCAAACCAAGCATCTCTTATAGGCTTAAGCATATCAACAACCTCATCAAACGCACTAGCATCTAAAGACACACTGATGTCTATTAATTTATCAATGCAGTAGCTATACATCACATCAAAGTTTTTTGATATTTCAGGTTGACTATCAAAATCAAGTGACTGGCGTAACGCCTCTAAAATATTTACGGCTTTGGTAATAGACTGAGACTTAAGTTCATAATCTTTACGTTCAATTGCCCCTTTGGCCACTGCAATACCTTGTAGCATACCATCAAACATCATTAATATAATTTGATGTGGATTTGACTCTAGTAAACTGCTATTCACGTCAACTTGCTTATAAGCTTTTAAATTTTGTCTCATAATGTTACTCCTACTATTTAGTTAGCTACAAAGACCTCATTAGTCTTTAGATATCGGCTTCAACGCCGATTCTAAAAAACTTGATGTTGCGTTATAACTAGCAACTGTTGAATCAAGAAAGGAAAAGCGCTTTCTTAATGTATCTTCGTAATTTCTCAAACGCGCTTCTAAATTATCGTATTCATCGCTGATGCCTGATAAATCATCATTTAGATCGGTTTGTCTTTGTGTCAAGGTACCGTCGCTATCACTGTAATTATCAATTAACGCTGTCAATTGACTGACGATACCATCAGTAGAAGCAAAAAGTTGGCCAACTTCATCCAGATTATTTTCAACGGCATTGGAAAGTCTTTCTACACCTGAATCCATAGTGCCGATGCCAACGGCTGATATTTCAAGTTTGCCAAATTTATCGAACGATATACCAATATCGCTTAAAGACGTAATATCCCCTGATAGGCTTCCTACAGCATTGGTTAATATATTACTGAGTTGGCCTTTCATGGCGCGAAGATCAGAATCAAAGGCTAATTTACCAAATTTGGGGGACGCTAAAACATCCATACTATCGGCAAGCGTATTAAAAGACGCGACGAACTCATTCACTAAGTCTGTTGCTACTTGAGTATCTTGTGAAATATCTAAAGTTGCAGCTCCTGCAGTGCTAACCTTTTTCGCGACAATAGTGACATCTTCAATGGTATTCTTAAATTCATTGCTTGAACTTGTCACTGTATTACCAGCACCATCAATCTCTATGATGGCATCTTGAGCATTTCGAGTTGTGGTTGCATTAGTTGCTAAGTTATCAAGAGCGGCATCTGCGGTGGTTACTGAAAGTTCATTTGCTGTGCCGGTTACTGAAGAAGTATAGCTAAGATAGGTACCAGAATCACTATTGACTAATGAGGCTGTTACACCAAAATTGGTGCTTTGAGCATTTATTTTATCGCGAATGGTTGATAAGTCATCAGCGGCATCAATGGCAACATCAAAGGTATCTGCGCCAGCAGAAAAAGTTAATGTACCCGTGCCAACGGTTGTTGTTGAACTGGCAAAGTCAGGTGTTTGAATTCGCGTCGCTTCGGCTAGCTGCAAAACACTAATTTCGAAGGCACCATTACTAGCAAAACCATTAGTGGTAACTGAAATATCATCATTGCCAACATTAACTATCTGCTCATTGAAGTCTTCAACTGAGCTTAGTTTATCGGCAACACTTTGAAAGGTCGATAACGCTGATTTAAAGGTACCTAATCCAGAAAGTTCTGCGGTGATCCGTTCCTCTTTCTTTTGTAACCTTATTTCTGTTGGCACAGATTCGGCAGTTACAAATGCCTCTATAATCGATTCGAGATCAAGTCCAGAACCAATACCTGCAGATGTAATATTCATAAAGCCTCCTATCGTGCGTTATATATCATTAAACCTTTTCTTCAAGAAATATGCCAGTTTTCTCACCAACATCTTGGCGAAGCTTAACTATTTTTTGGGCAATTTCCAGCACTTCTTCTGATGGAAACTGTTTGATCAACTCTTTACTCTCGCTATCGAAAAACTTAATAACCGTTCTATCACTGGCATCATCTTGTTGAAAGTTTATATTACGAGAAGATAATTGCATAAAGTCAGCGATTACCTCAAGTGCTTCATCAATTACCAAAGCTTCTTCTTCTACTTTTGATGACTGTTCATTATCCAGCGCTTGGTTTAATGCTTGCTCACTTAAAGGTTGTTGCCTTAATTGATTAGCAAGTTTATCTGAAACATCAGATGTATCATTGACCTTACTTAATGCGCCATCAACTGCCACCTGGTTTTTCTTTGTTGCTGGGGCGTTAAATTCCGTCGCTTGATTTGCAAAGTTATTTTGCGTTACGTTAATTTGCGTACTCATACAAACCTCCAAATTTAAATTTTAAAACAAAAATGACACTCAAGTGGAGTGCCATTTTGCTTTCAACAACACTACTGTAATGATTATAGTAGTGATAGCGCAATTTGTGGTTGTTGGTTCGCTTGCGCCAACATTGAACTAGAAGCCTGTTGCAATACGGTGCTACGTGCTAAAGCTGCACTTTCTGCTGCATAGTCAGTATCTTGGATACGTGAGCGTGAAGCTGAAAGGTTTTGTGCGGTATTTTCATTACTACGCACAACCGAAGCAAAACGGTTTTGTTTCGCACCTAAGTCAGCACGGGTGCTGTTTACTGTTGCTAATGCGGTATCAATTTTACCTAAGGCTGTTGATGCGGAAGCAGCTGTACCAATCCCGACCGTTGAAAGCACAGAGCCCGCAGCAAAATCTTGACCGATACTAACCTCGATACGTTGACCGGCATCAGCACCAACTTGGAAAAATTTACTCGTGTACGTACCATCTAATAAGTTTTCGCCAGCAAAACCGGTATCTGTAGAAATACGAGTTAGTTCTAATTCTAATTCAGAAAACTCTGAATCTAGCGCTGTACGGTCAGCTGCACTATTTGAACCATTTAATGATTGCACTGATAGTGTACGCATACGTTGTAGGGTATTAGTGTATTCATCCAATGCACCTTCAGCGGTTTGCGCTAAAGAAATACCATCGTTGGCATTACGTGATGCTTGGTTAAGGCCATTGATTTGCGCCGTTAATCGACTTGAAATTTGCAGACCAGCTGCATCATCTTTAGCGCTATTAATTCTTTTACCTGAAGATAAGCGCTCAAAATTTGTCGCTAAGTCATTAGTTGAACCAGCCAACTGACGTTGTGAATTTAATGATGCGATATTACTATTTACGACTAAAGCCATGATAATGCTCCTGGGCTGATGCCCTTCAAAGTTGTTAATTTACGAAGCGGTTATTCATAATCGATAAATGCTTCTTGTAACCTTTATCGGACAGCGAATACTTTCCTTTAATCTTTTTTTGTACTTTTTTTCTTTATTTTAATAAAAAACAGCTAACCACTTGTATTATTGGGCTTTAAAATTCAAATAATTTAACTCGCTTTCCTTTATTTACATCAATAGGTATAAGTATTTTTACTTTCATATACGAAAAAAGCCTCCGAAGAGGCTTTATAATCACGCTTGTAAATTTTATTACGAAATAACTATTGTAATAATGACAAGGCTATTTGTGGCTGTTGATTCGCCTGCGCTAACATTGAACTTGATGCTTGTTGTAGCACGGTGCTTCTGGCTAACGCCGCGCTTTCTGCAGCATAGTCGGTATCTTGAATACGCGAACGAGATGCAGATAAATTCTGTGCGGTATTATCGTTACTACGAATAACTGAAGCAAAACGATTTTGTTTAGCACCTAAATCAGCGCGTGTGCTGTTAACGGTTGCTAAAGCAGTGTCTATTTTAGCCAATGCTCGGGATGCTTGAGATGCTGCAGAAATACCAACAACTGAGATAATTGATGCTGCGGCAAAGTTTTGTCCGATACTCACTTCTATTTTTTGTCCCGCATCTGCGCCAACCTGAAAGAACTTTGAGGTATAAGAACCATCAAGTAATTTTTCACCGGCAAAGCCAGTATCAGTCGATATACGCGTTAACTCCGTTTCTAGTTCTGAAAACTCAGCATCTAGCGCCTTTCTGTCAACATCACTGTTTGAACCATTTAGCGACTGAACAGCTAGAGTTCTCATACGGTGCATAGAATTTGTATATTCATCTAATGCACCCTCTGCGGTTTGTGCTAATGATATGCCGTCATTCGCGTTACGTGCAGCTTGATTTAGACCATTAATTTGCGCAGTTAAGCGACTAGATATTTGCAAACCAGCGGCATCATCTTTGGCACTATTGATACGTTTTCCTGAAGATAAACGTTCAAAGTTCGTTTGCAAATCGTTGGTAGAACCACCTAAATTACGTTGCGCATTCAAAGATGCGATATTACTATTTACGACTAAAGCCATTGCTATCATCTCCTAAGGTTAGGGTGTGGCTCTATTGCTGATAACAACATTTATTCGGAACCACATTCTTAATTTTTTTGATACAAACTAATAAAAGCATATTGCGTGCCACTTTTATTTAAAGGGCGTTAAATGAAATTAAATAAATTTAAGTCTTTAACCTGTACAAAACTTTGCTGGGCTGCTTGTAACGCGACTTTAGATTGTTCAAAAGTCGCGACCGCTTTTGCAAAATCTAAATCTTCAAGGTTGGACTTACCCGACGCTAGCATCAACTCTGCATCTGCATGGTTATTTGCTTGACTATCGATCAATTGCAATCGAATGCCGGCCTCACTGCGCCGAGTTGTCATATGATTCAAACCTTGATCAAGTTGCGATAGTATCGCGTCATAATCGACTTCATGCTGTAAGGGATTTGCTGGGCTAGTGCCGCTTTGCATCCAATCGATAGCACTTTTTATGGTGTTAAAGATACTGATGTTTTGCTCGGGTGATAGATCAACTTCATCGCCCGGCAAAGGGTTGCCACTTAGTTGAACTTCAACACCATTAAAGGCAATGGTTTGCCCCGCAACATATGGAGCGGTAGGCACAACAACAGCGCCATTGCTATCGGTAACCGTGAGATCATTGGGCGCAGAAAAACTAAATTTATAATCAGGTGGATTAGTTGCCGTGTCATAACTACTTGGATCAGTAATCGTGGCATTAATAACGCTAAAACCTGAAGTATTGCTCAGGTAATTAGCACTAAAATCACCGAGTTCGTTTGGAACATTAGAGAATGCCGCATCTCCAGATTGATTAGTTGCTACAGAAATATTTTTTGCTATTTGCAACTCTCTAATTCCACTATCCCCTTGATAGGTAACTGTATTATCTTGTTGCAAAGCAAAAGGTTCTTTATGAATTTGAAAGCCTGCAAAAATATAGCCACCGGTTTCATCTTTGGTATTAGCAACATCAAGTAACTGAGATTGTGAGTTTTTCGCCTGCTCTGCTAGCGATGCTAAATCATCACCCGATAACGTACCATTACTCGCTTGAGTAAAAATTCGCTTTAACTCTTGCATTAAATCTTCGGCTTTACCAAAAGACACATCCTGCAAAGAGTTGCGGTTTTCCGCCTGAGTAATATTACGCTTATATTTTTCTATATTAGCTAATTCATCTTTATAACCGGCCAGCGTGCCATAAGAAACTGCATCATCTTTAGCGGTAAGTACTTTTTTACCGCTTGATAAATAATTTATTTGCTCATTAACACTGGACTGTTTATTGGTTAATTGCTGGCTATTTTGAAAATAGAATTGTGCGGTTGAAACTCTCATAATATTTCCTCTTATACCGCAGCTAATAAGGTATCAAAAATAGTATTGGCTACCGAAATAATTCGCGAAGACGCTTGATAAGCTTGTTGAAACTTAATCATGTTCGCTGCCTCTTCGTCTAAATTGACACCTGAAGTAGATTGATTGCGGTTATATGCTTGCGTAAAAAGTGCTTCTGCAGTATTCGCGATAAGTTCAGCAGAGCTCGCTTTTGAGCCTATATCAGCTGTTGCTATAGCTAAGCTTTGGCTAAATGTTTGTGTACTACTGCCAATAATGCCCTGCTCTTGTGTTGCTGACATAAAGCTCGCATTACTACCGTTACCTGGGCCAAACACATCAGCAATCGTAAATTTCTCCCGCGCTAATGTGCCTTGACCAACCGGAGAACCGGATATTTCAATTTGAAAAGCAGCACTGGCTGGAGCTGGTGGTACGTCAATCACTGCAGCAGTGCCAGCGGCAAAACTCCCTGAAGCGATTACCGGTGCTGGTGGCGGATTTGCCGCATCATAAACACGATAATCAAAGGTTCCTGGCGCACTTTCATAAACATCAACGGTTAATTTAGCGTTGCTACCCTCTGTGTATGTTCTTGCTGTTACCGGGTCGGTAACATTAATAATTCTGACAGAGCCATCACTAACGTTATTAGCGTTTGCACTTGCATCCACTGCGGCACTTGCCGCGATGCCTTTTCCATCTGATAAGGTGACCTTAATTAAAGCGGCACTATTTTCGCTTGGACGAATGGTAAATCGATCATCAGTATTAGGTGCACCAGAGATTTCATTAAATTCAAAACCATAGGCTGTGGTATAAGTGCCAGCGCCCGCAGCGCCTAAATTCGATGATGAACCATCGGCTTTGTTGGTCATGATGTAATCAACACCATCAAATTTTATTTCAAATTCAGCTGTTGGCACTAAGGCAATATCTGTAATATTGACGCTGCCGCTGAGTGTTCCCGAATTGGTTGAGTGGCCTAAAACGCGTGCTGCTTGTAATCCGGTACTATTAATATCGGTGAATATGTCGCGTCCTTGCTGTCCGTCTACATCTAACCCTTGTGCTTGTGCTTGATTTAAGGTTTCAGAAATTGCCATAGCCAAACGATTAATCTCGCTACGCGCCTTAACTAAATGCTCATCTCGATATTCAAGCTTGGCAGCGATAGACCCACCAAGCTTAGAGCCATCAAGGGCAACTTTGCCATTGCGGCTATTTAATTGTAATTTGGTTTGTAATGGATCAGGATCGCCCGCTTGCACACTCACCGTTAACGGAGTGATACCGGCAACAAGCGTTGCGCCGTTACCTATCATAACGGTCATTACGCCATTCGCATCTTCAATAGTATTAACCGAAGCATATTCACCCAATTGTCCAACTAATTGATCGCGCTTATCTAATAAGTCATTAGGTTGGCCTGCTAACGTTAAGTCTTTGTTTTGTAATACTTGATCGTTAATTTTGGCAATTTCTAACGATATTTGCGAAATTTTATTGGCTATTTGCGCTATTTCGCCATTGGTTGATTTTTCTAACTGATCAAAATTATCATTAAGGCTATTAAAGTCGCTGGCTATAATTTTTGCTTGGCTTAAGGCGATACTGCGTAAGCCTAGATCACTAGGGTTATCCGCAATACCATTTATTGCCTGGTAAAATCTATCGATTGAGCCACCAATAGCATTACCGGAAAAGGTCATTATTTCGTTTAACTGATTTAGATTGATATTTAATGAGTCGGCGTTACCTAACTTACTTTGACTAAGCAATTGCTCTTTATGTGAGAATTGGTCGTAAATGCGGGTAATATCTTGAACATAGGTGCCGGCACCAATATAGTTACCACCATTGACAATACCAGTTGAAGCGCTTTGTTCCGCTCTTTGTCGGTTGTAACCTTCGGTATTTACGTTGGCTATATTGTGCCCTGTAGTCGCTAACTGTTGCTGCGCAGCTAATAAACCACTGACACCAGTTTGATACAGATTAATCGACATGACCTACACTCCTGCAGTAACCTAAATTCCAACATTGAAATTATGAATTAACTATTTATTTAATAAGCCAGTTACTGTCCGAAGTGTTCCCATTATTTTTTTCGCGTAATTAGGATCGGTGGCATAACCAGCACTTTGTAGGTTATGCAGAAATTGTTCCACATTTGTCGATTTTTCTAATGCGACTTGATAGCGTTCACTTTTGGTCAGTAAATTCAAGTAGTCATTAACGCTTTGACCAATAGATTCATACACTCGAAACGGCTCACGCTTTTTCACCATAGCGCCATTTTCAAACTCTAAGGTTTCTTTGTGGGTTTTCTCGCCCGCCCAACGGCTATCCGCTTTAATATTAAATAAGTTATTCGAACTTTTGCCTGAGTCGGTTTTAATGATTTTTTGCCCCCAACCGGTTTCTAACGCTGCTTGGGCGATCACCACTTCAAAGGGGACATTAATTTTATCTTGTACGCGTTTTGCGTCGGCGGTTAATGCGCTAACAAAGTCTTTCGGTTGTTCAAAGACCGGCCTTTGCAACATGTTTGCCGCTTGAGCGGCAATAGAGCCATTTGTTTGACGATCTTTACTAGGATCCTGATGCGCTGACGAGTCCTTGACTACACTTATTTTGTTTAGCAATGCTGGTTCACTCACCCGGACACTGCCTCGGCTATCAAGGTTGCCGTCGGCACGTAGGATGGTATGAGGGGTAAAGTTTTCACTGTCGCCGCCAAGCTGGCGAACAATCAGTTCCGAAAGGCCTAACGCACCATTATTCGAGAGTTCCAACGACATTTGTTGATCATGCATGTCACGATAAAACTTGGTCGACTCTGAGTTAAACGGACTATCAGACTCTAATACTTCTTGGGCTTTACGCATACTTTTCATCAGCATTTGCAT
>JBFJQB010000114.1:0-9665 GCA_041616855.1 Cognaticolwellia sp. | reverse complement strand
TAATTCATCAATGCGGTATTTGCGAATCGCTTTACCAATTCTAGTTGTTCTGTCGTCATCTTTAGTGGCCATTTGTGCGCCATTTTTTTCCGCGTCAATACGCATACTTCTAAATTTAATTATGTTAAATGCTTGCCCATCCAAACCGACACGCTCTTGATAATAAAAAATAGGCGCTTTCATGCCATCATCAAGCTTAATTAACATTGCGGTAATGAGCATGATTGGCCAAGTGATAAGAAATAAGAAAAAGCCCATGGTGGCATTGAATATCCAATCTAAGGTATTTCTAAGATGGTTAGCAGAGGCAAAACCGTTAGAATATATCACCCAGCTCGGGTAGATTAAATTGACCGCTATCTGGCCAGTTTCTCGTTCGATAAAGTCAAGAATTTCAGTAACTTCTACGCCTCTGATTTTACAGGCAAATAGCTCATCAACGGGTAGGTTTTCTCTACGCTCGTCGTTAGCTACGACAATTTCGTCAATTTGATGCTCTAGCGCGTAATTAACCAAAGAACCTTCTAGTGTTATACGGTTTTCATTTACAATGCCGTGCTCTGCATCACCCTTCATGATAACAAAACCATGCATAAAGAAGCCCTGGCGGTCAACATCACGGCGCATACGTTTTTCAATAATAGAAGCCCTTTCGCCGGCCCCTAACACTAAAATATTGCGCTTATTAAAACCAAAAAAATCTATTTGTAAAGTAAAGTAGCGGAATGCACTAATGATAATTAAACTGACGATTGAGGCTATAGCTAATAACTCGATGGCTAATGCACCAGTGCCGTATAATGGGTTAAGTAAAGTGACAACGAAAAAGCCAATAGCGACAGAAACCAATAACCGGCGTATTACACCACGAAAATTTTCCCTCATCTTGGAGTTATAAAGCCCCATCGCTAAAGACGCTAATTGCACCGCTAAGGCAAAAACAACCGCATGTATAAACAATACATTTATTGCAATATTTTTTGTATTATCTATAAAGTTAAAAAGGCTATTGAGATATATACCAAGTAATAGTGCGCCAGCAAAACAGACAAATTCGATTAAAACTAAAGACTTGCTACCCGCAGATAAATCGCGAAATTTAAGGCTAGACATAAGGTTAGAGAGTTCCTTTCCAGGGAGAAAAATAAACAGCTATTAGCAACTTTCACTTTTTAAGTTGTATATTAGAATTGATTAACAAGTAAATGTAAACATACGCATATTTAAAATACTATAGTTACAATCTATTTACAGTATTTAAATGATGTGCATCATATGTAAAAATCAAATACAATCGGTATGCTTATATAAAAAACGGTTGTAAATAAGAAGGTTAATACCATGGAAAAAAGTATGACTAAGACATTAAAGGCAATTTTAATTATTACGCTCAGTTACATTATAACTGGATGTAGTTCACCTACATTACCTCCTGCTAAGCTTCATCAGTCAAATACAACTGATGTAGACTCATATAAATATTTAATTGGCGCAGGCGATGTCGTTAATATTTTTGTCTGGCGTAATCCTGAAGTTTCCGGCACATTTATAGTTCGCCCTGATGGCATGATTACTACCTCTCTCGTAGAAGATATTCCTGTCTCTGGTAAAACCCCAACGGAACTTGCGCGCTCAATTGAAGAAATATTAGCGACTTACTTAAGAGAGCCCGTTGTTACTGTTACAGTGAATACATTCGTCGGTCCCTTTAGCGAACAAATTCGCGTGATTGGCGAAGCTACACAACCACAAGCCATAAACTATACTCAGCACATGACATTATTAGACGTTATGATCCGTGTTGGTGGCTTAACCGAATTTGCCAATGGTAATGGCGCGATATTAGTGCGCATAGAAAACGGTCAACAAAAACAATACGACATATTTATTGAAGATTTAATTAAAAATGGGGAAATATCGGCAAACGTTGATGTATTGCCTGGTGATATTATTGTAATACCTGAGACATGGTTTTAAGCGCAATATTTTATTTACCTGTTTTAGAGGCTAGGAATGCAAGAAATTATAGAACAAATTGTAGATTATCTTAAAGGTATTTGGCTTAAACGCCGCTTTATTATTATATCAACATGGTTAATATGCCCATTGGCATGGGTGTATATTTCTCAACTCGATAACGTTTATGAATCTGAAGCGCGTGTTTACGCCGACACTCAATCTATTCTAGGGCCGCTGCTAAAAGGTTTAACCGTTAAAACCGATCCTGAAATACAAATTCGCTTAATGATTAAAACATTGTTAAGCCGCCCTAACCTTGAACGTATTACTCGCATGACAGACTTAGATGTACAGGCAGATACGCCTGCAGCTTACGAGTCTTTGATCGACAGCTTGAAGTCTAATATCATCATTAGAAAAACCGGTGGTCGACGTGAAAATATCTTTACTATAACTTATCAAGATAAAGATCCCGAAATGGCAAAAAATGTTGTTAATTCAGCCTTAACAGTATTTATTGAGAATACTCTTGGTGAAAACCGTAACGATTCAAATTCAGCACAAAAGTTTTTAGATACTCAAATTAAAGATTATGAAAACCGCTTGTTAGCAGCTGAGTCACGATTAACCGATTTTAAACAAAAATATAGTGGCGTTTTACCTGATCAATATGGTGGCTATTATCAAAAATTAAACATTGTAAAAGAACAGCTAAAAATAACCGAGTTAAATTTACTCGAACAAGAAACGCAATTAAAGTCTGCGAAGGCACAATTGAGTTCTTCACCATCTAGTAGTGATAACTCACAAAATAAAATCAAGAATTCAAACAGTATTCAAACCACCTATGATGATCGCATCTCTGAATTAGAAGCCACTTTGGATTCTTTAAATTTACGCTATACCGAGATGCACCCTGATGTAAAAGAAGTTAAACGCCGACTTGAGCACTTAACAAATCAACGTAGTAAAGAAATTGAAGAATATTTAAGTGCGACAGGTAGTGGTGATAGTAATAAGCTGTCAACTAGCCAAAATCCGGTTATTCAACAATTACAAATACAAGTAAATCAGTTAGAAAATCAAGTTGCGTCAACTACTGTTCGTGCTAATGACTACCGTCAACAAGTTAAAGAGCTTGAAAGTAAAATTCATATCTTGCCAGAAATTGAAGCCGAATTAACCTCATTAAATCGCGGTTATGAAATCACTAAAAATAAATATGAAGAGCTATTAAACCGCAAAGAAACCGCACAACTTGCCCAACAAGCGGATGAAACCACTAACCCGATTCAATTTAAAGTTATTGACCCGCCTAGAGCGCCGACTGAGCCCGCAGGCCCAAAACGCATTTTATTTTTACTTCTCGCGACTATTTTTGGCTTTGGCGTTGGTGTTGGCTTATCATTATTATTTAGTCAGATTAACCCGGTGGTTACTTCTAGTAGTCAGGTTTCAAAACTAACTGGCATTCCTGTTTTTGGTGTAGTCTCTGCGACAGAAAACCTTGGTTTACAACGTTGGCACAAACGAAAAACATTGATATTTATCATCTCTAATAGTGTGCTATTGATCATGCTGGCGTTTTTTGTACTTTATGCCGTTAAACCAAATGTTATATTAGCGCCAATCAGGGGAGTTTTATAAATTATGAGTATCATCGAGAAAGCGCTAGCAAAACAAAAACAAACTACCCAAAACTCTGATAAGTTAAATAGCGATTCTGAACAAATAAATAGCACAAAAACTAAGGTTGAGAGTACGTCGAAAAATAATGCAGAAAGTAACGAAAAAACTGCGTTAGTTCTTGATAAGGAAAGCCTCGCAGAACGCGGTTACCTGATAGATAACGGCACCCGAAAAAGTATTAAGGATGAGTTTAGGCAGATAAAGCGTAAGTTATTGAACAATGCCTTTGGCAATGTTGCTAAAACCTTGCATCATAGCAATTTAATCATGGTCAGTAGTGCTAAGCCAAATGAAGGGAAAACCTTTGTCGCGATAAACTTAGCTTTGAGTATTGCTCTTGAACAAGACAAAACGGTACTGCTTATTGATTCTGATGTACTACGACCGAGTGTTTTACGTGAATTAGGAATTTCAGAGCACCCAGGAATTATCGAGTATTTATTAGGTGAGTCCGAACAAGTCAGCGAGATTATTTACAACACTGATATAGATAAATTGAAATTAATTCCTGCCGGTAAACCTCATCATTTATCTAATGAATTATTAGCCAGTGAAAAAATGGCTAAATTTGCCAGTGAGTTAGCTCATCGTTACCCAGATCGTATCGTTATTTTTGATTGTCCACCATTAATTGGTGTTACAGAAACACTGGTTTTAGCAAGTTTAATGGGACAAGCATTAATTGTTGTTGAGGAATCGAAGAGCTCAATTGCCGACATCAAAGCAGCAACTGAACACCTCAATGAGGATTTAGCAGTGGGGTTAGTACTTAATAAAGCAATAAGATCTCATAAGGATTTGTATGGCTACTATGGCTATGGGTATGGCAACAACAATTAAACGTAGTGCCACTTGCCTCGCATTGATCTGCACCAATATTTCCTTCGCTGGTGATTGGCAATTTGATCCGAGCATAAAAATTGATGAAACCTATACCAATAATGTAGGTTTAGTTAATAACAATAAGCAGTCTAGTTTGGTTAGCCAATCTGGCATCAATATCGACTCTACTTATAAAGCACAACAGACAGTATTTAACTTTTCATCGCAAAGTACTTATGCGCTATATAGCCATAACCATGAACTAGATAACGACTATCACTCCTTAGTAAGTGATTTACGACTCGAGCTTTGGCCAAATGGGATCATTCTGGTAGGCACTGCAAGCATCGGGAATCAATCTAAAAATAGCAGTCGCAACGCTCTCGCTGATATCGTATCGGCCGACACTGTGCAAGTAGCAACTTACTCCGGCGGCATAGAGTATAACGTCAATAATAGTGATTTTGTAATCAACTCTGCTGTTGGTTATCGCCAAACCAGTTCGGAGGATAATATTGGCGATCGCGAAGGTATTGTTGCCAAACTAAGTAGTTCCAACGGCACTAGTGCTCGCCATATTTTTTGGGAGTTAACACACAACTATCAAGAATTGAAAAACAATAACCGGAGCGGCAAGTTAAGCGAAACTGAAGCTAAAATTGGTTTTATTACCGGTTATAAAATTAATCCCTTTGTTCGTTATTATAACGAGGATAATAGTGGTGATGTTAGGAACCCCAATCGTTCGATAGAGTCAAATTCATACGGTTTAGGGCTTCGTTGGCTAATTACACCTCGACTGTATTTAGATACCTCCTATAACAAGCCAATTGGCAGCAAGCTCAATATTGATGGCGATGAGCAAAAAGAATACGTTAATGCTGCGATGAGATGGCAACCTTCCACACGTACTAGTTTAGAAGCCAATTTTTCTGAACGCTTTTATGGTGACAGCTACGGGCTAAATTTTAGTCATAGCAACAAACGTTTAACTAATAGCATTAGTTACCAAGAAGAGGTGCAAACCTTAACACGCGATAACTTTGTTGCAAATATTGTCGGTTATTATTTCTGCCCGACTAAAAGTGCGACTTCTACCGACGATTGTATTTTACAAGATGGTGCGGTAATTTTTCCAGACAACCCTAACGACCCGAATAACCCTGGCTATCAAATATTTCCCATCCAAGATTTCACTTTAGTGGAAGATAATGTTTTTTCTCTTAATAAAACCCTTGCTTGGAAGTCTGAATTGGCTTTGCCACGCACCACTATTAGCTTTAACGCTAATAGACAAAATCGTGATAACCTCGAAACTCGTGTAGAAGATGAATATAATTCAGCAAGCTTGAATATTAATCGCAAAGTTAGCGGTCGTTCTAGTGTCGGATTGGATGTATCGTACACCGAAACAAATTTACAGATTGATACCGAATTTGAACGTTCAGACCGTTATCGTCGTTATAGCCTTAACTATGAAAAATCGTTAAATAGTGCATTGTCTTTTGATCTCTCTGTTATTTATCTAAACAGAAGCTCTGACAATGCTCCGCTAAATTATCAAGAAGGTCGCGTTAGCGCCAAAATAACCAAAGGCTTCTAGTTGTATGTATGAAAGTTACTATGGTTTTAAAGAAAGGCCATTTCAGTTAAGTCCAGATCCAAGATTCTTTTTCGCCTCTAGCCATCACCAAAGGGCTTTGTCCTATCTGCAATACGGCTTAGATCAAGGAGAAGGTTTTATTGTCGTAACGGGCCCTATCGGCACCGGAAAAACGACAATCGCCCGTAACTTATTAAATAACTTAGCCGACAAAAGTATCGTTGCAGCACAGCTGGTTACAACCATACTTAACCCACAAGAATTGCTCGAATTGGTCGTTTCTGAATTTAACATATCAGTTACTGGGGGCAGTAAAGCTGATTTGCTACAAGGCATTGAAAAGTTTCTAATTCAATTGCACCAACAAGGTAAAAGAGCGTTATTAATTGTTGATGAAGCGCAAAACTTACCGAGTGAAAGTGTGGAAGAATTGCGTATGCTGTCAAACTTCCAATTGGACAACAAACCATTAATTCAAAGTTTCTTACTTGGCCAAGAAGAATTAAAAGCCATTATTCAAGCGCCGAATATGGAGCAATTTCGCCAGCGTATTATCGCCTCCGCCCATTTAAAGCCGTTGTCAAAAGTAGAAGTTAAAGAGTACATCAACCATAGATTACATCAAGCGGGCTGCAATAAAGAAGCCTTATTTTCTGAAGCTGGTTTTGAACTCATTCATGAAAAAACCTTAGGTGTACCAAGAAAAATTAATATTTTTGTCGATCGCTTACTGCTATTCGGCTTTCTCGAAGAGCTCGAAAACATTAACTCTGCAGCCATTAATGAAGTAGCAGAAGAAATGGAGGTTGAATTAACCGGTTCACTTAATGCTGGTGAACTCACTAGTAATGAACCTAGCCAATCGCAAATAAACTCAACAGAAAAAATAGAAAACATTAAAGATGTTTTACGCGAAGTTGAAGAAATATTGGAAAGTAATATCAAACAAAAAATTAAAATGGCTCGATATGTCGATAAAATGCTGAAACATAAAAGCCGAATCTACACCAATACTGCTGAGACAAAAGATGACTAGAACTCTATAAGCCAAACAAACCATAAACCGCCATACAGGCGGTTTTTTATGTGGCAACAGAGCGTCATAAGTGGGTTTAGCTCTAGTGGTTCAGTGTGTTAGTCGTTGATCAGCAAATCATATTTTTCTATTAAAGAATATAACGTTGGCCTAGTTACCCCAAGTAACTCTGCTGCTTTAGAAATATTACCATCTGCCAGTGCATAGGCTTTTTGAATAGCAATTGTTTCAGCTTGTTCTCGTATCACTCTTAAGTTCAGTGACAACTGAAAATTCTTATCTTGATGTTCAAAAAAGCCTAAATCCATTGCCGTGACTTGAGTACCTGTGGTCATAATAACCGAGCTTTTAACTTTGTTTTGTAATTCTCGGATATTACCTGGCCATTGATGGCCTTTAATAGCGCTTAGTGCATTCTCAGAGAAGCTTTTAACATTACGCTTATATTCCTTAGCATAATGCTGTAGAAAGTACTGTGCGAGAATGATAACGTCTTCGTCTCTATTTCTAAGTGGTGGGATATTTACCGTAATTTCACTGACGCGATAAAATAAGTCTTCTCGGAAGGTTTTTTCTTTCACCATTTCTTCGAGATTTTGATTGGTCGCGCAAACCACCCTGACATCAACAGGAATTTCTTGACGCCCACCGAGTCGTTCAATACTTTTTTCCTGCAAGAAGCGCAAAAGTTTTGCTTGCAAGCCAAATGGCATATCACCGATTTCATCGAGAAATAATGTTCCACCTTCTGCACATTCAATTTTACCTTTTGTGGTACGATGCGCACCGGTAAAAGCCCCCTTTTCGAAACCAAATAGTTCGCTTTCAAGTAAGTTTTCTGGGATTGAGGCACAGTTTATCGCGATAAATGGTTTCTTTTTACGATCGCTAGCTAAATGTATCGCATTAGCAGTGACTTCTTTCCCTGTGCCGCTTTCACCTAATAGTAAAGCTGTAATGCCGGTCGGCGCGATGCGCTTGACCATCATACGCAAACGCTCAATACTTTCACTATTACCGATAATACCAATGTCGCTGCCCGCAACGGCTCGCATTTTGCGATTTTCTTCTTCTATTGCAGCAACGCTAAATGCCCGTGCAACAATAACGTTAATTACGTCATTTTCTATCGGCTTTTGATAAAAGTCATAAGCACCAGCAGAAATGGCTGCCAAAGCAGTGGTTCGATCATCATTACCGGTTATAACGATAACTTTGCTGTGTGGCGCAATAGTTAAAATTTCTTGTAGCGCAGCAAGGCCTTCTGAAGCATTGGCGGCATCAGGTGGTAAACCTAAATCTAAGGTAATAACTTTTGGCTCATGGCGGCGAACTGCTGCAACGGCACTCTCGCGGTCATCTGCTAATACAACATCGTAGTCAGATAAGCTCCACTTTAATTGCTTTTGGATACCTTTATCATCATCTACGATTAACAATTTTTCCATCGTGGCGAAATCCTTATGATAAATCTTGATTACTTATAGTGTTGGTTAAGTTTATTGGCAGATAAATAGTAAATACTGTGCCCTCATTGGGCGTACTGCTGACCTTTATTGTCCCCCCCATGTTTTCAAAGAATTGCTTTGCTTCAAATACACCAATACCCATACCCGCATTGCCTTTAGTGGTATCAAAAGGTCGAAATAATCGCTCGCTGATAAACTCTTTACTCATACCCGTGCCATTATCTGCAATAATAATTCTTAGTTTACGCTTCATTTCCTCTAGGGTGACTTTTATCCAGCCATCACTCGCTGTAGCTTCTTGTGCATTTTGTATCAAATGGTGCATAACCGAATGAAACGACTCAATGTTAATAAAAGTGCTACAGTCACCTTGATGTTGAAATTCAACCTTAGGTTGTTCCATATTACACTGTGTAACTACTTTTGTAATGATGGCTGCTAAATCGGCTTTACGATAAGAAGACTGTTCCACTTGTTTTTTGCGCAGTTGCGACAACACTTTGCTTAGTCTTTCTGTCGCCGATTCTACCGTTTCAAAAACATCATCAATAAACTCAGGGTTATCGCGATGCCTCTCCGCGTTTGTAGTAATCAAGGCCAATTGAGCCTGAACATTTTTTAAATCGTGCACAAGGAATGCCGACATACGATTAAAGGCATCAAACTGCTTTGACTCACTGAGCTTATCGGTTGCTTCATACAAAGAAATAAAGTTTCCTAGTTGTTTAGATACCGCAAACAGTAAATCTCTATCTTCCCAATTTAACTGTTTAATTTTATTGTCATCAGCCAACAAAAACAGACCATAAAATGCTTTACCAATGAAAATTGGCACGATGATTTGAATATTTTGTGTTCGGCATAAAGCAATATCTAACGTTAAATTTGGATAGATCAAAGGAGACTGTTCATATTCATTAACATCAACAATCCAGCCTTGTTTTTGGCAGAAAAGTCCCACGTCTAATAAGTGTTCTTCTATCGTTTCATTAATATCAAGACCTTGACTGTATTGCAGTTGATAATGTTGATTGGACACTTTTTTAATGATCGCACCACGAAGAGCATTAACTTTAGACATCATAAT
>JBFJQB010000113.1:0-9697 GCA_041616855.1 Cognaticolwellia sp. | reverse complement strand
GTGCCTTCAAGGTGTTTTACATAAGCGCTAGTGACGGTTGCCGTACCCGAAAGGCTTTGTAAAAAATTTAAGGCGGTACGTTCACCGGTTAATAAAATGCGTGCGTTACCTGCTAATTCAAATAAGGTAGTATTGGCTTTAACGTGTTGTCCGTCGTTAACAAACCAAGTGATGTCGGTTTTTGTTTGGTAAATGCTATCGAGTTGTTTAAACACTTCATTCACCCAAGCTACACCACAGATAACACACTCGTCACGACTAATGATGTTCGCTACCGCTTGGTTTTCTAGCGGAATAAGCTCGGCCGTTATATCGCTACTCGTCGCAAGTTCGTGGTAGCTATTTACGCCTAAGTCTTCACATAATGCCCACGTGACGGTTTTGGTTATGTCGTGTAATAATGATACTGGTAACATCTAAAGCTGCTCTCGTAAAATAAGTTGTTTGCCGATTTGGCTAAATTCTACTCTTTTTAGGGCACTCATGCCCAATAGAATTTCATTGGCCGCCATACTCGGGTTGATATGCGCTGCAACATTATACAGATAGATATTACCAATGCGTAATTCATTTAACTGAGTTTGGTAGACGATAATACTGCCGTTCGCTGTTTGTACGCGTTGATTGGCGCCAGCTGTTAAACCCAAACGCTTTGCAATATGGGCAGGAATAGAGACTTGCGTAGCGCCAGTATCGAGTAAAAAAGTTACTTCACTGCCATTAATCGCCCCGTTAGTGACATAATGCCCTTGACGATTTTGCTGCAATATAACTTCTGCTTTGCCATTGGCCTGTAAGGAAAGTTTAGGCTCTTGATTCGGGTTGTATTGTTGTTCGAGTAAGTCTTGAAAAACAAATACTAATAATGCGATAGCGATAAACCAAGCTACCCAGATAAAGCCTTTGCCAAAATTTGTATTGCTGTCATTTTCAGTCATATATATCTTAAGTTAATCTCTTGTTCTATCGCTAACTTTACTATGTAATAGCATAACGTTAAACAAGGTGTGAATTATAGTATGTCATTTTCGCAAAGTGACCGAAAAAATAGCGCAGCACTGGCGATTGAAAATGGTTGGCTCAGTGGGGCGGAAATTCAGCAGTCCAGTCATTGTCAGCCAAGAGAGCAAAAAGAAACGGTGAGTTTATTGGTGGTACATAATATTTCCCTGCCACCAGGGCAGTTCGGCGGCAGGCATATAACCGACTTTTTTCTCGGTAATTTAGAGCCGAATATTGATCCCTATTTTGAAAGTATTTACCAATTACGAGTATCGGCCCATTGCCTAATTCAGCGTAATGGTCATATTGTTCAATATGTCTCTTTTAATGATAAAGCTTGGCACGCAGGCGTTTCAATTTACCAGGGCCGTGAGCAGTGTAATGATTTTTCTATCGGTATTGAACTGGAAGGAACCGATGATATTCCATATACTAAAGAACAATATCAGCAACTTAGTCGTTTGAGCAAAGCATTAATCGGCGTTTACCCTGAGTTGGAAAATAATATTGTTGGCCATTGTGACATCGCCCCAGGGCGTAAAACTGATCCCGGCAGGTCGTTTGATTGGCCCTATTTTAAAGGCTTGTTGGTAGAAAACGATTTAAACAAGCTTAAAGATTAAAGCTTTAAGTTCTGAGCTATTAGTAAAAGAACACCAAGTCGCAATTGGTATTTGGTAGGGGAGTTTTGTTTTAACTGAAAGCTGACAGCTTTTCACTTAAAGCTATATATCAGCTATCTATTTAGTTTTATTTAACATTAGGATATAAAAATGAGCTTAATAAGTTTGTTAATTGCACTGGTTGCAGAGCGTTACTTATCGTCAAGTACGTGGCAATTTACTACTTTATACCAACGATATATGACGCTGATTAAGCAAACTAAATTGCTGGCAGACTTTCGACAATCCGCGATTTTAAGTTACGCGGTGCTGTTTATTCCGGTTATCGGTTGTTACCTTTTATTAGCCCAAATTGATAATGCCTTACTGTACCTAATTGCCTCCACATTAATTTTAATTGTTTGTTTTGGCTGTATGAAAACCCGAGATACTTATAAAAGTTACTTGGTATCAGCGTTTAAAGGCGAACTGACCAGTTGTGAGTTGCAGCACTTGCAATTACAACAAGATAAAAACCTTGCCGGTATGGGTTTTGGTCAAACTTTAGTATGGTTAAATTATCGTTACTTTATTGCGGTAATGTTATTTTTTGTGCTCTTTGGCCCCGCGGGTGCGCTATTTTATCGTTTACTCACCACGATGAATGAACGCGATATCAGTGACGATGTTGACAAAGATATTGCCCAAGACGAAGATGAAAATAACAACGATGAAGCTCGTCATGCCAATCAGCAACTATTGTTTTGGGTCGATTGGTTACCAGTTAGGTTGGTTGCGTTTGGTTATATGCTGGTTGGCCATTTCTCCAAAGCGATGCCGGTTTGGTTAGAGAATTTATTTGAAATTGAAAAAGCGCCAAGCAAAATATTGATATCGGTTGCTCAAATGTCAGAAGATTATATGGTTGATGCTGATGATTGCACCGCAGAGCCTTGTTTGTTAGTAAAATTAGCGAAACGGACCTTGTTGTTGTTTTTAGCGATAATTGCGCTACTCACGCTGACCGGTATGCTTTCGTAATCTTTATTGCTAAAAGCTGTCAGTGTATTGCTGGCAGCTCTCTATTGCAGCCGTCTTTTCATATAGAGTTTATTGTACGGTTTTACTCACCGCTTACTTCCCCCCACTATTATTTCGCCATTATTAACACTTTCACTGTTGTTTGAAAATTCGCCACTGTGTTTACAACGCCAGAGGCTTTTGTTACATTACATCCGAAATTTTCAATTGGTAAGACCAATTTACCAGGTGCTTTTGTTTGAGTTAAAGGCTTTAGCTAGCCTTTTAGTTGAGTAATAAAGGGTTTTAGATGTCAATTCCGAGTATTAAAAAGCCGGTAAAGCAAGCTAAGTTGTCAGATGTTATTTTGGCAGAGCTTGAGACGATGATCCTTGAAGGCAGTTTAAAGCCCGGACAAAAGTTACCGGCTGAGCGAGAACTAGCGAAACAGTTTGATGTTTCTCGACCTTCATTACGTGAAGCTATTCAAAAATTAGAAGCAAAAAATTTAGTCACACGCCGCCAAGGTGGTGGCACTTATGTCAGTGATAAAATTTTGGGTGGGCTGTCAGACCCACTATTTGCCTTAATGGCCAACAATAAAGAGTCACAGTTTGACCTGTTAGAGTTTCGCCATGGTATTGAGGGAATGTCAGCGTATTATGCAGCTATGCGTGGCACTCAAGCTGACTTTGATGAAATTCAGCGTAAACATGACAATATTGGCACCGCCCAGTTAGAGGCGGACTACCGTCTTGAGGCTGAAGCGGTTTTTGGCTTTTATCTCGCGATATGCGCGGCAAGTCATAATGCGGTTATTTTGCATTTAGCGCATAGTATGGCGCCGTTATTGATTGACAATATTGAAAAGAACTTGACCATTTTGGCTAAACGCCCCGATGTATTTAGTCAAATATCTGATTATCGTACGCGCTTAATGAGTGCGATTGTCAGTGGTAAGCCCCAAATAGCTTGGGGAGCCAGCCATCGACATTTAGCCTTTATTGAAGAGGTGCTGTTAAAAATGTCGCAGGAAAATAGTCGTATGGAGCGCTCTATACGCAGAATGAAATAACAGAATATTGAGAGCTATTAAGCTAATGAAGCCTACTTTGAGAGTAATTCATTAACTTAATGGCTATTAGTACGATAAAAATAACTACGCGTTAAGGATATCTACTTAAAAGCAGCTATCTTTAATCAAATAAATTTACTTAACATATAACAACTGGAGACTAAGTAATTATGTCTGAGCTCCCAAATCTAGATATTGATTCAATGGAAACCCAAGAATGGTTGGAATCAATGGAGTCTGTATTAGAAAATGAAGGCCCTGAGCGTGCGCATTTTCTACTTGAAAAATTAATTGATCGAGCTCGTCGTAGCGGTACTCACCTACCGTTTGATGCCAAAACTGCATATGTAAATACTATTCCGCCAGGATTAGAGCCGCACATGCCGGCTGATCAAACGATAGAAGCCCGTATTCGTGCGGCTATTCGTTGGAACGCCCTCGTTTTGGTTTTACGCGCCTCTAAAAAAGATTTAGATCTTGGTGGTCATATTGGCAGCTTTGCCTCTTCTGCGATGTTATACGATGTCGGTTTTAACCACTTCTTTAAAGCGGCTTCTGAAAAAGATGGCGGTGACTTTATTTTTGCTCAAGGCCATATTTCTCCGGGTATTTATTCGCGTGCTTTTATGGAAGGACGCTTAACCGAAGAGCAAATGGATAACTTCCGTCAAGAGTGTGATGGCAAGGGCTTATCTTCATACCCACATCCGCATTTAATGCCTGACTTTTGGCAGTTCCCTACGGTTTCTATGGGCTTAGGTCCACTACAAGCCATTTATACTGCGCGTTTCTTGAAATATTTAACCGATCGCGGCATTAAAGATTGTTCAGGCCAACGCGTTTACTGTTTCCTCGGCGATGGTGAGACAGATGAGCCAGAATCATTAGGTGCTATTGGCTTAGCGTCTCGCGAAGGCTTAGATAACTTAACGTTTGTGATTAACTGTAACCTACAGCGCTTAGATGGTCCTGTTCGTGGTAATGGTAAAATCATTCAAGAACTTGAAGGTACGTTCCGCGGTGCTGGCTGGGAAGTAGTAAAAGTTATTTGGGGTTCTTATTGGGATGCCTTAATTGCTCGCGATACGTCTGGTAAATTATTGCAATTGATGAATGAAACCGTTGATGGCGAATACCAAAACTGTAAAGCGAAAGGTGGTAAGTACACGCGCGAAAACTTCTTCAATAAATACCCTGAAACGGCTGCATTAGTGGCTAATATGTCGGATGAAGATATTTACCGCTTAAACCGCGGTGGCCATGACCCAGTTAAAGTTTACGCGGCGTATAAAAAAGCCATGGAAACTAAAGGTCGTCCAACGGTAATTCTAGCTAAAACCGTGAAAGGCTTTGGCTTAGGCGCTGCCGGCGAAGGTCTAAACATTGCCCATAATGTTAAGAAAATGGATATAGAGTCAATTAAGTACTACCGCGATCGTTTTAATATGCCGGTATCTGATGACCAAATCGCTGATTTACCTTTCTACAAATTCCCAGAAGAGAGCGAAGAATTTAAGTACATGAAAGCGCGTCGTGAAGCCTTAGGTGGTGCATTACCTGCACGTCGCGTCCAAGCAGAAGAGTCACTTGATATTCCAGCGTTAAAAATCTTTGAGCCAATTTTAAAAGGCTCAGGTGAGCGTGAAGTGTCATCAACCATGACTTTCGTGCGTGTATTGAACAGCTTATTAAAAGATAAAAAAATTGGTAAACGTATTGTGCCAATTATTCCTGATGAAGCGCGTACCTTTGGTATGGAAGGTTTATTCCGTCAAGTCGGTATTTACGCCAATGAAGGTCAGAAGTATGTGCCACAAGATGCTGACCAAGTAGCTTACTATCGTGAAGATAAAAAAGGCCAAGTGTTACAAGAAGGCATTAATGAGCTAGGTGCTATGGCATCTTGGGTTGCGTCGGGTACGTCTTACTCAACCTGTAACGCGACCACTATTCCATTCTACATTTACTACTCAATGTTTGGTTTCCAACGTGTTGGTGATTTAGCTTGGGCGGCAGGCGATAGCCAAGCTCGTGGTTTCTTATTAGGTGCTACTGCCGGTAGAACCACGCTAAATGGTGAAGGTTTACAACATCAAGATGGTCATTCACATGTACAAGCAGGCTTAATTCCAAACTGTGTCACTTATGACCCAACTTACGGCTATGAAATCGCGGTGATTGTACGTGAAGGTTTACGCCGTATGTACGAAGAAAATGAAAACATCTTCTTCTACTTAACGCTAATGAATGAAAACTATCAACACCCAGCGTTACCTGACAACAAAAGCGTTGAAGAAGAAATCATTAAAGGTATTTACCAACTTGAACGTGTTGAAGCGAAAAAAGCTAAAGCTAACGTACAATTAATGGGCTCTGGCACCATTTTGCAAAAAGTGCGTCAAGCAGCGCAAATATTGTCAGCTGATTACGGTATCTCAAGTGATGTGTATTCAGTGACTTCGTTTAACGAGTTAGCGCGTGAAGGACAAGAAGTAACACGCTGGAATATGTTGCATCCAGAAAGCGAGCAAAAGACCGCTTATATCACTAATGTCATTACTAGTGAGAAAGGTCCTGCGATTGCGGCAACGGATTATGTTAAAAACTACTCTGATCAAGTGCGTGCCTATATCAATACCGATTATCGTGTATTAGGTACCGATGGCTTTGGTCGCAGTGACAGTCGCGATAACTTGCGTCAACACTTTGAAGTGGATCAAAACTACATTGTTGTTGCGGCGCTTTATGAATTGGCTAACCGTGGTGAAATTAAACGCACAGTAGTCAGTGAAGCGATCAAACGTTTTAACATTAATGCTGACAAACTTAACCCGCTTTACGCGTAATTAAGACTAGATAAGGAATTAAGAAATGTCTGATATTGAAAAAATTCTAGTCCCAGATGTCGGTGGCGATGAAGTAGAAGTTATCGAAATATGCTTTGCCGTGGGCGATAGCTTAGAAGCTGACGAGGGTATTATTACCGTTGAAACCGATAAAGCGTCGATGGATATTCCAGCGCCATTTGCCGGTGAGCTTGTCGCCTTAACCGTGAAGCTTGGTGACAAAATTAAAGAAGGTGATGTGATTGGCGAAATGAAAAAAGCTGGTGGTGGCGACGCGTCGGTAGAAGACGCAGAACCAGCTGAAGCTGACGCACCGGCTGAGACAGAAGCTGCATCAGAACCAGAAGCTAAATCTGCAGCGCCTGAGGCAGAGTCAACATCTGATGCTACTGGCAGTAGTGAAGTGATCGAAGTAGCGGTACCTGATATTGGTGAAGATGGCGAAGTTGACGTTATTGATGTACTGGTTGCAGTTGGTGATGTTATTGAAGCTGAAGATGGCTTGATCACTTTAGAAACCGATAAAGCGACTATGGATGTACCGTCGCCACATGCAGGTACGGTAAAAGAAGTATTTATCAATACTGGTGATAAAGTTAAGCAAGGTTCAATTGTTATTAAGCTTGAAACTTCATCAGGCGCCCCCGTAGCAACTGAGCAGCCAGCTGAAAAAGCTGAGCCAGCACCCGTGGCATCGCCAGCAGCTAAGAAAGCGGCACCGGTGCCACACCACCCTCAAATAGGCTTAACCAATGCGGGTTCTATTTATACTTCACCGTCAATTCGTCGTTTAGCGCGTGAATTTGGTGTTGATTTAACACTTGTAAAAGGTAGTGGTCGCAAAGGTCGGATTTTAAAAGAAGATGTGCAGTCATATGTTAAATATGAACTTTCGCGTCCAAAAGCCAACGCGGGTAGCTCTGTTGCTGCTGGTGAAGGCGGTTTACAAGTTGTTAGTGCTAAATCAATCGACTTCTCAAAATTTGGTGAAGTTGAAACTAAAGCATTGACCCGTATTCAGAAAATTTCAGGGCCATTTTTGCATCGCAATTGGGTAACGATTCCCCATGTTACTCAGTTTGATGAAGCTGATATCACCAATGTTGAAGCGTTCCGTAAAGAGCAGAACGTTATTTGTGAAAAGCAAAAGCTGGGTTTTAAAATTACACCATTAGTGTTTATTTTAAAAGCCGCGGCAGACGCACTTCGTGCTTTCCCTGTCTTTAACTCAAGCTTGAGTGAAGATGGCGAAAGCTTAATACTGAAGAAGTACTGCCATATTGGTGTTGCGGTCGATACGCCGAATGGTCTAGTGGTACCAGTGGTGCGTGATGTTGACCAAAAAGGAATTCATCAGCTTTCTCGTGAATTACTTGAAATTAGTATTAAAGCGCGCGATGGTAAACTAAAAGCCGCTGACATGCAGGGTGGTTGTTTTACTATTTCAAGCCTTGGTGGTATTGGCGGAACGGCATTTACGCCAATTGTTAATGCTCCAGAAGTAGCGATTTTAGGTGTCTCTAAATCAGAAATGAAACCTAAGTGGGATGGTAAGGAATTTCAGCCACGCTTAATGTTGCCATTATCTATGTCTTATGACCATCGTGTGATTGACGGCGCGATTGCCGCACGCTTTACCGTACATTTGGCAAGTGTGATGAGCGATATCAGAAAACTGATTTTATAGTTTTCATCTCAGGGCTTGTTAACAAGCCCTGAGGGAATAAGTTGGTAAATTTTATCTTTGCCAACTTATTCCTTATTATTACTGATTAAAGATAGCGATCTTTGTGCGGTTTAAGTAAAATCGCCGACAAGAAAAATACAAAGAAATGTTGAAGCTATTAATGGTTAAATCCTTTAATTTTCACTTCGGCACATATAGGCTGGCACAACCAGCAATAAATAAATCAATTTTGAGGTTAGCATGAGTAACGATATTAAAACTCAAGTAGTAGTTTTAGGTGCGGGTCCTGGTGGCTATTCAGCAGCATTTCGCGCAGCAGATTTAGGTTTAGACGTGGTTCTAGTTGAAAGCCGTGAAACACTGGGTGGCGTTTGTTTGAATGTGGGTTGTATCCCATCAAAAGCACTTTTACACGTGGCTAAAGTTATTGATGACGCTGCTGCAATGGCGTCTCACGGTGTTACTTTTGGTGCGCCTAAAATTGATTTAGACAAAATTCGTGATTGGAAAGAAAGCGTTATTGGTCAATTAACTGGTGGTTTAGGCGGTATGGCTAAAGCACGTAAAGTTAAAACTGTCTTTGGCTACGGCAAGTTCACTTCAGATAAAACTATTGAAGTTGAAGGCGCTGATGGCAAAACAACGATTACCTTCGATAACGCGATTATCGCTGCAGGTTCTTCAGTCGTTGATTTACCGTTTATACCAAAAGACGACCCTCGTGTTATCGATTCAACTGGCGCGTTAGAGCTTAAAGACGTTCCAGAAGAAATGTTAGTATTGGGTGGCGGTATTATCGGTCTTGAAATGGGCACGGTGTATAAAGCCTTAGGTTCAAATGTTTCTGTTGTAGAATTTGCTGACCAATTAGTACCTGCTGCTGATAAAGACATTGTTAAAATTTACACTAACTTTAACAAGAAAAAATTCAACATCATGTTGTCAACGAAAGTGGTTGCTGTTGAAGCTAAAGATGATGGTTTGTATGTGACTTTTGAAGGTAAAAACGCCCCAGAAGGACAAGTACGTTATGATAAAATACTAGTGGCTGTTGGTCGTAAGCCAAATGGTCACTTAGTGGCAGCAGACAAAGCCGGTGTTAACGTTGATGAGCGTGGCTTTATCAATGTAACGAATGAGCTTCGCACTAATGTTAATCATATTTTTGCTATTGGTGACGTTGTTGGTCAACCTATGCTGGCGCATAAAGCTGTGCATGAAGCACATTGTGCTGCCGAAGTTATTGCCGGTAAAAAACACGTATTTGACCCACGTTGTATTCCTTCAATTGCTTACACTGACCCAGAAATGGCTTGGGTAGGTGTTACTGAAAGCGAAGCAAAAGAGCAAGGTTTGAATATCGAAGTGGCTAACTTCCCTTGGGCGGCATCTGGCCGTGCTATTGCTTCAGCGCGTACTGAAGGTAAAACCAAGATGATCTTCGAAAAAGAAACCGGCCGTGTGT
>JBFJQB010000112.1:0-9791 GCA_041616855.1 Cognaticolwellia sp. | reverse complement strand
CTAAACATTACCATCAACATTCTATTATAAATAATAGAATGTTTACTCCCTGCACTTAGGCTAAATCAAACAGTACTGCCCCTCAATACCGAGTTGCTAATCGGTTTACCTAAAATCTCCGCTGTCGTGAGCTTTTTATCGGCCTGAGAAAGGTATAAATTTAATTCTTTAAATATCAACAAGCTATTTTTCAAGCAAAATTAATTATTGATCAAGAGCCAAATAAGAACTATTATCAATCGCGTTATCAATCAAGAGCGGTTTTTTTATTATGTTTGTTTGTATTTGCAAAGGCATCACAGATCATCAAATTAAGCAGTTAGTTAATGAAGCGGGTGTCGGTTCGATGCGTGAATTAAAACAACACTTGCCCTTAGGTTCACAGTGCGGCACTTGTGTAAAAGTCGCGCAAAAGATCATTGATAACACTATTATCGATGAAAGCTTGTTTAAAGAAGTGGGTTAACAGCAACTTGAGTAATACTTGCTGTAACTGATAACGATTAGCATTATCAAGCAGTTGTTTTTAAAGGGTTTTTAAGAGATTTTTCATAGATACCTTTTGCATTCCAATCTTTTTTCCTATAATTACAGTCACCATTTAACAGCTTAAATTTGAGACTCTAATGCAAGGCAACCCAACCGTTCTGGCGATATTAAATAAAGTACTCACCAGCGAACTCACATCGATTAACCAATATTTTCTTCACGCCCGCATGTATAAAAACTGGGGCATCAATACTTTAAACACTAAATGCTATAAAAAATCGATACTCGATATGAAGCAAGCAGATAAAATTATCGAACGCATTTTATTTCTTGAAGGCTTACCCAACTTACAACAATTAGCGCCACTTGCTATTGGTGAACATACCCAAGAAATGATCACCTGTGATACCGGTTTTCAGAGTGCGCAGATAGCGGTAGTGAGAAATGCCATTGCAGTATGTGAGCAAGAGCAAGATTACGTTAGCCGTGATGTTTTAGAAAATATACTCAGCGACGAAGAAGAGCATTTAGATTGGTTAGAAACGCAACAATACCAAATTGAAAGTATGGGTATTGAAAAATACATTCAGGCGCAGTTATAAGTCAGCTAGAACCGTCATAAGGAAAATTAACATGAAAGGTAATACCCAAGTTATTTCGGCATTAAACGGCCTCCTCGGTTATGAATTAGCCGCAATGGATCAATATTTCATTCATTCACGTATCTATGAAGATTGGGGCATTATGAAGTTATTCGAGCGTATCGACCACGAATTTGACGATGAAAAATTACACGCTTCAATGTTAATTCAGCGTATATTATTCTTAGAAGGTACACCTGATATGCAAACCCGCCCAGAGATACATATTGGTAAAACAGTACCTGAAATGCTGCAAAACGATTTAGATGTCGAATATGCGGTAGCAAAAGCGCTTAGAGCTGCTATTGCCTTATGTGAGCAAGAAAAAGATTATGTCACTCGGGAGATTCTAGAAAAACTCTTAGATGACACGGAAGCCGATCACGCCTTTTGGCTGGAGCAACAACTAGGCTTAATTAAAACCATCGGTTTAGAGAACTACCTACAATCACAACTTTAACTTAAAAAGTACTTATCAAAAAACTTGTTTAAGCGTCAATATTCTTGTAATTCAAACATTAATTTTACACAAAGTTACCAACTCTGAACGAAAAAAACACTCATCATGGCTTACATGATGAGTGTTTAAGATACAAATTTTATTACTAACTTGTTACCTTAACTTAGCTTTATAAACGGCTAATTAGAAGTTAATGGTCCAAGTGTCGATATAACCTGTATCACCGCGAGCTTTATCGTGTACTTCAAGTGTCCAGTTACCATTACGCTCAATACCTGCAGCATTGATAACATAACTATCAACAATATCATCAGCTGAGCCGCCGGTGTATTCACGTAGTACCGCAGTAGCACCCGTTGGAGAAATAAGTGTAAGTTTTAAATCACCAACCCAAGTATGTTTAATATCAACGTTAACAGTAATAGAGCCAGAATCGCCAGTGCCTGTTACATCAATAACGCTAGTACTGGTAGACCTGTCATAAATATTAACGTTACTGTCATTCGTGTATGAACCACCGCCCGGAGGAGGATTCGACGCATCGGTATAACTACCCACAAGGCTAACACCACTAAATGCGCTATAACCATTCATCATGACATGGTATGTGCCGTTATCACTGGTGCCCGTACAACTTTCGTTGTTGCCATTGGCATATGGACGACAGTCATACGTAGAAGTAGTTGGTGCAGCGCCAAAGCGAACATATAAATCTGCATCGCCACTACCACCGCTCATATCAAAGCTAATATCTGTAGCGCCAGCTGGCACGTCCATCGTAAAGTTTAGCTGCTCTGAGGTGCTGCCAGATAAACCGGTATGCGGTATACCATTTTCCAAAACGCCAGCTGTTGGCGGTGGCGGTGGCGGCGGTGGTGTAACGCCACCACAACCATCTGCTGCCAAGGCATCATACATAGCTTTCGCTTGTACTAAACCATAACCATAACTGTTGTCACGCCCTGGCGAGCCTAAATCTTCTGCCGTTAAGTTCATCGCTTGGCGAATTTCTTCACCTGTACAGCTTGGGAAATGACTCCATACTAAAGCTGCAACACCTGATGCGTGAGGAGTAGCCATAGAGGTACCGTCCCACGTAGCATAACTGTTACCAATGATAGTTGAGGTTACTGCAACGCCAGGTGCAGCAATTTCTACTTGTACATTACGCTGTGAAAATGACGCATGGTTTTTATTTGAATCTAGCGCGGCAACTGACATAACTGAATCGTATGACGCAGGGTATGAAAGCACGGTATTACCGTCGTTACCTGCTGCAGCAATATTAAGTAAACCCGCATTAGCCGCGGCAATAAAAGCATTTTCTTCCGTAGTACTTGACGCACCACCACCAATACTCATGCTAATCACTTTAGCACCCGCTGCTTGACATTGTTCTACTGCGCGTACCATGTCTGAGCCATAGCCCCACGTACCGGCATTATTGAATATTTTTACATTGTGTAAGTCGAGTAAACCGCTTGGGTTAACACTCGTGACACCTGTGCCGTTATTGCCCAGAGCGGCGATAGTACCTGCAACATGGGTGCCGTGTGAATGGCCTGGTTGCCACCAGTTACCTGTGTTATTACCTAAGCCATCATCGTTATCACCGGTAATACCTGTATCGGTATAGGGGCGTAAATCTTCATGATTACCTTCATAACCAGTATCAGTAATACAAATTGACATATTACCTGTCGCCGCATCACTGACTTGGTCTGCTTGCACTAATGCAATTCCATAAGGCGCTGACTCTGCGGCTGGAGAAACAGCTGCTGTGCTGTGATTGTCGAAAGTACGAGTGACGCTATCAATTAAATAACGTACTGGATCTTCCTCAACATATTCAACATTAGGATCGTTTTTTAACGCCTTTAATTGACCGTGATTAAGTTTAGCTGCAGCAGCATTTGACTTATCCATATGTAAAATCATTTTTGCGCCATGTTTTGCTAAATGCTTTTCATTGGCAGAGCGTTTGTCTTTCCCTTTATTGGCTTTAAATTTTACAATATAGCGTTTTTCTTCCTGCTTAGCGCCACTATTAGCTTTTGATTCAGAAGTAACCTGAAACTCAGTCTGTGCCTGAGTAGTCATTGCCGTTAATGTCAGCGAACTCGCTATTGATATGGCAAGAAATGTTTTGGATAAAACCTTATTGTTTTTCATGTTAAGTAAAACCTCAATTTATTTATTATTTTGGTGTATTAACGAGGAGAAAAACTCTCCATAGCCTGTCATATGAATTCGCGAAAGTACGCTTGCAAATATTGTGTGACATAAAGCTGGGTTAAAGCTATGACTGAAAACAGTTTCAATGTCAAAAGTGCTGCTTAAACAGCATAAAATACAAAAAACATAAGCACTGTGTTGATAGTAAACCTACAGAAAATTGGTTGATTATCCAGCACAAAATAACATTAAAACAGGTGGATACATTCCGAAAGCTTGTCTAGCACCACCACATTAATAGTGAATACCTATTCAAGCTAGGTGAATCTTAATGCAGAAGTAATTTTTAAAAAGTCGCTTTTATACTAAAACTAGTCGCGTATTTTAGAAAAATAAACGCTGTAAATTTCCGGAACAACACTCACATGAAGTAAACCTAAATAATAAAATTTATCGATAAAGTAATTAGGTGAAATGAGTCACTAAAATTAAAGTTGAATTTTGCTTCCAATTAAGCACTACATTGAGGCACTAAGTTAGGCCACGGCATAAAAAAAAGAGTAAAATAAAGCAGTAACAGACAAAGTTAAACAATAGCTAAGCAATAGAAAAGCAAGGCTACTTTTCTTAATTCAACTCAGCGGACTGAATTGTGCAAGTTTGGAGAATAAGCAGAGATAATCCTCACGTTTTTCTTGGTTGCTGCTGCGACACCTTATTTACGGTTCGTCAATTAGCGCTGCTCGCCAGCTTTCTACATCCTGTAAAGTGTAATTGTACTGTTTAAACAACGTTATCACTTCTGGAGAGTCTTTGATCGCAAGTAGTCCTGTGTTTACCTTACTCATAATAGCTTTAGCTTTCGGGGTATTAATCGTTAACGCATGGGCAGGTTTAACACCATAATCCTCACCGACCTTTTTAAGGCAGCCAGTGTCTTTAGTTTTATCGTAATGCACACAATAATATTGCTCGACGCCAACCGAGAAAAACACATAATCTAAGCGATTGTCTTTTAACATGCTAAACAACTGTTCGCGCTCTGTCGTTGAGTAGATATGCTTAAAGCCGACTTCTTTAGCAAGGGCTTCTTGCACTGACTTGCTCGATACACCAATAGTAGCGTTGCTAAAATCAATATCTGAAACATTATCGACGGAGTTGTTGTGCAGTGTATAAATAGCTGACGCAGCAGGAATTAGCGGCAGCGTAAATAATGCCCACTGCTCCCGCTCTGGGGTTTTAAAGCCGGCATAAATTAAATCGACTTTTTCAGCTTTAAGTCGCTGTAAACCTCCTTGCCAAGAGCCTTTTTCCACAATGAGTTTTAGCTGTTGTGATTGCGCTGCAAGCTCAAGCAGTTTCCATGAGCCGCCATAAGGACCAGGCGCGGCTAGATATTTTTCGTGTTCAGCATAAACCGCAACATGAACCTCTTCAAGTGCAAAAGCAGGAAGTGAGCAAAAATCAATGACTGACATTAAAGATAACTTGACTAAATTATGTATTCTTCTCATCAACCACCTATTTTTATCAGAATCACTACTCAAAGTTTAAATAGCACACTATCATCCTACTTTTTTCTAAGCTAAATGCAATTATTTGCTCTTAAATTCTGGCGATAAGGCTACGCAAATTAGCAACTAAGGATAGTAATAGGATTTTCAAAAGCATGATAACGGTTAAATACTTATGCTCTCGAGTTACACTCTTTTGATGTTAAAATTTATTTTTCGTTAAAAAAAACCGAGCATAAATGCTCGGTTTTAGTTTTTGTAGCTAAGCAACGACGTTACCTTGATAACGTCGAGCAAGTAAAATTAAGGCATCATTTGTTCTTGATCTGCACCTTCTTTTTCAATCACTTCTGGGATTAAGTCTTCTTTAGAAATACCTAATGCCAAGGCGACCGAACTGGCAACGTAAACAGATGAATAAGTACCAACAAAAACACCGAATAATAATGCTGTAGCAAAGCCATGTATTAGTGCGCCACCTTGAAAAAATAAAGCGGCAAGTACTAATAATGTCGTTATTGAAGTAATAACAGTACGAGACATTGTTTGCGTTAAAGAGATATTAATCACATCTTCTGGTGAGCCCACACGCACCTTTCTAAAGTTTTCTCGAATACGATCCGAGACCACTATGGTATCGTTTAATGAGTAACCTATCACCGCTAATATGGCCGCGAGTACTGTTAAGTCAAATTCTAGCTGTAAAACAGAGAACAAACCTAATGTTAACAAGACATCATGAAACAACGCGATTACCGAGCCTAAAGCAAAGCGCCATTCAAAGCGAAACGCGACATAAACCAAGATACAAATCAGTGCGGTAAGCATTGCTAAACCACCTTGCTCTGCTAGTTCATCACCAACACTTGCGCCAACAAACTCGATACGACGCATATCAATAGTTTGCCCTGTACCCGCTTGTAAAACGTCAAGTACTTGGTTACCGAGCATTTCAGCTTTAACATCTTCACGTGTCGCTAGACGAATAACCACATCACGACTAGAGCCATATAACTGTACAACCGCATCATTAAATCCGTTTGAGTCCATGATTGCGCGAATTTTGGTTAAATCAGCGGCTTGCTCAAAACCAACCTCAATCAAAGTACCGCCGGTAAAGTCTAAGCCAAAATTAAGCTTATTCGTTGCCAGTGACACAATTGAAGCGGCCATTAGTAAGATACTAAATATCACGGCCACCTTGCGGTAGCGCATAAAGGCAACAGTATCTTTTAAGTGTAAAATTTGCATAAAAATGAAGCCCTATATAGCCAATTTATCGAGACGTTTACCACCCCAAACCGCATTTACAACGGTACGAGTACCAATAACTGCCGTAAACATCGAGGTAATAATACCGATTGATAAGGTAACCGCGAAACCTTTGATAGGTCCGGTACCGACAGCAAATAAAATCAACGCTGCAATCAAGGTAGTAATATTGGCATCGATAATGGTTGAAAATGCCGCGTCATAACCTTGATGGATAGACTGTTGAACAGATTTTCCTGCGCGAATTTCTTCACGAATTCGTTCAAAAATAAGTACGTTTGCATCAACCGCCATACCTACCGTTAATACAATACCCGCCATACCTGGTAAAGTTAACGTCGCCCCTGGGATCATCGACATAACACCGATAATAAGTACTAAGTTCGCACCTAAGGCTAAATTAGCCACGACACCGAACGCGCGGTAATAGATCAACATAAAGATGAACACTAAGCCAAAGCCCATCATGATGGCTTGAAAACCTAGTTGAACGTTTTCAGCACCTAATGTAGGGCCAACAGTACGCTCTTCAACAATTTGAATCGGCGCAATCAACGCACCTGCACGTAATAATAGTGCTAAATTATGCGCTTCTGCTTGACTACCAGCACCGGTGATACGAAAGGTTTTACCTAAACGCGCTTGAATGGTGGCAACACTGATCACTTCTTGTTGTTTTTCGAAGATGGTATTACCTTCAGCGTCTACACGATCCGTTGGCTTGTATTCAATAAACACTGTCGCCATCGGCTTACCAATACTGTTTTTTGTACCGTTTGACATTTTACTACCACCAGCTGAATCTAAGGTGATATTAACTTGAGGGCGACTATATTCGTCAAAGCTTGAACCGGCATCAACAATGTGATCACCGGTTAACATAACGCGTTTTTTCAACAGCACGGGTTGACCGTTACGTTCTTTTAGTAATTGTGAGCTAGCCGGAACACGACCGTTAAGTGCTGCGGACAAATCACCTTCCGTATCGACTAAACGAAATTCGATAGTGGCAGTGGCGTTTAATATTTCTTTTGCTTTCGCGGTATCTTGCACACCCGGTAATTCGATAACAATATGCTTTTTACCTTGGCGTTGAACCAAAGGCTCAGCAACACCTAGTTCATTAACACGGTTACGAATAATGGTAATGTTTTGTTGTAGGGCATATTCACGAGTTTCTTTTAACTTTTGCTCGGTCATCGTCGCCGACAAGGTTAAATTATCTTCATCACTAACAAACGCTAAACCCGCATTTTGTTTCTCAAGAAATGATTCTGCATTTGATAGGTCTTCAGCATTACGAAATTGCACAGTAATCGCATCATCGACTTGCTTAACGCTACGATAGCGAATTTTTTCGCCACGTAAACCGGAGCGAAAATCGTCAATGAGACTTTCTTGTGCCTTAATAATGGCTTCTTTCATGTTTACTTCCATCAGGAAGCTAACACCACCACTTAAGTCTAAACCTAACTTCATTGGCGTACCGCCAAGGCTTGCAAGCCACGTCGGCGTTGCAGGTGTTAAATTTAAGGCTACTGAATATTTGTCGCCGATGTTTTCATCAAGTAAATCACGTGCGCGCATTTGTTGTTCAGTGTCTTTAAATCGCGCTAAGATTTGCCCGTCTTCTAACACGATACTCGCGTAGGATATTTTATTTTCATCTAAATGTGTTTTAACAACATCTAGCGTAGTTGCAGTGGTTTCTATACCACGCAAACCTGAAACTTGTACTGCAGGATCTTCACCATAAAGGTTTGGAGATGCATACAAAGCACCAATGGCGACTATAAATAGCACCATCAATGTCTTCCATAATGGATATTTGTTTAACACAATATCACCCTATTTTCTTTTGAATCGCGCTAGCACATTAAGACAAGCGATAACGCGATTGTTTGTTAGAACCCTTTTAGCCATGCTAGGTGCTTAACCGAAGATATACAATCAGCACCTTAAAAGCCGGATAGCTATAAACGGTAACAATGTCTCATTATAGAGATTTCATTGTGCCTTTAGGTAATACCGCGTTTACCGCACCTTTTTGTACTGTTATTTCAGTACCTTCAGCAATACTTACCACGATAAAATCTTTTTCATCAGAAACTTTTACAATTTTACCAACAATGCCGCCTTGGGTAAGTACTTCATCGCCTTTCGATAATTCAGCCATCAAGCTTTTATGCTCTTTTACACGTTTAGCTTGTGGACGATAAATCATAAAGTAAAACACGATACCAAATACCGCTAACATGATTAACATAGATGTACCGTCAGCGCCTTGAGCAGGTGCTGCAGCAGCGTGGGCTTGGCTAATAAATAAACTCATAACTTCCTCTTATTATATTTTCTAATCAAATTTTATTAAATGGTGAATTGAAACCGGTTAAAGTTTTAATCTGTTTCTTTACCTGTTGACGTGCCAGCTAATGGCGGCACAGGTAAATCGCGTAATGCGTAGAATTCGGCAACAAACTCTTCTAGTTTGCCTTGCTCTATTGCGTCACGCAATCCTTTCATAACACGTTGATAAAAACGTAGGTTATGTAGAGTATTTAATTGTGAACCTAAAATTTCATTACACTTATCTAAATGATGTAAATAAGCACGCGAATAATTTTTACAAGTATAACAATCACACTCTGAATCTAATGGGCCTGTATCGGTTTTATGACGAGCATTTCTAATTTTTATCACACCATTAGTGACAAATAAATGTCCGTTACGGGCATTACGGGTTGGCATAACACAATCAAACATATCAATACCGCGACGTACACCTTCGACTAAGTCTTCCGGCTTGCCAACTCCCATAAGATATCGGGGTTTATTTTCCGGTATCAAGGGGGCGGTATGATCTAATATGCGAATCATATCTTCTTTCGGCTCACCTACTGATAAACCGCCTATTGCGTAGCCATCAAATCCAATATCGGTTAAGCCATTAACCGATACTTCGCGCAAATCTTCATACATGCCACCTTGGACGATACCAAACAAAGCATTTTTATTACCTTGGTGGGCATCTTTTGAGCGCTGCGCCCAACGCAAAGAAAGCTCCATCGATACTTTTGACTCTTCATGACTGGCAGGATACGGCGTACATTCATCAAATATCATCACGATGTCTGAGCCTAAGCTATTTTGCACTTCCATAGAGCGTTCGGGCGTTAACATAATTTTTTCACCATTAACTGGCGAGCTAAATTTAACCCCTTCCTCCGTGATTTTACG
>JBFJQB010000111.1:0-9830 GCA_041616855.1 Cognaticolwellia sp. | reverse complement strand
CTTTTAAAACGTTAAGTTAACCAAAGTAGCCGAAACCGCGTTAGATAACTCATTAAAACAACCTCTTCGACTTGTCCCGAAGAAGTGGAGCGCATTTTAGAGATTTATCGCCCCGCGTCAACCGCTAAATGCAATTAAATTGCATAAATGTGTTTGTTTGTCTCTTTATTATGCAAGGCGCATATTTTTCATACTAATCTAACTCTAGGTAATCGAAACTAGTACAATAAAGTGCTGCTTTTAAATTGACATTGGGCAACTGCGCTTCAATTTAAAGTAACTCAGCCATTACTTAGTATAAATTTAGCTAAGCTCTGGCTTGTTTTATACCATCAACTGCTTTTATTTAAATTAAGACACATCAGTTTTCGATTTAGTCTCTTCATCTAACGAGCTCGATGCTTTATTTGGGTTACTATCAGTAAAGTCAGCATCGGTATCGTCGCCCACAACATGTTCCAATCTCAATTTTTTTACTGAACGAATAGTTGTAACAGGTCCAGAGCAAGCATATAAAACAAAAATAAACAGCAAAATATTCTCGGGGCTTGATGCAATAACAACAAAAGCAAGCACAATCAATAATACAACAACAAAATTTACCTTACCTTTCAAGTTCACTTCTTTAAAGCTGTTATATCTAAAATTACTCACCATTAATAATCCTGTAATGATAGTGATAACACCAACAATAAGGCCGTAATCTTCACCATTAATTTTATATTCACTGCCAACCCAAATGAGGCTAGCAATAACACCGGCTGCTGCAGGGCTAGCTAATCCCTGAAAATAACGTTTATCTGCAACACCAACTTGGGTATTAAAACGGGCTAGACGTAATGCCGCACAGGCAACATAAATAAAAGCAGCTAACCAACCAAATTTACCAAAACTAGACAGAGCCCAGTTATAAGCAACTATTCCTGGTGCAATACCAAATGAAAGCATATCTGCCATACTGTCGTATTCAGCGCCAAATTCACTTTGAGTATTAGTCATACGAGCCACGCGGCCATCCAAGCCATCAAAAATCATCGCAATAAAAATAGCAACTGCTGCGCTTATAAAGTGCCCGTTCATCGAAGAGACCACAGCATAAAACCCTGAAAACAACCCTGCGGTAGTCAATAAATTGGGTAAAAGATAGATACCACGAGTTGGACGTAAATCACTATTTTGTTTGTCAGGCATAAATATAACCGAAATAAATTAAAATAAATAACAGAGTGCTAATCTAGCATAAGTTTAATTATTAACGATAGTTGTAGCTCCATCATTGATTATTAAAAGCAGCAAAAATTTGTAAACTTTGCATTGTGTTGTTATAAAGCAATAAGAGTATCAGATTTTAGTCGCCCATTATTATTGCTCGCGCTGTTTTGCTAATACTAAAGGCAAGCTAATAATGAAGGCAAATAAGTATTAATTTATGGATAGGTAGCATTATGCACATTAAGACAATAACACTATTTTTAACGATATTAGTGTATTTCGATGTTTCCGCAGCTGAACAACTTACAGTTTATCGTTGGGTCGACAAAGAAAATGTTGTTCATTTTAGTCAACATCAACCAGCACATAATGATTATATTGAAATAAGCATGGCCAATAATCAAAAGTCTTCAGCTACTATCGAGCAAAGAAGTTCAACTAAAGCCTCAATGCCAAATGAGAACGACTTTTCCGACGAAGAGATCACTAATGAAAAAACTAATGATACGAATCAAGACAAATGTGTTTCAGCCCGTGACAACATTAAAACCTTAGAAAATTTTGATAAAATACAATATAAAGATGAAAAAGGTAATGTAAAAGTATTAGGTGCAGTAGAAAAGCAACAACAGTTAGCTATGAATATAAAGCAGGCCGAAGTTTACTGTACTGATTAAGTCAATAAACATTTCGGCCTATTTGTTATCGAGAGTTAATTTTACTAAAACTTTACTTAGCTTTAACTGTGAAGTTCAAATGATTATCACCTAGCTCTACAAGTACGCGATCACCTGCAGAAAATTCATTGGCTAAAAGCTTATGAGCTAATGGATTTTCAATTTCTTGCTGAATAGAGCGTTTTAACGGCCTAGCACCAAAAATGGGATCAAACCCCGCAGCAGCAACAAAAGCTAATGCATCTTCTGACATTTCCATTGTTATATCTCGCTCTTCCAATCGCTTAGTTAATGCAGATATTTGGATACTAGCGATACTCTTAATCTGCTCAGCAAGTAGTGGATGAAATACCACAGTTTCATCAACACGGTTAATAAACTCAGGTTTAAAATGATGGCTGAGTTCAGCTATCACCCTAGCTTTCATTTGCTGATATTGACTATCATCGCCATATTCTTGAATAATATCAGAGCCAATATTTGAGGTCATGATGATAACGGTATTTTTAAAGTCGACCGTACGGCCTTGACCATCCGTTAAGCGACCGTCGTCTAACACTTGTAGTAAAATATTAAAAACATCCGGATGCGCTTTTTCTATTTCATCAAGTAAAATAACTGAATAAGGTTTACGCCTTACCGCCTCAGTTAAATAACCCCCCTCTTCATATCCTACATATCCTGGAGGCGCTCCAACTAAACGGGCCACTGAATGTTTCTCCATAAATTCAGACATATCAACGCGCACCAAAGCATCTTCACTATCAAATAAAAAGTGTGCTAGCGCTTTAGTTAGTTCGGTTTTACCAACACCAGTAGGCCCAAGAAAGAGGAATGAGCCTATCGGTTGATCTGGATCCGCTAAACCTGCTCTCGAGCGACGAATTGCATTGGATACAGAAACAACTGCCTCAGATTGGCCAATTACCCGTTTGTGAAGGTTATCCTCCATCTGTAATAATTTATCAGACTCCTCTTCAAGCATTTTAGACACTGGAATACCGGTAGCTCGGCTTAATACGTCCGCAATTTCTACATCAGTAACTTTGTTGCGCAACAAGGTCATTTCTTGCATCTCTGCTTGACTGGCAAGGTCGAGTTGCTTTTCAAGATCAGGGATGCGGCTATATTGCAACTCAGCCATAGCATTAAGATCACCGGCACGGCGAGCTGCTTCGAGCTCAATTCGCGCTTGTTCTAAATCTGTTTTAATGGCTTGAGTACCGTGCAGCGCCGCTTTTTCCGTTTTCCATACTTCATCTAATTCATCATAACTAGCTTGGCATGTGGCAATATCATCCGAAATTAAATCCAATCGTTTTTTAGAAGCGGTATCAGAATCTTTTGATAAAGCACGTTGTTCTAATTTCAGCTGAATTAAACGGCGCTCTAATCTATCTAAATTTTCAGGTTTAGAGTCCATTTGCATGCGAATACTCGAGGCTGCTTCATCGATAAGATCGATTGCTTTATCGGGTAACTGGCGGTCACTTACATAACGATGTGATAGTGCCGCAGCAGCAACGATAGCAGGGTCGGTAATTTCAACATTATGATGGAGTTCATAGCGCTCTTTCAACCCACGTAATATAGCAATGGTGTCTTCCACACTTGGCTCATCGACCAAAACCTTTTGAAAACGTCGCTCCAATGCGGCATCTTTTTCAATGTATTGACGATATTCATCTAATGTCGTCGCGCCAACACAATGTAAGTCACCGCGCGCTAACGCCGGTTTTAACATATTACCCGCATCCATTGCGCCGTCACTCTTACCTGCCCCTACCATGGTATGCAACTCATCAATGAATAAGATGACTTGCCCTTCTAATTGGCTTAATTCGTTAAGTACTGCTTTAAGGCGCTCTTCGAATTCTCCACGGTATTTAGCACCCGCGACAAGGGCCCCCATATCAAGTGATAGTACCCGCTTATTGCGAATACCTTCTGGCACCTCATGATCAACGATACGTTGGGCTAAGCCTTCTACAATAGCGGTTTTACCAACGCCAGGTTGACCGATTAATACGGGGTTATTTTTTGTACGCCGTTGTAATACTTGAATGGTGCGCCTTATTTCATCATCGCGGCCAATAACTGGGTCTAACTTACCTTGCTCGGCTCGCTCAGTTAAATCAACGGTATATTTATCTAACGCCTGACGGGTTTCCTCAGCATTTTCATCATCAACATTTTTACCACCACGGATATGCTCTATCGCATCTTTAATACGCTGTTCACTGGCGCCTAAATCTTTGAGAATTTGACCTAACTTACCTTTATCCTGCAAAGCCGCAAGAATAAAAATTTCTGAGGAGATAAATTTATCGCCGTATTGTTGAGCGAACTTATCACAAAGATTTAGGATATTGACCATCGTCGACGATAACTGTACTTCGCCGCCGGTGCCAGAAACTTGCGCTAATTCTGCAATAGCCGTTTCTACTTGGGTTCTTAAAGTGCGGATATTTATACCGGCACTTTTTAATAATGGAATAATGCTACTCGCGTTTTGATTTAATAACGCAAGCATTAAATGGACAGGCTCGATAAATTGATGATCTTTACCTAATGCTATCGACTGTGCATCAGATATTGCTACTTGAAAAGCTTGGGTGAATCTTTCTAAACGCATTGTTCTTCTCCTAATGCCATATTACTGGACTTACTTTATAGTTACCTATGTTATAGGGACAGAACGCTGCATTTTCAAGCAACTTGCAACTATATTTTTAGCTTAGTCAAAGAGATAGTTTTTAAAGCATAGCAATAAATAGGGGTAAAACCGCATTAAGCTATACATATTATACTGGCCATACGGCCGGTCTTACCGTCTCGACGATAAGAATAATATTTGTCGCTTAGTTGATAAGTGCACTGTTCAATTTTGCTAATGTTTTTAACCCCGAGAGCGGCAAGCTGTATGGTGGCAATCAGCTGTAAATCGGCAAAATACTTTAGCGTTTTACTCGTATCTCTATTGTCTTTAACAGGACTAAATGCTATTTCGAACTGCGGAGATATTTCACAAAACATTTGTTTTACTTCTTGACCCACTTCAAATGCCGAAGGGCCAATGCATGGCCCCAACCAAGCATAAAGTTGCCCTGCACTGCTATGCATTTTTGCCAAGGTTCGCTCAATGATATTCGCTGCTAGTGGCCGCCAACCGGCATGAATTGCAGCAATTTCACTGCCCGATTTGTTAGTGAGTAAAATAGGTAAACAGTCTGCCGTCATGATGGCTAAAGCAATATGTCGATTACGAGTTATCGCGGCATCTGCAACAAGCGAAGTTTTATCATGTTTTTCAATCACCACCACATTATTACCGTGCACTTGTTCTAACCACTGAATTTTTGATGCTTTGGGTAAGTATGCTAATAGCTTCTTTCGGTTACAAGCGACTGTATCTTGGCAATCACCAACATGATCCCCTAGATTAAAGGCATCATAAGTTGATTGAAAATTTTTCGAGCTTTGAACCGTTGATGGTAAATACGTTAGAGATTTAGATGCTTGATGATTACTCAGTGGTAATCGAGTGGTGGTAAAGGCCAACACATTGGTGGTTGGCCATTTAATCAACCCGATATTCTCAGGTAGCTTAGTAGTCACTATCGCTAAGGTTACTTTTAGTATCTGCGCGCAGCATATCACCTAACGCTACCATATCCTCTGGGATATCCGCATGCCAAGTCATTTGCTCTCCTGTTATCGGATGATATAACGATAGCATGGCCGCATGTAAGGCTTGACGCTTAAACTGACGTAACATCTCACGTAATTCTTCAGAGGCATTTTTTGGTGGGCGCGGACGACCACCGTAAACAGGATCACCGACCAGAGGGTGAGTGATATGCGCCATATGAACACGAATTTGATGCGTTCGCCCTGTTTCTAAGCGTAAACGTAAACGGGTATGCAATCTAAATTTTTCCATCACCCGGTAATGTGTTATCGAAGGACGGCCTGAAAAAGTCACGGCCATATGGGTGCGCTTTGTTGCATGACGACCAATTGGCTCATCAACTACACCACCTGCGGTCATTATACCGTTAGCGATAGCTTCGTATTCACGGGTTATTTCACGCGCCTGCAGTGATTCAACCAAATTAGTTTGAGCCGCAATTGTTTTGGCTACTACCATTAATCCCGTCGTATCTTTGTCCAAACGATGAACAATACCAGCACGAGGTACTACATCTAATTGCGGGCAATGATGTAATAAGGCATTTAACACTGTACCATCAGGGTTACCGGCCCCTGGATGCACAACAAAGCCTGCAGGCTTATTAATCACTAAAATATCATCATCTTCATAAACAATATTTAATGGTAAATCTTGGGCTTTAAAACGTACTTCTGCCTCTACTTCTGTATTAATGGCAATTTGCTCACCACCAAACATTTTCTCGCGTGCTTTGTCGACAACAACGCCGTCAACCGTAACATGGCCGGCTAAAATCCATTCTTTTAATCGTGAACGTGAATAATCAGGGAACATCTCGGCCAAAGTCTGGTCGAAACGTTTACCTAAGCATGATTCGGGAACCGTGTCCCGGTGTTGAATTATCTCAGCCATTAAACTCTCTATTAATTAGCACTGTGCAAGGCATGATTGCTAGGTTAGAATGCCAATGCTTATTTTACCTCTTTGCTAAAGCAATTACATTAAGTAATTATAGTGGGGATGATATTTATTTTAACTAAAAAAAAGTAGTGATATTGAAATCTATGGAAAAAGTGACAATAAAAATAATGTGCCTTGCACTAATGTTAGCGTTAACAGGCTGTTCAGGAACAAGCGAAAAAGATATTAAAAAGGTGCCAGATAAGTCTGCTCAAGCATTATTTGCTGATGCACGGGAGTCGCTTGATAATGGTTTATATCAAAAAGCTATCCAAATTTTATCCGCGATAGACTCTCGATTTCCTTACGGCCCCATCTCTCATCAAGTACAATTAGATTTAATTTATGCTTATTACAAAAGTGGCGACTCAGCTCAAGGGTTGGCACTTACCGATAGGTTTTTAAGACTAAATCCTGCCCACGCTAATATTGATTATGTTTATTACATGCGTGCGCTAATCAATATCGCGACAGAAAATAACTTATTTCAAGATTTAGCAGGGATTGACCGTTCAGACCGTGACCCTACAGCGGCGCGTGATGCTTTCAATGATCTAAAAATAGTATTAGAAAAATACCCTAATAGTAAGTATGCGGCAGACGCTCGCGCACGAATGATTTCAATCAAATCACGTTTAGCAAAATATGAATTAGCTGTGGCGCGTTATTACTTAAAACGTGAAGCTTATGTCTCTTCCGCTAACCGCGGTAAATATATTGTCGAGTATTTCTCGCCTAGCCCAGAAACAGAAGCCGCATTAGAAATAATGATTATCTGTTATGAAAAGTTAGGGTTAGATGATTTACGTACTAATGCTAAACAAGTGTTAGCCGCAAATTACCCTAACAATCGTTTACTTGCCAAGTAAATTACTGGTTCTTTAAATGCGTGAAAAAGTGTTTAGATAAGGGCTATTTAATCATAAAAAATACCAGCACAGTATTTAATACTGATGAGTTAAGCAATATGTAGTGAGTTACTGACCGAACTTCTGGTTAATAAATAAAGGCTTCTGAATTTTTCAGTAGCCTTTTCTTTTGCAACTCAACTACCAACTTTCCTCTTGCCAATACTTACGCCTCGCACTCAAAAGAATTGGGAAAATCAGTAACTATGTATGCTTTGAATTCATTAAGCAATGCACTAAACCCCTTGGTATTACATGCATCAGGCAGAGAAACTTACCATTGAGGTGAACGTTTACTCAAACCAAGTAACTAGCCCAATAAAAACGCCAGCCAGCTGTTGACTGACTGGCGTTAACCTTGGAGTGCTATTTACACGGGTTATTGCGGCTCTTCACTAGATAGTAACACCGCGAACCAGCGCCCTTCTGCAGAATTCTCTAAGGCAATTTTAATGATCATGGTTAATGGAACTGACAACAACATACCTACGGTCCCCAGCAACCAGCCCCAAAATATTAATGAAATAAACACCACTAAAGTTGATAGCCCCAGACCTCGACCTAAATAGCGTGGCTCGACCACATTGCCCATCACGGTATTTATGGTTAAATAGCCTAAACCGATAAAACCTGCGGCCGCGGGCCCTAATTGTAACACCGCCAACGACATTGCCGGCACTGCAGCGATAATTGAGCCGATATTGGGGATGTAATTAAGTAAAAAGGCAAGTACGCCCCACAATAAGAAAAAGTCTAAACCGAACGCCCACAGCATGACCGACACACATACACCCGTGGCAATACTTACTAAGGTTTTAATCGCTAAATAGTTATTTACCGAGGCTAAAAACTGATCAATTTGCTTTAAACGCGCCTGTGGATCATCCAATGCGAGGTGGAGTTTATGCGGTACCGAAGAGGCTTCAAACAGCATAAAAACTACAGTGATGATGATTAAAAATAAGTTCGCCATCACGCCGCCCAAACCACTAAGCATATTAGCCGCTAAGCCCATCGCAGCGCCTGGGTCAAAATATTCAATCAGTAACTCGGGTGAAATAATAATGTTATATGTATCTAGTTGCTGAGTTAACCAAATAAATTGCTCTTGCAGTTGCGCTCGATACACAGGTAATAGCACGGATAATTCATTTAATGAGTTACCCACAAGTCCAGCGAGTGACAAAGCAATAGAAACAAATATGCCAATAACAAAAATTATCGCTATCGGTTTGGGTATTTTGTAGGTCGCTGCTTTAACCACTAACGGATTGCAAATAATGGCAATAAACGCCGCCAATAAAAATGGCACTAATAATGTCGCTGCCGTCTTTATCCCTGCTAATACGATAAATAATGCGGCGGTCACCAATAAAAATTTCACTGCGCCTTCAGACTTTGCTGCTAAAGCCATTATGTCAATCCTGAGTGGTTTAAATTATGTGTAAGTGGTTAAAACTATAAGCGATTTCATAGCCCTATCGCTAGTATTAAAATACAAGGGCTACGTAAAAGCATTAAATTACATGGTGCGGCGGATCAAAGTAACGCTCGACAACTGAAGTAATCGCCAACAACTTAGCATGCCAATCAAACCCACAAATAGCGCGCCTGCACCGATACCGACTAACCAATATTGAAAGTGAAAGCTGCCTGCCATATTAAAGACTTGGCTTTGTAAGATATACACCGCGATTTCCATCCCAATGCTAGCCATTAACCCTGCAATAGCGCCAAGTGCGACAAACTCAAATAACACACTATTACGCAGTAATTTTCCACGTGCACCTAAAGTGCGTAATATTGCTAATTCTCGTTCTCTTTCTTCCATACTGGCTTGTACTTGAGCTATTAACACTAAACTACCGGCCAGTACCACCAAAATAAGAATTAACTGAATAGCCACCGAGACTTGCTCAATAATATTATTGAGCTGCGCCATTATTGCGGCAAAGTCCATTAAGGTAATGGTGGGATAATTGGCCATAAAGCGATAAACTAAGTCTCTGTCTTGCTCTGATACTGACCAAGCAGATATTGCCGTGGTCGGAAACTTATCCAGCACACTTTGATTGAAAATCATAATAAAGTTGAGCTGACGACTCTGCCAATTCACTTTACGAATACTGGTAACAGGCACGGTAAACTCATCGGAGCCAAGGGTAAACGTTAACTCATCACCGAGATTAATATCTAAGCGTTCAGCCATATTACTTTCAATGGACACTTGCGGTTGCTGCTCGTCAACTTGCCACCACTGCCCGGCAATCACTTCATTTTCAACGGGTAAGTCAGTACGCCACGTCAGGCCAAGCTCACGACCAGCACCTCGTCTGCCTTCTTGCTGTTTTTTATTAGCTTTCGTGTTTTTCGACTGAGTATTGTTTTGCTCTTGGAGAG
>JBFJQB010000110.1:0-10007 GCA_041616855.1 Cognaticolwellia sp. | reverse complement strand
GACATCAACACGGGCTTGTAATATTTGTTCGATATTGACTTGCGGGTAGCTAGCGTTGGCATGAGTGAACGGATTGTGAATGCTACACAGCTCTAAAAATTGCTGGGGCCAACTGTGCTTACCAATGGTGGTTAATGGCCTAGACCAAACTTCGTAAAAGCCGGTCAGGGGCTTTTTCTGGCCATATTGCTTTTTAATGCTTGCTAATTCAGCTAAAAATTTACTAGCAACACGCTCAGCTTGCTCGCTATGGCCTGAAAGCTGGCCAAATAAACGTAATTCTTTAGCAACATCATTAAAAGTGTCGGGCTGTGAATAGACAACGTTAAAACCCAGTTGTTCGATGCGTGCTAACTCATCGCTTGGATTACCACTTTTCCAGGCAATAATTAAGTCGGGTTGCAGCTCAATTATCCGTTCTAATTGGATGCGCAAAGCACTGCCTATTGTCGGGATTTTCTTTGCCGCAGAGGGGTAGTCTGCGTGATCAGTAGTGGCAATAATTTGTTCACCTGCACCAATATCAAATAACATTTCGACAATATGTGGCGAAAGTGCAACGATGCGTGGTTTAGACGCATCAATTGGCTTTATTTGCTGTGCATTGACTTCTTTTACTGCGTTTAAACAAGCTAAGATTAGCAAGGCTGTGCAGAGATAATACGAAAATGTCATGGTGAACCCGTGTATTTTATTTAAGCTATTTAACTACCAATCGATACCTTTTTGCGCTTTGATACCATTGTCAAAAGCGTGCTTTAAAGGTTGAACTTCACTGACCGTATCGGCAAGTTCAATGATGCTACGATGACAAGCTCGGCCAGTGATAATGACATGTTGCATGGCGGGACGGTTAACGATCGCGTCAATCACTTCATCTAAATCCAAATACTTGTAAGATAGCATGTAAGTTAATTCATCAAGCAAAATCACGTCGACACTGTCATCTTTTAGTAAACGTTTTGCTTCTGCCCAGACCTTAGTTGCTGCGGCAATATCTTTTGATTTATCTTGGGTATCCCAAGTAAATCCTGTCGCCATGACATGAAATTCGACGCCGTTTTTCTCCAATAAATTACGTTCACCACAGGCCCAATCACCTTTAATAAATTGCAATGCGGCGGCCTTGTAGCCATGACCAACAGCGCGAGCTAATGTGCCAAACCCTGATGTTGACTTGCCTTTGCCATTGCCGGTAATAACAATCAGTAGGCCTCGCTCTTCTTGAGCGGAATTAATACGCGCATCAACTTTTTCTTTAAGGCGTTGCATACGTTCTTGGTGTTTTTGATTTTTATCTGTATCTGTTGTCATGGGGATTATCCTGTTTTACGAGTGCGATACATGATCGCTAAAAAGAAAATACTGCCAATAGCGGACGTAATAATACCAATAGGGATTTCGACATTACTGAGTGCACTACGCGCTAAAACGTCGACCCAAATTAAAAAGCAACCGCCAACTAGCGCTGAGCCGATAATTAACGGCATGGTAGTTACGCCGACAAGTTGTCTCACAATGTGTGGGATCATTAAACCGACAAAGCCTATACCACCGCAATAAGCGACGATAGTAGCGGTAACAGCGGCACATAAGGCTAATAATATTATCCGCAGTTTATCAACATTAACGCCAAGGCTGGCGGCACTTTCATCGCCGAGTAATAGCGCGTCTATTTGTCGATGTAAGGCGAAGATAGTCAGTAACGTAACCAGCACCATGGCACTGATTAAGTAAAAGTGAGACATTTCAACCCGGGTTAAACTCCCCATGAGCCAAAAAATAACTCGGTTAGTGGCAAAGGGGTCGCCAAGGTAAAGAATAAAATGACTAATAGAGCCCAACATAAATGACACTGCAACGCCCGTTAAAAGCAAATGGTTCATATTTCGCAACAATGTTGCAATACCAAATACAATGACCACCGAAAATAAAGCACCGAGAAATGCGGCTAATGGCAAGGCTAGCGTTTGTTGCTCAGGGACTACTATAGTGGCGATGGTTGCGCCTAAACCTGCACCAGAAATAATACCAAATAAATAGGGGTCGGCGAGTGGGTTGCGCGTGACATTTTGTAAAATAGCTCCTGCACAAGCTAAGCCCATACCTGCGACTAAACCGACCAGCACACGCGGGATGCGTATTTGCCAAACCACCATCTCGTGCATTGGTGTAGCGCATTCATTGATCACACATTGAAATATATCTGAACCGGTAATTGTCGCCGGACCAAAGGTGATTGCTAAAATCATAGAGCACAGCGTTAAGACTATAAGGCCGAAAAATATCAAAGTGTTTTTGCCTTTGATGGGGCTTAATATACTCACAACATCTCACCTTCGCGGCTATTGGCTAACCCTGATTTAGGGCTTGTTTTGTCACCAGGTGTGGGATAAAAGTACACTCTGGGGATGCTACCATGGTGCGCGTCATCACGATAGCAAGGCAATCCAAATACCTTCGTTAACAACTCAGGATTGAGCACCTGATCGACAGTATTGTTACTCACCAAATGACCTTGATCTAATAACAGTAACCGATTGCAGTAATGAGCAGCAAGATTGAGGTCATGAATGGTCATGATGACAGTAATGTTTAACGCCTGAACCAATTGTAAAATTTGGTGTTGGTAGTAAATATCTAAATGATTCGTTGGTTCATCAAGTACCAGTATTTTAGCTTTTTGTACCAGCGCTTTAGCAATTAATACGCGTTGCTGTTCTCCACCTGACAGGGTGTTAAAAAACTTCGCTTGGCTAGTGGCTAAGCCGACCTTTTCTAAGGCGAGCATGATGTCTTTTTTATCGGCTTCACTGTCACTCGCAAACAACGTTTTATAAGGCAGTAAGCCCATTCGAACCACATCATAAACTTTCAGATCAAATATCGGCGGAGAATTTTGCCCCACTAACGAAAAAATTTGTGCTAATTCTTGTGGTTTGTATTGTGTTAACTTTTTGTTTTTTAGATTAATGCTACCTTGCCAATTTTTGTATTGATTGAGTAAGCACTTGAGTAATGAAGTTTTACCAGCGCCATTGGGCCCGATGATGCCAATAATATCGCCGCGGTCAACATCAAAGGAAATGTTATTAAGAATAACTTGCTTATCAACCGACCAAGATAATGAATCAACATGCAGTAAATTTGACATCAAACACCGCCTCGCTTAAAACACGCGTTAGTGGGGAGGAGATGGCAACTGTCTAAAAGGTATATTTTCATTGCGACCTAAAGGTTAATTCAAACGCTTATGTTGAAAAATTGGGAACGTCGGTGCAGAAAAGTAGAGGATGAATGTCTTGGTGCCCCTAGTAACTTTCGTGTATTCCCGCACGGTGTTTTTAATGTTATACAGTTTGATACCTAGGTGTCCTGACTTATAGCTTTGATTTACGCTACTTACAGTTGCGGGTACAGTCACGGCATTTAACCGTGTTCCCTATAGATTAGCTTCAGATTGAAAAAATAACACAATGTCTTGGGCTAAATGTATCGTCTAATAAGCAGCTGATTTTACGGATAACTCTACTGCTTTACAACGAAAACCGTGCTAGGTTATTAATGATAGATAGCAAAAAAGGAGCTAATGCTCCTTTTTTATTTTATCCACTATTTTTAATATAGTGTTAATCAGACCTTAGGATTAACCTGAGTTGATGATTAAGATTGAGATTACCAAATTTTAACGCGTTTTTCAGGGGCGATATACATAGCGTCGCCTTCTTTAACGTCAAAAGCGCGGTAAAATTCCGGCATGTTTGATAATGAGCCTAAAGCACGGAACTCACCAGGTGAATGAGGGTCAGTGGCAACACGATTACGTAATGATTTTTCGACCATTTTTACGCGCCATACTTGTGCATACCCCATAAAGAATCTTTGGTCGCCAGTTAAGCCATCAATCACTGGCGCTTCTTTGCCATTTAATGATGCTTTGTAAGCTTTATAAGCGATAGTTACACCGGATAAGTCACCAATGTTCTCGCCTAAGGTTAAAGAGCCATTGACGTTAAGATCATCAAATACCGCATAGTTGTCGTATTGAGCCACTAAGTTATCAGCGCGCACTTTAAATGCCGCTAAGTCTTCTTCAGTCCACCAGTTACGCATATTGCCGTCACCATCGTACTTACTACCTTGGTCGTCAAAACCATGGCCCATTTCATGACCAATAACCGCACCGATGCCACCGTAGTTTACAGCATCATCTGCTGCTAAATTAAAAAATGGTGGTTGTAAAATCGCGGCTGGAAAGACAATTTCATTTTTAGTTGGATTGTAATAAGCGTTAACTGTTTGCGGTGTCATCCCCCATTCTTGACGATCGATAGGACCGCCGAGTTTAGCCACTTCTTTTTGATGAGCAACAATGCCAGAGCGTATTTTATTACCGACTAAGTCATCGCTTTTAATCACCAGTGCTGAGTAGTCTTCCCATTTGTCAGGGTAACCAATTTTAGGATCAAAGCTGGCGAGTTTTACCTGTGCTGCTTTTTTAGTCGCATCTGACATCCAATCAAGTTCATTGATACTTGCGCCGTATGCACCACGTAAATTTTCAACCAATTGGGTCATACGTGTTTTAGCTTCAGGTTTAAAGTGACGGCCAACATAAACTTTACCGATAACCTCACCTAAGTTGCGATTAACCACGGCAACGCCACGTTTCCACATTGGACGTTGCTCTTCACGACCACTTAATTGTTTTGAATAAAAATCAAAGTTTTCATTATCGATATCGGCAGTTAATGAACTCGCAAAGTTACTTAAAGTATGGAAAGTCAAATAAGTCTGCCAATCGGCTAACGGCGTAGCAGCAAACGTTTCGCCAAAGCCTTTTACAAAAGAAGGTTGGTTAATGATTAAGTCATTTTGAGCTGCAACACCTTGTGCTTCTAGGTACGCTGCCCAGTTAAATGCATCAGTAACGGTGTTTAAATCGCTGACCTTATATTTGTTATAGCGTTTAGTGCTGTTACGAGATTCAACTTTAGTCCAGTGGTAGCCAGCAAGTTTGGTTTCAAGCGCCATAATGGTTTGTGCAGCAGCTTTACCATTTTCTAATCCTGCTAAATTGAACATGTTTTCAATATGGGCGACGTAACCTTCGCGTAATTTTGCAAAGCGTTCTGCTTCATTGAAGTAATAATCTCTATCTGGTAAGCCAAGGCCACTTTGCCAAACATGTGTGGCATAACGTGTAGAATCTTTAGCATCAACGCTGATATAAAAAGCAAGTGGACTACCAACGCCAATTTTTTGATTTTCACCAAAGAAAGCCGCTAATTCGGTTTTATCTTTCAGGTTATTGATTTGATCAAATAATGCTTGTAACGGAGTAGTGCCAAGCGTATTGCGGGCCTCTATATCCATGAATGAGCGGAATAAATCGGCAACTTTTTGCTCGTCACTGCCCATTTTTAAGTTTTTAGTGGCAGCAAGCTCTTCAATGATCGCTTTTACATTATCATCAGCTTCATCACGTAAGTCATAAAATGAACCAATTGAGGTTTTGTCAGCAGGAATTTCATTAGCGTTCAACCACGCACCATTAACGTAACGGTAGAAGTTGTCTTGAGGTCTTACAGATAAGTCCATATTGGCTTTATCAATACCGGACGCTAAAGCTGTTTTTTGGATAGTTTTAGCTTCAGTCGCTGTGTTTGTGCTGGTGTTATCATTACAACCCGCAATGAACAGTAAAGAGGTGCAAACGGCACTTGTTATTATTTTCTTCATTCAATACTCACGATTTCAGTTATTTAGTTGGGCGTTAGAGCTTTTATTTGAGCTCTCGATAGTAAAGGCAATCATGCTGATTTACTAGGGTAAAAGTATTTTTTATAACATATTATTAACGTCCGTTGTATTTTAAATTGTTTCTATCAAAAAATGTAAAGATATTAGTGTGATGATGACTGATTGTTTTTGAAAATGAATATCAATATTAAAGAGCTTTATTGCTGGTTAGCATACATGTAGGCTATTGAAATACAGTTTCTTATTAATAATTTACTGAGTTTTTACGATACTTTTCTGTTAAACATTGAAAAGTTAAAAAAGTCTGAAGATATATCTTTATGAGCTGTGCTATGCTTTTACGCTCAATAATCTTGGTATAAACCACAACTAATAAAGAAAGGTTTCATGTTTCAACCCGTTAGTGTTTACATCGGCTTAAGATATAGCCGAAGCAGTCAAAGGAAGGGCTTTGTCTCTTTTATCACCTTTTTTTCTATCATTGGTATTGTGCTCGGTGTTGCCTCTTTGATCACTGTCGTTTCTGTTATGGATGGTTTGGAGCAAGAGCAAAAACGCAGGGTGTTAGGGCTAGTGCCTCACGTATTAATGTCTCAAAAACAAACTGACCCAAATAATTGGCGAGCATTACAGCATGATATTCTTGCCTTGCCAGCTGTATCGCAAGTCACGCCTTATCAAGAAAGTGAAGCGTTAATACAATCTAAAACGGCGCTGCAAGGTGTTTTAGTTCACGGCATCATGCCGGAGTTTGAACAACATAATATTATTAATAGTGCCATGGAGTATGGTGGCTTAGCAGGATTAGAGAGTGAGCCTTTTAGTATCATTTTAGGCCAGGCTTTAGCGAGAAAGTTAAAGGTGAACTTGGGAGATGACGTGCGCTTAACGCTACCCAATAAAACTATATTTACCCCTATGGGGCGGGTGCCTGTGCACCGGACATTTACTATCGTGGGTATCTTTAATGTCGGCTCGCAAGTTGATGAGTCGATGGTCTTTATTAACATCAAAGATGGCGCGAAACTACATCGAGAAAAAGGTGATGGTGTTAAGCAATTAAGGCTGTATTTAGTTGATGCTTTTAAAGCGCCAAGTGTTATTGCACAGCTGTCACTGAGCTACCCTGACTTTGAATTTATTAGTTGGCAAGAAAGCCAGGGCGCCTTATTTGCTGCCGTTAGTATGGAAAAAAATATGATGTGGCTAATGCTGAGCTTAATTGTCGCCGTTGCCGCGTTTAATATTGTTTCAGCGTTGGTGATGGTGGTTATGGATAAGCAAGGTGAAATTAGTATTTTACAAACGCTAGGGTTGAGCCGAAGCGGCATTGTTAAAATTTTTATCACTCAAGGGCTAACCAATGGATTATGGGGGGTTATCTTAGGCTGCACCCTCGGGGTACTTTTAACGTTGAATTTAAATGAATTATTTAACCTATTTGGCGTTAATTTATTAGCTGCAGGGCAACAATTGCCAATCGCGCTTGATTCCTCAAATATTATCGTTATTGTTGCCTCGGCGTTAGTCATGAGCTTTGTAGCGACACTTTATCCTGCTTATCGAGCTGCCCAGACCCAACCGGCCCAGGTGCTCAGAAATGAATAGTAAAACAAATATTAAAAAGCCCCAAGAATTAGAGAGCAATAATGTGAAGAAAAATGATTCCACAAATGAAAAACATCAGTTGCAGCAAGCCTCGCTTACATTAGGTTTACAATGTCGTCAGCTTTCTAAGTCTTATCAACAAGGGCCCGTTACCATTGAAGTATTATCAAAGCTTGATCTCGACGTGAAGGCAGGGGAGTTAGTGGCCATTGTTGGAAGTTCTGGATGTGGTAAAAGTACATTTTTGCACTTAGCGGGTGCATTAGATACGCCAAGTAGTGGTGAGGTATTTATCAATGGGGTCAATATCCATCAGTTAACAGAAAAACAACGGGCTAAGTTTCGTAATCAGCATATTGGCTTTATATATCAATTTCACCATTTAATGATGGAGTTTAGCGCAGAAGAAAACGTCGCTATGCCGCTTTTGATTCGTGGCGATAAACCTAAAGATGCACTCATGCAGGCTCAAGCGATGCTTGAACAAGTTGGCTTAGCACATAGAAGTCATCATCGACCTGCTGAACTTTCGGGTGGCGAGCGTCAACGCGTGGCTATTGCCCGGGCTTTGGTTACTAAACCATCACTGATCTTAGCCGACGAGCCAACCGGGAATTTAGATTTTGATACCGCGGAGCAAATATATCAATTGTTACAGGAGTTAAACCGCACGGTAAATACCAGCTTTGTTATTGTTACCCATGATTTAACCTTGGCGGCAAAAATGGATCGGCAACTGCGTTTAGATCACGGACACCTCAAGCCGTTAGAAGGTGCTGCTCAAAATTTTCAAGTTACAGATAAAGCGGTAAAGAGTGAGGAAGACTAAGTGTTAAAACCGTTAAGTGTATTTATCGGCTTACGCTATGTTCGTAGTCGTCAAAGTAGTGGTTTTTCGTCATTTATATCGGCCTCATCTACCATTGGTATTGCTATCGGCGTAGCGGTGTTAATTGTTGTGCTGTCAGCAATGAATGGTTTTGAGCGTGCTTTGGCGACACATTTGCTGTCCATTGTTCCTCATGGTGAAGTTGTCGCTGTTAACGCTCCGATCACGCAGTGGCGAGAAAATGTTGCCAAAATTGAGCGCAATCCCAATGTTATTGCCGCCGCGCCATTTATAAAAACTCAGGGTATGATGCAAAAGTCTTCCGCGTTAAAGGGGGTGGAAATACGTGGTGTTGATGTGATGTTTGAGCAGCAAGTTTCCGCTATAGCAGACTATATGATTTCAGGAAAGTGGCAAGACCTTAAGCTTGAAAATGGTGTTGTTATAGGGGCTGGCATTGCGCGTAAGCTTTCTGCGCAAGTGGGGGATAAAGTGCAGTTATTATTGCCGCCCATTGATTCTGTCAATAACACCACCAGTAAAGCCCAGCAATTTCCTGTGCCTATGACGCAACAAGCAACCATCGTAGGGGTGTTTAAATTTGGCGGCACTATAGATGATACCCAGGTTTTTATTAATTTAGCGAAAGCGGGGCAATTACTCGGTTATCAAACGGATGAAGTCCAGGGCATTCGTCTAAAAGTGCAAGAGGTTTTTGCCGCGCCGCATATTGTTCGAGAAGTGGCGTATAATTTTGATTTTTATGTGTATATGTTGGACTGGACGCGAAGCCATGGGCATTTGTTTAATGATATTCAATTAGTACGGTTAGTCATGTTTATTGTGTTAGTGCTCGTGATTGCCGTAGCAAGTTTTAACATAGTGTCGACGTTAATTATGGCGGTCAATGAGAAAAAATCCGATATTGCCATTTTAAAAACCATGGGGGCTAAATCGAGTACGATAATGGCCAGCTTTATGTTTCAAGGTTTAATGAATGGCATTGTTGGTTGTTTTCTTGGTGCCAGTTTAGGGATTTTAATCTCATTAAACTTAACTGATATTATCCGCGCCGTAGAAACTATGCTGTCGGTTGAGTTTTTATCAGCCGATGTTTATTTCATTGATTATTTACCGACGTTATTGCGCCAACAAGATGTGGTTAATACCGTGGTGACAGCGTTGATTATGAGCTTGATAGCGACGCTATATCCTGCGTGGCGTGCTACAAAGGTCGAGCCAGCACTAGTGCTAGGACAAGCATAATTGCAAGTTTAATCTCGATAATTTATTTAAAAAAATCAAATATTAAGCTTGATAAAAAAATCAGACACTAGGTCTTATTTTTTTTGAGCGCTATTTACATTTACCTCATCATTATCAGGTCGGCAATTATCTTCTTTGGTCTTGGCGTTTTTTCCACTCTTTTGACACTGAAAAGCGCCAAAAAGCATTGATAGCTAAATATCCTAAAATAGAGAATATAATCGCAAGTACGCCACAGCCAATAATAAACGCTGGGCCAATTGTTGAAACACTATCAACCAGCCACTGCCACCTTGCTTCAAAGGCAAACTTTCTGGTGGGAACACCTATAACCCATGTGCCGACGAGATAACAAGCATAAAAAATTGCGGGCATGGTCAAAGGGTTAGTGATCCAAACAAGTGCCACAGACAAAGGTAAGTTTGCATGTACTATAATTGCAAAGCCCGCGGCTAAAACCATTTGAAATGGCACGGGCATAAAGGCAAAAAACAAACCGACAGCAAAGGCTTTGCTCACCGAACGACGGTTAAGGTGCCAT
>JBFJQB010000109.1:0-10081 GCA_041616855.1 Cognaticolwellia sp. | reverse complement strand
TAGCCGAAACCGCGTTAGATAACTCATTAAAACAACCTCTTCGACTTGTCCCGAAGAAGTGGAGCGCATTTTAGAGATTTATCGCCCCGCGTCAACCGCTAAATGCAATTAAATTACATAAAAGTGTTTGTTTGCTTTTTAATTGAACAATACGCTTTAAAAAACCGCTTATTTGATAAACTTAATTGCTTGCTTAAGGTTAGTTATGCGATTTACCCCCTCAGTTTGATCTTTAGAGGATTTTTCAGTATAGCAACTTTCAAGCAATATTCTAGATTCTATGCCAGCATTTTTAGCTGCCTGCATATCGGAAATTTTATCACCGATAAAGATACTGGTTGCGAGATCTACAAAGAACTCTTTCTTCGCTTGTAAAATCATGCCTGGCTCTGGCTTACGGCACTTACATGACATCACAAATTCGTTTATCCCTTTTGAAGGATGATGCGGGCAGTAGTATACCTTAGCTATAGTAATGCCCTTTTTGGCAAAAGCACTTACCATCCATTGTGATAATGTTTCAAAAGTTTCTCGATCGTAAAAACCTCTCGCAATACCAGCTTGGTTAGTAATGACAAATATCTGGTAGCCTTTTGCTATTGCTAAACTGCATAACTCGAAAATGCCATCAACAAATTCAAAATCCTCAATTTTGTGTACATAACCATGATCGACATTAATAATGCCATCTCTATCGAGAAATAGTGCTTTGTTCATTTACACTCTACTTATATTAGTATTGGTTTATATGTATTTTCAAAGGAAAAAGACGAGATGAACTCGCCTTTATGGTTATTTAACAATGTTGTCGATAATTACTATCGAGACTACATGCACAAGCCACCATCAATTTCCACGACACGACCAGTGAAGAATTCATTCTCAAAAATATAGTTTACAGTATGGGCAATTTCATCTGCTTCACCTAAACGCCCTACTGGTTTCATCTTTTCTAACCTTTCACGCATTTCAGGTTTCATAGCATCGGTCATTGCCGTGCGAATAACACCAGGTGCTATAGCGCCGACACGAATACCATGACGGCCCAACTCTCTCGCCCATGTTACCGTCATCGCCACTACGCCAGCTTTTGAAGCAGCGTAATTCGTTTGACCCATATTACCGCCACGCGCAATTGATGACATATTGATAATAACACCTTTACGCTTGCCTTCAATCATATGCACTGCTGCTTCTCGGCCACACAAAAACACGCCCGTTAAGTTAACATCAATAACCGACTGAAATTGATCCAGTGACATTTTTTTACTCACCACACCATCTTTAGCTTTCACAAACATGCCGTCACGTAAGATACCAGCGTTATTGATTAAACCGTCGATACCTGAAAAGTCATCATTAATCTTTGCAAATGTGTTTTCTACTTCGCTTTCGTTGGTTACGTTAGCTAAGTAATATTTAGCTTGTGAACCCGCTTCTTCAATTAGACTCACCGTAGTTTGTAATTGCTCTTCATTGAGATCAATTAACGCTAATTTAGCGCCGTTTTTCGCTAAATTTAATGCCATCGCGCGACCTAAACCTTGACCACCACCGGTTACAACGATCGTTTTATCTTTCAAATTCATTTTTTATCCTTTAATTTCATTTTATCCGGCGACTTTGATTCACCTGAGATTCAAATTTATATCTATTAACTATTAACTATTAACTATTAACTATTAAGAATGTGCCAAAGGGGAAAAGAACCAGTCCAATGTATTTTCTGGTATTTCGCCTATATTGTCATAATGCCAGTTCGGACTTTTATCTTTATCTACCAATAACGCTCTCACACCTTCTGAAAATTCAGGAAACTGGCAGCAGCGTAGGCTTAAATTTAATTCACTCGCAAAACATGCAGCTAAACTTAAATGCTTACTCAACGCTAGTTGCCTAAAAATAAGCAATGCCGACAACGGGCTGCCATCTTTCAATTTTTTTTGAGCGGTTTGTAACCATTTATCATCAAACTCTTGGTTGAGAATAGCGTTGTAAACGTCAACACCATTTTCAAAATTCGTCAATGTTGCAATAAGTGCTTCATTTTGCTGTACCTTAGACTCGATTTCAATGTCAAAATCACCAGAAAAATCAGTTAACACTTGCGATAGTAATGCTGAATCTTCTATATTTGTGCGCCAAGGCGTCGTCAATAATCGTGCTAAAATCGCTTGATGGTCTGCGCTGTTTACAATAACGTCAGCTAAGCCGATATATTTAGCGTCACTAGCATTAAACATTGCGCCGGTCATACCTAGAAACAAACCAATGTTTGATGGCGCTCTATTTAGAAACCAACTCGCGCCGACGTCAGGATACAGCCCAATGGTAATTTCGGGCATGGCTAATAAACTTTTTTCTGTCGCTACTCTATGGCTTGCCCCAGCAAATAGTCCAAGACCACCACCGATAATATAGCCATTCCCCCAAACCATGATGGGTTTAGGGTAATGATGAATGAGTTGGTCGAGTTGATACTCTTTTGAAAAAAACTCATTGGCAAGGCTATTAATAATAACGTGATCGTTAATAACAGCAGGAGAGTCTTGGATTGTTTCACCTTCAGTCCTTTCCGACTGTAACGCATGAAATAAGCTAACCACGTCGCCGCCAGCACAAAACGCTTTATCGCCAGCCCCTTGAATAATCACCATGGCAACATCATCGTCGTTTTGCCAGCTGTATAGCTGCTTGAGTAATAACTCGATCATACTCAAATTCAAAGCATTGAGTGATTGCGGGGCATTAAGTTCAGCAATGGCTATTTTTTTATTATTTCTTGTATTTAGCTCATTAAATATGACTGACGACATCTTAATCCTGATTCTTAGTTCTTAATTTACATTCTTAAATTGCGCACTTTACTAATTAAGCATGGTTTAGCCTAAACTTGCATCAATTTCCACAACCGTTCGGCCGGTAACAGCCCCTTCAACATAAGCGTCGAATGCATGAGGTAAATCCGCAAATTTAATGGTGTTAGGTGCAATCAAATTTAGTTTATTTGGTTTCAAATCGTTAGCTAAACGTCGCCAAGCTTGGGTCCTAACAGACAAGGGCATTTCAACTGAGTTGATACCGAGTAAACTCACTCCACGTAAAATAAATGGCATCACTGTCGATTCAAGTTTAATACCGCCAGCAAGGCCGATTGAAGCAATATTCCCCCAAACATTAGTAGTACGCGTTAACCACGCTAAAGTATCGCCACCAACATTATCAATAGCGCCGCCCCATTGTGCATTTTCTAAAGGCTTTGACCCCATTTCAATATCATGGCGATTAATAATCTTACTAGCACCAAGTGCCTTTAAATACGGTTCTTGTTCAGTTTTACCAGTAAAGGCAAACACCTCGTATCCAATATTAGCGAGCATATTAATAGCAATACTACCAACGCCACCGGTCGCCCCTGTAACCACAATAGGTCCACGTTCTGGTGTTTGACCATTATCTTCCATTCGTTGAATAGCTATTGCTGCGGTATATCCCGCTGTACCAAGCGCCATAACATCACGCAGGCTCATGCCATCGGGCAAGCTCACTACTGAATCCGCTTTGACTCGAGCATATTCACTATAACCACCGTCATAAAGCTCAGATAATTGTGCACCACAAACCAGCACTTTATCTCCAGCTTGAAAGCGTACATCTTCTGAACTAACAACCACGCCCGATAAATCAATACCACCGACTAATGGATAGGTTCTTAAAATTCTCCCCTTACCCGTTGCCGCTAATGCGTCTTTGTAGTTAATGTCAGAATAAGCAACTTTAATCACTACTTCGCCAACGGTTAAGTCATCAAGACTTATTTGCTCAAAACCACTGGTAATGGTTTTGTCATGATTATGAATGCGAAATGCAGTAAAACTTTCAGGAACTGTCGACATGATATGACCTTATTGATGATGTATTTTAACGTAGACTAGAAAACGCTTACTTCAAATTCTGACGACATAAGCAAAACTAATAAAGTGAATACTAGCACCAACATCTATATATGGTGGTGCTAGTATTAAGGTTACAACTATTAGTGATTATAGTTAAATAAACCTTCTGGCATTACCATCAAACTTTTACTGCCGGCTTCAATCGCAGCAATATGGCTATCAATTCTTGGCAATATACGTGCAATGAAAAAATCTCCAACATATAATTTTGCTTGATAGAAATCTTCTTCAGCTTGTGTTGTCGCCTTTTCTGCCATCAACCCCCACATATAGCTATAACTGACTAAACCAAATGCCGCTAAATAGTCAGTTGCCGAAGCGCCAACCATATTTTTATCACGACTTTGCTCGGTAAGAATTAACTCAGTCACGGCTTTTAGTTTTGCTAATGCCTCCGCTAAAGGCTGGACAAAATTACTCAACGCTTCATTCTCAGCATTTTTGTCAATAAAGGCTGTGATCTCATCAAAGTACAACTGAAAAAATTGTCCTTTGTTAGCGACAACTTTACGGCCAAGCAAGTCTAAAGCTTGAATACCATTAGTGCCTTCATAAATTTGTGCAATGCGAACATCACGAACCAACTGTTCTTGTCCCCATTCACGCACGTAACCATGACCGCCAAAAACCATTTGACCTAATCCGCAGCTTTCAAAAGCCATATCAGTCATAAATGCTTTAGCCACAGGGGTTAATAGTGCCACTAGTTGCTCAGCGTTTTGTTTTGCTTGGCTATCATCCGAGAACTTAACAATGTCGAGTTGCTTAGCGACATAAGTAGAAAAACAACGACCGCCTTCGTTAAGTGACCTCATCGTTAACAGCATTTTACGCACATCAGGGTGAACAATTATTGAATCGGCTTTTTTATCAGGTGATTGCGCGCCAGTCGCACTGCGACCTTGAATACGCTCGCTAGCATATTCAGCGGCTTGTTGATAAGAAGTTTCAGCCGCACCAACGCCTTGAATCCCCATACCTAAACGTTCATAGTTCATCATAGTGAACATATAGTTTAAGCCCTTGTTTTGCTCGCCAACTAAAAAGCCTTTAGCACCATCAAAGTTCATCACACAAGTTGCTGAGCCTTTGATGCCCATTTTGTGTTCAATTGAACCACAAGTAACGGTATTTCGAGCGCCTAAACTGCCATCTTCATTGATTAAAAATTTAGGCACGACAAACATCGAAATGCCACGAGGACCTTTTGGCGCACCCGGTATTTTCGCCAACACTAAATGAATAATGTTTTCAGTTAAGTCTTGCTCGCCACCAGTGATAAATATTTTTGTGCCTGATAATGCAAAGCTACCATCATTTAATGCTTGTGCTTTTGTGGTCATAATGCCTAAATCGCTGCCGGCATGTGGCTCAGTTAAGCACATAGTGCCAGCCCACTTACCACAATACATATTTTCTAGGTAAGTTTGCTTCATTTCATCACTGGCATGCGCAGAAAGTGCCAAACTGGCCCCCGCGGTTAACATCGGGTAAAGCGCGAATGAAATAGAGGCGGATTGGGTCATTTCCTCGACAAACGATTGCAACATTTTAGGCATTCCCATGCCGCCATGTTCCGGGTCACCACTTAACGCGCCCCAGCCGCCTTCGCAATAAAGTTGATAAGCTTTAGTAAAACCATCTGGTGTTGTTACCTCACCCTCTGTCCACGTAGCGCCTTGTTCATCACTATTACGATTGAGCGGCGCTATCACAGTTGAAGTTAACTTTGCCCCCTCCGATAAAATTGCATCCGCAGTGTCTTTATCAATTAACTCAGCAACAGCTGGCATAGTTGACCATAACTCTTCTGCGTCAAAAACTTCATGCAATAAAAACTGCATATCACGCAATGGTGCTTGATAATCTGACATTATTTATGCTCCTTACATGTTGCGACGGTATTGACCGCCCACTTCAAATAACGCATTAACAATTTGGCCTAATGAACAAACTTTACAGGCGTCCATCATCAGTTCAAAAATGTTTTCATGCTTAATTGCAGCTTCTTGCAGACGCTTTAATAACTCATTTACTTGCGCTTCATTAGCTTTATGTAACGTTTTTAACATATCAATTTGATAGGTTTTCTCTTCTTCAGTTGCACGGATAACTTCTTCTGGCACAACCGTTGGAGAACCTTTAGAGCTTAAGAATGTATTAACGCCAATAATGGGGAACTCACCCGAATGCTTTAAGTGTTCATAATGTAAGCTTTCTTCTTGAATTTTACTGCGTTGGTACATAGTTTCCATTGCACCTAACACGCCGCCACGTTCGTTAATACGATCAAACTCTGTTAGCACGGCTTCTTCAACTAAGTCGGTTAATTCTTCAATAATGAAAGCACCTTGAATTGGGTTTTCGTTTTTCGACAAACCTAATTCGCGGTTAATAATTAACTGAATAGCCATAGCACGACGAACACTGTCTTCTGTAGGTGTGGTGATCGCTTCATCATAAGCATTGGTGTGCAAAGAGTTACAGTTATCGTTGATAGCGTATAACGCTTGTAACGTAGTGCGAATGTCATTGAAGTCAATTTCTTGCGCATGCAATGAACGACCTGACGTTTGAATATGGTACTTCAACATTTGTGCACGCGCGTTAGCACCGTACTTGTTCTTCATCGCTTTTGACCAAATACGACGAGCTACGCGGCCAATTACCGCATACTCAGGGTCAATACCATTTGAGAAGAAAAATGATAAGTTAGGACCAAATTCGTTAATGTCCATGCCACGGCTTAAGTAATATTCGACAAAAGTAAAACCGTTCGCTAGCGTTAATGCTAATTGCGTGATTGGGTTCGCACCTGCTTCAGCAATATGGTAACCAGAAATTGACACCGAGTAGAAGTTACGCACGCCTTTCTCGATGAAGTATTCTTGTACGTCACCCATTAAACGCAAAGCAAATTCAGTTGAGAAAATACAGGTATTTTGCGCCTGATCTTCTTTTAAAATATCGGCTTGTACTGTGCCTCGTACTAAGGTTAAGGTTTTTGCTTTAATCTCTTGGTAAATCGCTGGTGGTAATACTTGGTCGCCAGTAACACCTAATAACATTAAGCCCAAACCGTCATTACCATCAGGTAATTCGCCTTGGTACTGCGGGCGTTCGCAGCCTTTGTCTTTATAAATTTTATTGATTAACGCTTGCGTTTCTTTTTCTAAAGCATGCTCAGTAATGTAACGCTCACATTGTTGATCAATGGCGGCATTTAAGAAGAAACCTAATAACATCGGCGCAGGACCATTAATGGTCATTGATACCGACGTCATGGCATCAGCTAAATCGAAACCTGAATACAGTTTTTTAGCGTCATCTAAACAACAAATGGAAACACCGGCATTACCAATTTTACCGTAAATATCAGGACGTAAATCGGGATCGTTACCGTATAAGGTTACTGAATCAAACGCGGTGGACAGGCGTTTAGCTGGCATACCTTTTGACACATAATGAAAACGTCGGTTAGTACGCTCCGGGCCACCTTCACCAGCGAACATACGGGTTGGGTCTTCACCTTCACGCTTAAATGGGAACAAACCAGCGGTATATGGGAATTCACCCGGCACGTTTTCTTGCAAAATCCACTTAAGAATATCGCCCCAACCTTGATACTTAGGCATGCTGATTTTTGGAATATCAGAGCCCGATAACGATTTAGTATGGGTTTGAATTGACAGCTCTTTATTACGAACTTTAAATTTAAACTCAGGGTCTTTGTAACGTTGAACTTTGTCAGCCCATTGCTCGATTAACAATTTGTTTTTCGGGTCTAGGTCTAACTCAACTTTCTTGTATAGCGTTTCAAGCTGTTGAGCTAATTCACCGCCACTTTCTTCACCGCTGTCTTTTGCGGTTTCAATTGCTTGATGAATACCATAAAGCTTTTGTGCAACCTTGGCTTGTTGCTCAACCCAGGCATCGTAACCACGGTTATTTTCAGAAATTTCAGACAAGTAGCGTACGCGCTTACCTGGAATAACACTGCTTTTTTCAGCCAAAGTACCTTCGGTTGAAAGGATTGAAGCAATTTCTAAATTTGCTTTGGTATTTAAGGCCGTAATAACCGCGTTATAAAGCTCTGTCATACCACGGTCGTTAAACTGTGAGGCGATAGTGCCATATACGGGTACTTCATCATCACCGGCTTCAAACATGCCACGGTTACGTTTATATTGTTTTTTCACATCACGCAGTGCATCAAGTGCGCCACGCTTATCAAATTTATTCAGCGCGATAATGTCAGCAAAGTCGAGCATATCAATTTTTTCAAGCTGTGTTGCTGCGCCGTATTCTGGCGTCATGACATACAAAGAAACATCTGAATGCTCTTCAATTTCTGTATCTGACTGGCCGATACCCGAGGTTTCTAAAACGATTAAATCAAAGTCAGTTGCTTTTAAAATATCAAGCGTGTCATTAACATAAACTGATAACGCTAAGTTTGACTGACGAGTTGCTAACGAGCGCATATAAACACGGTCGTTATTTACCGCGTTCATGCGAATACGGTCACCGAGTAATGCGCCACCCGTTTTACGTTTTGACGGGTCAACAGAGACAATAGCAATTTTGCTATCATCCGTAGCCATTAAAAAGCGGCGAATTAATTCATCAACCAATGAAGACTTACCTGCACCACCGGTACCAGTAATACCTAATACAGGAGTTTTGCTGATTTTGGCTATTTTGCGTATTTTTTCAAGATCAGTTTTATTTTCTTCAGGGGCGTTTTCAGCGGCTGAAATCAAACGAGCAATCGCTTGCTTTTTATCTTGTAATGGTATGTCTTTCTTTAGATTAGCAACGTCATCTTTTTTAACATCTAAACCGGTTTTAAAGTCACAACGCTCAAGCATGTCATCAATCATACCTAACAAGCCTAGTTCGCGACCGTCATCAGGGGAGTAGATACGGGTAATGCCGTAATCTTCTAGCATTTTAATTTCGTCTGGCAAAATTACACCGCCGCCGCCGCCCACAATGCGAATATGCTCACAACCACGTTCTTTTAATAGGTCGTACATATATTTAAAATATTCGTTATGACCACCTTGATAAGACGTCATAGCAATAGCGTTTGCATCTTCTTGAATAGCAGTATTAACCACTTCTTCAACACTGCGGTCATGACCAAGATGAATAACTTCAGCACCACTTGATTGCAAAATTCGACGCATAATATTAATCGCGGCGTCGTGACCATCAAATAATGATGCGGCAGTAACGATACGGATCTTATTTTTTAACTGATATCTTTCAGTATTCATCTCATACTCTCTTATTTATCAAAATCGCTCTAACACAACACCAGTATTACTTGTTCATTACTTATTCAAAACAAGTAAAATAGCAGCATTGTGAAGCAATAATTAGCAGTACTTTTACAACGGTTTCACAACGAATGTTGGCTTAGTGAACTAGTTTTAGTCGTAAAAGTGGATAATGGAAACTTAATGGCAAAATTAGACCATATAAAAAAAACAATGAACATTGATTTTATTGTTAATTTAATGGACTATATTGTGATTAGACCACCATAAACAAGCACTCAAAATCTTTAGGCTGACATGTCAAACATTAATCTAGAAAAATCACCGGATATTCGCTTGTTTATTCCAATGTTTTTATTAACGAAATTATCAAAGCATCGTTTAACAGATGGCTTATACCCTGTTTCCTTAGGCATTAAACAAGCAAATAATAATTATAAATTTCAACAAGAACATAATCATTGCCACACTTTGTTTTACTGCTTATCAGGTCAAGGTAAATTAAATTACCAAGGTAAAGAAAGAACGATAGACCGTGGCGATCTTGTTATTATTAATCCTGATAGCGACTTTACTTTTACGCTCAATAAATCAAACAATTCGACCATTAATCCTCTCCAGACTGAAGCAGCACAAAGCACACGAGATATTAAATCGACTGAGAATGTTGTTTATTGGATAAATTTCACTGGCACATTAGCGGCAGACTTCGCTGAAAGGTTGCTAATGAAAATGGATAATGGTGTCGCCCATGTTGGCGTATTAAATAATATTGTCAGCGACTTTAATCATTTATTAGCCTTGGGCGCGAGGGGTTATACCGCAACTAACGTTATTCAC
>JBFJQB010000108.1:0-10101 GCA_041616855.1 Cognaticolwellia sp. | reverse complement strand
ATATGCTTGGATGGCCGAAGCAAAAGACTTAGTACACGGCGCAATACCCGATCAAATTGGTGGTAATGCTTACGATGGAAGTGCTGATGCACAGCCGGTGACTGAACCTGAGCCTATTACGATAACAGGAAAGTAATGGTACAATATTTAGCGCGCTTTACCTTATCGTTAAAGCGTATGCTTTTTAGGTTTTTTCTACATTATCAGCATTAGGTTTGAGTGGGGTTAGTCGTGTGCCGTGACTGCTAACAGTATAAATGCCGCAGCGCGCTATTTATCATTGCCAACGGCTTTTATGCTTGTTGGCACCTACCACACTCAAACAGCATTGTTTATCGGTAGTTGCAAAGTAACTTCGCACACTTATCAACACAATATGCCGTAAAATTATTTGCGATTTAAATTTATTAAAACAATTAACTAAGTTTAACTACACTGGACAATAGAATAAAAAACAGTCAATAATATCAAAAGCCACTGTGATAAGGCTATTGTTATTGGTTTTTATACCTTGAGAGTGAGATTGATATTGCATAACCGATTGTTTACATCGATATTCTGGTTGGTATTGGCTTTCCCTGCTTGCTGCTTCTCTGCTGTGCCTCATACTCAAGAACCTGACATTTCACCGACCTTTACCCTACAATGGGGCTTTGTGCATTTTCCGCCACTGATTTATCTCGATAAGGATGGAGAGTATAAAGGCGAGTTAAAAGAGTTGATGAATAGCATCAGCCTGCTGAGTGATATTCCCTATGAACCGATGCAATTTCCAAATATTCGTGCAATTTTCAATCTTAATCAACAGAACGTAAACTTTGCTATTGCGGTTAAATCATTGGTTGAAAAAAAAGAACATTTTCTAATTAGTGCCTTTCCTATCGCGAAAATGCAATTGCATATTTTATGGCGCAGAGGCAGCCCGCCTGTTAGCTCTGTAGAAGATTTAGCTGGTAAAAAGCTTGTACTATTAAAAGGTTATACCTACGGGGGGATACGGGAAAAAATTGAGCAAATTACTGCCAGCAATATGAGTGTTGAAAATCATAATCGAGCTATCTCGGCATTAAAATTACAGCGTGGCGATTATGCGCTAGTCTATAGAACGGCTAGCGAATACAGTATGACCGCGGTTGCGCAGACAAATTTTGAACATGCTGTGCTCGGGGAGGTCGACTTATATTTTATCTTAGATCGCAACGTTGCACAGGCCGAGCATATCATGCAGCGACTTGAACAAGCCTATTTACGCCATCAGCAAACATTATATACCAAAGGTAATAAGCTTGAAGTTCAATAAATCACTCTTGCTAACCTTAGTGAGCAAATAGCCATCATGGTACCAAAACAATAGGGACTTGAACATTGTGCGCAAGTTTATTCGCGACACTGCCAAGGAGAATATCAACAACACGCGACCTACCCTGACGGCCAACAAATAACATTACCGCATGACTCTCTTTTACTTGCTCTTTAATTACATCAAAGGGGTCACCCCACAACAGTTCAGTACTGATGCTCACTTCTAAGTGTTTATATTTATCAACTAGTGGTGTTAATACTTTCGCGGTGATATTGAGCTCTTCTTTAGCTCTATCTAATACAGGTGGAGCGACGCCTGCAACGATCATGGGTTGCAGATAAGACCAATCAAGCACGGTGACCAGCTTCACTTTGGCATGCGTTTTCTCCGCCAAGTGAATCGCCCATTCAGCCGCGCGTCTACCCCAATCACTCCCGTCAACAGCCACCAGATATAAAGGTTTAGTCATATTAATTTCTCCGATAACTATAAATAAAGGGTAATTACTTTAATAGCCATAGTACTGATAGTTCGTTCTTTTATAAGGAATAAGTTCATAGCTTGGTTGCAAAAAAGTCACTAAGTTAACCAACTCAGTGACCGTCATTACGTCGTTATACACGGTCATTTTAGAAACGCCATCTACTTGTACAGTCGAAAGTTTATAGCCTTTTGCCAGTTTATGAGATGGATTGATAATTGAGGTCAGTAAGTCGGCATAAGTTTTTACTTTGGTTGATTTTCCGCCTAAGCGCACCGACAATTCAGGATTATCCATTAAGTCAGCCTGCGGCTCTACGCCTTTGATTTGATGACATGCTAAACATTTATATTTAATCAGCACAAGTTTGCCGTCGGCACTATTACCTTGTGGCAAGCTAAACCCTTTTGGTGACTCTGGTCCTAAGTCACAACTGCTCAACCCCATAGCTAGAAGTGTTAATATGCACAGAATTAAATATTTCATATTCTTTCCAAGATAACCTTTAAAGGAATATAAATACTGTAGTTGATAGAGTGATTTTTAGACAGAAATCATTGTTGTTATTTATTCGTTCTATCTGCTATCCAAACGATATAAAGCATCAAGCAAACAAGTCACTGGCTTCAGGGTGCTTTTGCTGATAATTAACAATGTACGAGCACTGCGCCACGGCTTTTTTATTATCTTTCTTGATCTGCTGCAGCACAGCTTCAAGCAAAGTTTTAGCCAAGCCTTTGCCTGCAAGCGCTTCAGGTACGATGGTGTGTGTTAAATGCACCTTGCCCTTTTGTTCATCGTAAGTGATATAGGCAATATGACTGTCGATATGATATTCATATTTACTTGCCGGTTTATTATGAAGCAGGGTATATGACATATTTATTTCCTTTAATAGTTTCGAGTTTATTAGCAAATATCCCATACTTGGTTGGTAGTGTCACATTACTGACATTGAATTTTTTTTTGCACGCTTATAATAACGCTAGCAATGTGGGCTATCTACCCCCCTGCTTACTACATAACACATGATTTTTATGGAGCTTATTATAGTCGCTAGGGTTAACAACAAAGTAATCTATAAGCTTATTTACAAAGGAGGTCGCGGTGAATTATAAAGATTATTATAAAATTATGGACGTTGATAAAGCAGCGTCCCAAGATGATATAAAAAAATCATACCGTAAGTTAGCACGAAAATTTCACCCGGATGTCAGCAAAGAAAAAGATGCCGAAAGCCGCTTTAAAGATATCAACGAAGCCTATGAAGTATTGCGCGATAAAGAAAAACGCGCAGCTTATGATCAACTAGGCAGTGATTGGCAAGCGGGACAACCAGGCTTTACACCACCGCCTAATTGGCAGGAGCAATTTCATCACGGCCATGGTGATTTTAATACTGTTGATCAGGGCGATTTTAGCGATTTTTTTGAATCGTTATTTGGTCGCGGCTTCAGCTCAAGTCGAGGTCCCGCACGTACTCGTCAGGCTAGACAAAGCCAAGGTCAAGATAGCCACGCGAAAATTTTGATTGATTTACAAGATACTTACACCGGAGCAACACGCAGCTTTACGCTTCGAGATCAGGGGGTTAATAAACACGGCCAACGGCAAGAAAATGAGCGCACCCTGAAGGTAAAAATACCGAAAGGCATCAAAGCAGGTCAAAAAATTCGCTTGCAAAAGCAAGGTGAAGCGGGATTTTCTGGTGGAGAGAGTGGCGATTTATATATCGAAATAGGCTTTAACCCAAGCCCTTTATATACCGTTGAAGGGGCAGATATCACCACAGAGCTTGCCATTAGCCCATGGCAAGCGGCTTTAGGTGATAAAATTAAAGTACCGACGCCTACCGGCAATATTGATTTAACATTACCGAAATTAAGCAGTAGCGGCAGCAAAATGCGCTTAAAAGGCCGTGGCATACCGAGTAAAGTACCCGGCGATTTTTTTGTTAAATTAAAAATTGCCTTGCCAAAAAGCTTAACGGACGAAGAACTAGCGCTTTACCAACAGCTAAAGGAGCTTGAAGAAAAGAAAAAGCCATAAGTTTAAAGCTAAATAATAGTTTTAAGTTCGAAGCGGTCAGCTATCAGTAACAGATAATGAGCTTTTAGTTTGGCACTTGCTTTGCTTTTTATTGATAACTCAAAACTGAAAGCTTACAGCTAATCAAAACTTTGTTTTAGTGGGTAATAAAGGCGCATTGGGTAAGGTTTGGCTGAATTTTGCGGCTTTTTCTAATGCTTCTAAATCTTTAACAATTAATTGATTGCGTTTTTTATCAAGCGTGCCGGCTTTTTTCCAGTGCTGTAATTGTTTGTTGATCACTTGCCTTACTGAGCCGGCCATGCGTGCTAAGGTTTCATCGTTTAACCCATTAACTAAATGATGCTGATGTTCTTCTTCCTTCGCGCCGGTATAAAACTTAATTTTATTAATATGCTTTAAAATAATGCGACTTAAACGGGTGGTGACATCGTTCAAAATTAAACTACTGGCCTGTTGCTCTTTTTCTCGCATTTTTTGTGCTAGATAAGGCATAAATTGCTGATTGAACTCAGGATAGGTCCACAACCAATGGCGCATCGTATCAAGCTTAACGGATAGCAGTTTTACTGTGGTTAACGGTGAAATAATAACGTCATGCGGTTGGTTATCAAATAACACGATTAAATCAAAACAATCGCCGGCATAAAGCATATCTAGGGTGGCTTCTCTACCTGTTTCAGGGTTACTTTGTTTTATTTCTAATTGCCCATCAATCACAACAAAAAAACGCTGCATTAAAATATCTGAATTAATATAGTCGCCTTTGCGCCATTCATTGAGCTGAAATTCTTGCTGAAAATCTTCAATTAGTTTTGCTGGTAAATCAGCAAAGATATCCGCTTGTTTAACTAACACCGGATTGGCCTTTTGCGGTAAGTGATTAACATCTTCTGGCATAAATAACACAATTTATCAGTATCGTTAATGAGTATTTTTATTCTACCTAGTTGTAGCTATATAGCAAAAACTAAAGTCGTTGCTTGCTCCTGCTCCGCTTCTTTAACTCTTTAAACAAAAACTATTAATTCATCATTACTGTCATATTTGTGACAGAAGCATTTTTTGACCTTACGTATGATAGCGCCACTGAACAAGCAACCAAGGTTAAACCAACAAGTTAAATGGTTTATAAAAAAGTTGCTTACGCGGCCAATTTGCTGACTGGACAACTCCATTAAGCACTCGACCGTTTTTATTAAAGTGTAAATCAAAGGTGATTATTATGACTAAGACTATTGGTATTGATTTAGGTACAACAAACTCATGTGTATCAGTAATGGAAAGCGGCGTAGCAAAGATCATTGAAAATGCGGAAGGTAGCCGCACCACGCCATCGGTTGTTGCTTATGCAGACAATGAAACTTTAGCGGGCCAACCAGCAAAAAGGCAATCGGTAACAAACTCCGAAAATACCTTATTTGCTATTAAACGCTTAATTGGCCGAAAATTTGACGATAAAGAAGTGCAAAAAGACATTAAATTAGCGCCTTTTAAAATTATAAAAGCCGACAATGGTGACGCGTGGGTTGAAGTCAATGGGAAAAAACTGTCACCACAAGAAGTGTCAGCACAATTGTTACGTAAGCTGAAAAAAGATGCAGAAGCCTACTTAGGTGAAAAAGTAACCGAAGCCGTTATTACGGTACCGGCTTACTTTAACGACTCGCAACGCCAAGCAACCAAAGACGCGGGTAAAATAGCTGGCCTTAATGTAAAACGCATTATTAATGAACCGACAGCGGCGGCACTTGCCTACGGGGTTGATAAGAGTAGTAAAGCGGACCAAAAAGTAGCAGTTTACGACTTAGGTGGCGGTACCTTCGATGTCTCGATTATTGAAATCGCCAACATCGATGGTGAAAAGCAATTTGAAGTGCTATCCACCAATGGTGATACCTTTTTAGGTGGTGAAGATTTTGATTTACGTTTGATTAATTACCTAGCTGATGAGTTCAAAAAAGACAGTGGTATTGATGTTAAACAAGACCCGTTAGCACTGCAGCGTATTAAAGAAGCCGCTGAAAAGGCTAAAATCGAGCTATCATCGGCGCTACAAACTGATGTGAATTTACCGTATGTAACCGCTGATGCCAGTGGCCCTAAGCACTTAAACGTTTCGGTGACTCGCGCTAAATTAGAGTCGTTAGTCGATGATTTAGTCAAAAGCACTATGGCGCCGTGTCAGCAAGCATTAAAAGATGCCGGTCTAAGTACAGCCGATATTAGCGAAGTCATTTTGGTCGGTGGTCAAACACGTATGCCAAAAGTACAAGACGCAGTTAAAGCTTTTTTTAACAAAGAGCCTCGTAAAGATGTTAACCCTGATGAAGCCGTTGCCATGGGCGCAGCCATTCAAGCGGGTGTGTTATCAGGTACAGTGGGTGATGTGCTATTACTCGATGTAACACCACTATCATTGGGTATAGAAACGTTGGGCGGTGTAATGACCAAGCTTATTGATAAAAACACTACGATACCGACACGTGCTTCTGAAGTATTTTCAACCGCTGAAGACAATCAAGCAGCCGTAACCGTGCATGTTTTGCAAGGTCAACGTGAAATGGCGACAGACAATAAATCGTTAGGCCAGTTTAACTTAACGGATATTGCCCAAGGCCCTCGCGGCTCGGTACAAGTTGAAGTGACTTTTGATATTGATGCTGATGGTATTTTAAATGTCTCAGCAAAAGATAAAGCCACCGGTAAAGAGCAAAGCATTACCATTACCGCCTCAAGTGGTTTAAGCGAAGATGAAATTAATCGCATGGTCAACGATGCAGAGCTGCACGCCAGTGAAGATAAACAAAAGCGTGAATTAGTTGAGCAACGTAACCAAGCCGATCAATTGATTCATACCGTGCAAACGTCAATGGCAAACTTTGCCGATGAGCAAAAGGCTGAGCTTAATAGCTTAATTGAACAGCTTAAAATGGCGGTCAATGGCAACGAAAAAGCAGCGATTGCCATGCGACAAAGCGCATTACAAGAGGCGTACAGTAAAGTTATGCAAGCGTCGCAAGCACAGCAAGAGCAACCTCAAGCAAGTGCGGCCAATGACGATACCAGTAACGATGATGTTATTGACGCTGACTTTGAAGAAGTAAGCAACGGCTAAGCTTCAGTTTAACCTTGATAGTTGCTAGTGTAATAACACTGTAACAACAAAGCCCCCTAATATTAACTATTAGGGGGCTTTTTATTGGTGAAACATTTTTATTTTACTGTTCAGGCTTCGAGTGCGATAACGGCCATGTTCATGGTACTAGCAAATGACTCAGCACCCGCAATGAATAAACCATTATGACAGAACATAGCATCATCGATACCGGTTACCGCTTTAAGCTCATCGCCCGATAGCCCAGCCCATGATTGCGGTAATGGTTTTCTATCTTCAAATGACCCCGGCTCAACAGGAACAGTTTGAATGCGCCATTGGCCTGACTGCGAAGGATAAACCATATATAACGCCTCATTAGATAAGGCGTGCACGGTTCTTTTCCACGGGGTGTATTGCTCTAACACTATCACGCGTGGATCTTGGGCATTTTCAATCGCTTTTGCCACGATATCTCTGGCACTTATCCCTCCATTTGCTGCGGCAATAAAGCGCGCTAATATCCGCGCTGCAAAATCTACCGCTTCATCAAAGCAGCGATCGAAGTCGCTGCTTTCTTGCCACGTAGGGTTAAACATTGAAATCGTTCGGCTCAGACTAATACCTTGGGCAACACCTTCAACATGACCACAATCAATCGCATCAATAGTTGATACTAATTCTGCATCAACTGAATTGGCGACGTCTTGGTTACCGGCACAGATGGCTAAGCCATATTTTTGCCAAATCAAACCAAATGATGAAAAAGGAATACCATTATTGCGAGCACCTGCACCACCCCGTTGATGATGGTCAAAGCGGCCGGCATCCGCGTCATATTCTCCACCGACATCAATGACAATATCTGCCTTGGCGATAATGTCTAAATCACGTGTCCGTATCAGGGTAAAGCTAGGAAATATATTTTTCAGTGCCGCGACACTAAACACATCATCTGCATGAAAATTGCCGTCGTGAGTTACTATGGTTTTATCAGTCATTTATCTTCTTTATTTAAATTAGTGTCAGGTGAGAAAAGGCTAAACAGTAAAATGTAGAGTGCGAATTCTATACGAACAGCGCGAACAACAACAGCTAAGATGTTTGAATCAGGTAATCAATGACTATTCTGCTATAAAGCTTGCCAATAACAGCGTAGGATCAAGGCACTTTAATAATATTAGGTTTGCACTTAGGTGCACAATATAAAACCATCATGCAACTAACTGCAAAAGCATCACTTAATCACGCCTTACTTATTTCTATTTGCACCCCCGACTTTAAAGGTGACGAAGCAACAGAGTCTTTAGCCGAGCTTGCACGCTTGGTTACCACCTTAGGCTTTAAAGTGGTCGGCACACAATCACAAAAACTTAGCTCAACCAAAAGAGTGAATGTATTGGGTTTAGGCAAACTGGCCGAAATAGCGCAACTCACCGGTAACAAAGGTATCGTTGAAAGCTGGGAAGAGGATGCTTCAGAAGACGAAGCTTTAATTGATGACACACCTTTTGCTGAAATTCCCTCAGAAAATCTCCCTTTTGAATGTGCTGATGTGGTGGTATTTGACTGCGACCTAAGTCCGTCTCAATTACGTAATGTGGAGAATCAATTAGGTGTAGAGGTGTTTGATCGTACCGGCGTTATTATCGAAATTTTCAGTCGCCATGCCCGCACTCGCACCGCACGCTTACAAGTTGAAATTGCTCGGCTTAATTATGTAGCCCCCCGTCTTCGTGAAACATCATGTGGTGATAAAGAACGGCAAATGGGTAAAGGCGCGGGTGAAACGACACTGGAGTTAAACCGCCGGAAAGTTCGCGATCAATTAGCTGATTTAAAACGTGAGTTAGCGAGTGTGCAAGATGAAATGAAAGGTCGACGCACGCAACGCTCTGAGCTTTTTTGTGTTGCTCTAGTCGGTTATACCAATGCCGGTAAGTCGTCCATGATGCGAGCCATTACCGGCAGTGATGTGGCAGGTGAAAATAAACTTTTCGCCACGCTTGATACCACAGTGCGTGCATTACAGCCGATTACACAACCACGCATATTAGTGTCAGATACTGTTGGTTTTATAAAGAAATTACCGCACGATTTAGTCGCCTCATTTCACTCAACCTTAGCAGAAGCCCATGACGCATCGTTATTACTGTATGTCGTTGATGCTTCAGATCCAAGTTTTCGTGTGCAACTTGATGTTGTGCACGAAGTCTTAGCCGAAGTCGGCGTAGAAGAGAGCAAAAAATTACTGGTGTTGAATAAATCAGATCAACTGAGCGCTGAGCAACAGCAAGCGTTAATGGCAGAGTTTCCAGACGCTATGATGACCTCAACTCGTAACCCTGCAGATATCAAAAAATTACATAAATACATCGTGTCTATTGCTGAGCAAGAGATGATTGAAGATGTCATTGTTGTGCCCTACACCGCGAAAGGCATCATAGGTGAAATTCGTGCCAGCATGAGTGTTACCAAAGAGGACTATGAATATGAACATATCAAGCTTACGGTCAGATCTAACGCTATTGATTTAGAAAGGTTAAAAAAGCGCATGAAAAACTTATAACGGCTGAGTTAAACAAAACGCTCAACTCGATAGATTAATCACTAGTCGCTGATATCGAATTGGGCACTTTTCCTGTTATTATTTGCATAATTTTATAGCTGATAAATTCAGATACAGCCTTTATAATGATGGAAATAAAATTAATAAAGTAGAAACTGATGCCGCTTCCCCCATGCCCTAAATGTCATTCCGAATATATTTATCAAGATCAAAGGCTATTGATCTGTCCAGAATGCGCGCATGAGTGGGATCCATCAGAAACTCTGCAAGAAGCAGAAGGCTTTACGGTTAAAGACGCCAACGGAACACGACTTCACGACGGTGATAAAGTGACTATGATTAAGGACCTTAAAATTAAAGCGAGTTCTCAAGTGATAAAGGTTGGTACTAAAGCGGTTATTAGGCGCATAGTTGCAGGTAAAGATCATCAACTTGACTGCAAAGTAGATGGTGTCGGTGAAATGATGGTTACTGCAAAGTTTGTTAAAAGAGCTTAAATATAAAAGAGCCCTGTACACTTTAAATATCCTGACCGTTTTTATCTGCAGGCAATTTTATCTGCAGGCAATAATGCTGCATTGATATCAGGCAGCTAGCTAATT
>JBFJQB010000107.1:0-10197 GCA_041616855.1 Cognaticolwellia sp. | reverse complement strand
TAGTTTTTCAGGCTTTCAAAAAAGTGCTTGGTTTATGTATGAAGTGGCGAAAGAAAGGGTGAGCTTTCGTGGCTGGCCGCTAGTCCTTGATGGTATTGAATTAGAAAAAGATCATGCAAGTGATAGCTTTAATTTTGATGGCGTTTGCTATCCAAGCATTGAAGAAGCCATTGAGCATTACTGTGAAAACTTCAATTTAGATAGTCTTTATTTGCGTCAAATATTGGCAAAGCTTGGTCCAGAGAAATTTGGTCAAGCGGTAAGGTATTGCCGCTTGTATATTGGCGCTACGCCCGATGAAAAATCACGCGCACTGCGCGATTTCTAAAAAGCGAACTTCAACTGGTTTTTTGCGCAACGATGCTTAATTTTCGTGGCATAGTCATTTTTTGGGAATATAGTGCTTGGTCAGCTTTTTGTAAAAATGTGGTTGGCGTATCGGCGCTATTCATAAAGGCAAACCCTAAGCTAGATGTAAGATTATATTTAGCAAGTAACGCATCGTTTTCCAGAGCATGGTAAATTCTCAGTTCTATGGTTGCTAAAGCTGCTTCCGAGGCATCTTCAACAATAACCGCGAATTCATCACCTCCAAAACGAAACAGACAATCGGAATCTCTGACACTATGTCGTAGTGCATCGGCGAAATGCACTAGGACATTGTCGCCAACAACATGACCAAAAGAGTCATTAATCGCTTTAAATTTATTAAGGTCACAAAGGATAAGTCCAACAGATGAGTGGCGGCGTGTCGCTTGTGCCATAGTACGTTTTAACTGGATATCAAAGCTTCGACGGTTACCGAGTTGTGTTAAGGCATCTTGCATGGCTAACTGCATAACTTGGTGATACTTCACAGCGTTGTTTAATGGATTAACAAGCAGCTGATGCAGTTCGGTTAAAACTTTGTAATTGGTGAGGCTTATTGGCGCGTTGATGGAATAGCTTAAAATACCCATAAATTGGTCATTAATTCTTAATTCAAAATGTCGTTCAGCTTTTGCTTGTCGACTGCCTCTTGCCGTGGCACTGATATCAGGGTGCTTAAAATAAAGTCCTGAAAAATCAAGATATTTTGCGGCTTCAATTGCAAAAATATCAATTAATTGCTTTACCTCTAATGTCGTTTGTAATTGTTGTAACAAGGCTAAATTGCGCTGGCTTTGCTGATCGTTGTGTTGTAATAACGTCAATGCGTTAAACTTAGAATTCGGGTGATTAACAATATTTACTGAGCGCATGCCTTGTTCTACCTTATGGTGATGATATTTCTTAGTCTCTCTTACTTAAGTTTAAAGCAATAAACATACCTGTTTTCCTAATGCACTGAACTTTTCTGATTTTATGGCGCCATTGTTTTATAAGTGTTTGTAATGATATAAGGTAATGTCATGGGGTATAGTACTCTAGCGACCGAGTATCTGAAGTGCATCGGGTCAAGATATTGACTTTTTCGCTCGGCGGTTGCGAAATTATTGAGCTATGAATTTATCCGGGGCTATAAGCAGAGCTTAACACTTGACGTAACTAAGTGTCAGGGTAGTGCCGTTAAACAAAGATAGGAAATACCTTAGACAAACAGTTATTTAGAAAGCTAAACTTACTTGGAAAGTATAGTTACTCTATTTATCTTTTTTATTATCTTGTAAGGAATACATGTGACAAGTCACCTTGAATTACTCGCTATATTGTCCAGTGCCGTGTTAATTGTCTGGCTGTTTCGTCGGCTGAAACTTCCGGCGATATTGGCTTATTTAGTCGCGGGTGTTTTAGTGGGCGAGCATGGTTTAGGCTTAGCGCAAGAGCATGTTGACTATGAACATTTTGCTGAGCTCGGTATCGTATTTTTACTTTTTACCCTTGGATTAGAATTTTCCTTACCTAAATTGGTGGCCATGCGGCATTTAGTGGTAACTGTGGGGAGCCTACAAGTTATTATTTCGCTAGTGTTTTTTATGTTGGTAGCGATGCTCTTTGGTCAAAGCTTTGCTGCGGCATTCACTATTGGTGGTATTTTAGCACTGTCTTCAACCGCGATTGTTATTCGACAATTAAGTGAAAGCGGTGGCATGAAGAAAAAATCGGGACAATTAGCCGTTGCGGTGTTGTTGTTTCAAGATGTAGCGGTAGTACCGTTGTTAATCGTTATTCCGTTATTAGCCCAAGGTGGCGACTCTTCTTTTATCTTGGCGTTATTATTTGCGTTGGTCAAAGGTGTATTTGTTGTTTCAGTACTATTACTCGCCGGTAAATGGTTGCTGCCTAGATTATTTAACTTAGTGGCACAAGTGAGAACCGATGAGCTGTTTGTTTTGACAACATTATTGGTGACATTAGTGGCATCAGCTTTAACGCAATGGTTTGGCCTTTCGATGGCGTTAGGCGCATTTTTAGCGGGTATGATGTTAGGGGAGAGTCAATATAAACACCAGCTTGAAGCGGATATTAGACCCTATCGTGATATTTTATTAGGCTTGTTTTTTGTCACCGTCGGCATGAAGCTCAACATTAATGTAGTGTTTTCATCTCCTTTAACCATTGTCTCGTTACTGGTCTGTTTTATGGTGCTTAAGGTGCTTGTTATCGGTTTATTGGCAAAACGAGCAGGCGAGTCACCTAAAGACGCTTGGGCTGCAGGAATTATGTTAGCGCAAATGGGCGAGTTTGGTTTTGTATTAATTGCACTAGCGAGCCAAGTAGAAATATTGCCGCCGACTACTGCCTCTATTTTACTGGGTACGGGGGTGCTCAGTATGGCAATTACCCCTTATATGGTAAACCATGCTCGAAGTTGGGCACTATGGCTTAGCCGAGAGAAAGAAATTGATACCCAAGCGCTAGAGCAATTACCGAACAGTTCATCGTTAAATGATCATGTCATAATTTGTGGTTTTGGCCGTATCGGGCAAACGGTGAGTCGATTTTTAAAGCAAGAGTCGATTGACTTTGTTGCGATTGATATTGATCCATTACGGGCAAGCAAAGCAAGAGAGGCAGGCGAAAATGTGCTGTTTGGCTCCTCTCGCCAGGCTGAATTACTCCATGCCGCTCAATTATCAAAAGCTAAGCTTGTGGTTATTGCTTTTGGTGAAGACAAGCAGTCACTTGATGTTATTCAAAAGGTTCGTTCATTGTCGCCAGATGTGCCTATTTTAGTGCGCACGCGTAATGATGATCAATTAGATGAATTACACGCAGCAGGGGCTAATGAAGTAGTTCCTGAGAGCCTAGAGGGGAGCTTGATGTTAGTATCGCAAGTGCTGTCATTAACTGGGGTGCCTTTTTCTAGGATTGTTCGTCGAGTGCAAAAAGAGCGTAAGAATCACTACAACCATTTACATGGTTTCTTTCAAGGGGAGCATACCGATATGAGCGCTGATGCTATTGACCGCATTGAATTCGCTCACGCGATTATATTGTCAGCGGACTCTTTTGCTAATGGTCAGACAATTCAATCGTTAAAATTAGATGAACGCCGGGTTATTGTTGTAGCATTAAGGCGTGATGATGTGGAAATGGAAGATCCCGATGGTGATACGATATTACAACCACAAGATACCTTGATAGTGCGGGGTAAGCCTAGACGGGTGGAGCGCGCAGAGCGTTTTGTTCAAGAAGGGCATTAACACCACTTTGCCTCTAATGCTTAAACTCTCACAAGTTAACTTTAACGAGTGAGAGAGTTATCAATTGACTATAAAACTAGATATTGAGGAATTGACGGATTTGACTTTCTTGCTCAAGCGCATCATTGAAGCCAAGACTGATTAATTCTTTACAATAGTTTTTTTCAAATAATAAATAACTCACTAAACTCGACTCTCCATCATTGCTAACCCCCATCGTACGCAGCAGGGCCCGAATCGACATAGGCAACTTATCGTAATATTGCACGGCAATATTGTTAAAGTTGTGGCTTGGATTCAGCAAATAAGAGTCAATATGCTTTAGGCCAATAGTGTTCTTTTTCTTTTCATTGGGGATCAAGGATAAGGTATTATTGACCCTTTCCATACGTTCTATATCACTTTGTAAAGTATCTGAAAAAATAGAATCAAGTAAGTGTCCTGCGATAGCCGCTGTTGTTGGCGGGTGCGGATTGTTTTCTCTGGCATGTATAGGTTCTTTGGGTTGCTCGACACCAACAATAAATATTTTTTCTGCCCCTAAATGAATAGCAGGGCTTAACGGTGATAATTGGTGCACTGAGCCATCACCTAAATGATGACGCTTTATTTTTTCAGAAGGAAAAACTAAAGGGATTGCCGCAGAAGCCATTAAGTGTTGACTGTTCAATTGTGTCGGTTCGCCAAGTCGTTTCGCTCTAAACCACGGTGAAATAGACTCTTCAGATTGAAAGTAACTAATGGAGTCACCACTGGTGTAGCTAGATGCCGTCACTGACACCGCTGAAAGGTATCGACGTCTAATGTTAGTATCTATTCGACTGAAATCTATAACACTCTCTAATAACTGTCTCAGTGGTGCATTGTTTAATAAACTGCGGGCATTTTTATTGGCATAATCAGCCTGAAAGCTACCCAAAAACCCACCAATTAAATGACTAGAAACCCGCATTGGATCACTGTGATAAATCCTTTCTGGATCGAGATTCTTCCATACCCATTCCAGTTTTTTGATCGCTAATTGAAAGCATGAGGCATAACAGGCTAATGCCGCCGAGTTGATGGCTCCTGCAGAAGTACCGCAAATAATAGGGAATGGAATACCATGATTTCGAGGGATAAATTTAGCTATCGCAGATAAAACCCCCACTTGATAGGCTGCACGCGCACCCCCACCAGTGAGTACTAAAGCATTATTGCTGTTGATATAGCTGCGTTTATTTGTCATTAAATGGACCGAGTAATGTAAAGTCTAGCACTTGAGCGTGATTTTAATCAGTTTTCTATCAGGTAGCTAGCTGAAATAAAAATAATTAAAATATGGTGAAATTTATTCAAAAAAAAAGGCCAGCTAAAGCCGGGCTACTGAATGAACTTGGAGCCACTACTTTTAAGTAGTGGCTTTTTTGTTTAATTTTTTTTTAAAAAACAACAGTAAAACTATTGAAAATACTTGAGAAACTTTAATCAAATCTAAAATTAATTACAATTAGTTATTAATTTTCAATTGGATAGTATAAAAAAATCGTAAATCCCCTATAATTTGTTAATAAGGGGAGTAAAAATGACAAGATATGTCTTCTTAGACACAGAAACTACAGGGCTAAATCCACATAAAGGCGGTCATCGGATTATCGACCTAGCCTGCATAGAATATAGGGAAGATAGACCTACAGGTAATGTGTTTAATACTAAAATTACCCCTGAAGGTAAAAAGTCTACGAATGGTGCTTTTAAAGTTCACAGAATCTCTAGTGAAGAATTGGAGGGAAAACCAACCTTTAAAGAGATCTCTGATGACTTCATAAATTTAATAAAAGGTGCTCATCTTGTTATCTTTAATGCTTCATTTGATATCCAGTTTCTAAATAGCGAGCTAAATCGAATAAACTCCCCCTCAACAGTCAATGATATTTGCGCTGAAGTCATCTGCGTAATGGAGTTAGCTAGGCTTAAGTTCAAATCAGATAAAAATATTAGCCAAGACAACGCATGTAAAAGGTATGGTATTGATATAAGCCATCGTAAAACCCACGGAGCTTTTATTGATGCGAGTTTATGTGCCGAACTTTTCTTCAAGTTAATTGATGATTCTTTTATTCCTCTTAAGCATACCCCACAATCAAAAGCACATAGGGAACCTAAACTACTTACCATTCCTAGAGCATATAAAAGTAAATTAGATGGGCGAGTTATCCAACAAAATTTCTGTAAAAATAGTGAGTGTGAAAATTTTGGTGTAGTAGCATTAAACCCTAAAAAAACTCAAAATGGCTTACCAAAAAAAGGACTCCGTAACCAATATAAGCTTACCACTAAAAAAAGAACTGAAAATGAATACTTGTTGACATGTAAATTGTGTGGACAAAGTTCTGTAATTATTAACAATCAAAGTTTAGGTAGAGAAATAGAGCGTTTATCTTCAATTGATATAGAAGAAGAACCATCTTGCCCTAACACTGGTGACGCAGAAACATCATATGGTAAACGATATTATTACATCCCTGAATCAAGTGAAGTTAGAAAGGGAATAGCTATTCTAAAAAAGCGTTGCGAAAATGTTGGTAAAGGTATATTTAGTCACCCAGAATTATATACCTTATCAGGAAAAACTAAGCCTATATTGGTTGTAAAAACAAAAATTAGCAAATCCACTCAAAAAGGCCAAAAACCAACAATCCAAGAGAATAAGGAATATAGGCTAAGCTCACAACGGTTTAAGTGTTCATCATGCGATGCGCGATTTGCTGTTAAGCTTGATCCACAACAACGTCATTATATGAGAGATCGAAACTTACCACTTTTTCTCAACCTTATGAATAAAGGTATTATCAACCGTGAAGAAGACAAGTTAGGCATATCTGCAAAGGTAATCTATTCAAAAATTGATTTTTATTATAAGCAGGCATTAGCATTTGACGCTTACCACTCTCAACAGTTAGATTTTGCTGTTGCGACTAAAACTTTAAATCTCAGTACTGATAGATTACACCATTCAACTAATTGGGGAGATCATGACGTACCTCGTCCTACACCACTAGTTGTTACGTCTACGGTTGACAATCAATCAGGGTATGTTTTTGCGTCTACTTTAAATTTTGACTTTAATAGTGACTCTAAATACGTCAAGCAGGAATTTAAAGAGAAAAACGAAAGTGAAAAAGAAAGTTACTACCGTAGATATGCCCAATATGTATTAAGTGATGCTGATGTAGAAGAACTGGCTCATCAAACAAATGCAGATGTCGCCATGCAAATTCCCACTAAAGGTCTCTTAGTCAATCAAACGTATAGTATGTTAAGCCATTTTACTAAGGTCAAAGAGGTACTTCGACCTGCATGGCATATAAACCTGTATGCTGATAATGACTCTGGCTTTAAGACCGCGATATGTGGTGTATTTCAAGAATGGTTAGAGAATGGAACCATGAATGCATTTCAAGTATTTACAGATCGTTCAGGTAACAACCAATTATTAGATAAAGCAACAGCAGACCTTATTAAAAATAGAGATTTGGAACTGCAACACGAATACCCTGAAATGCCAAGAGAAGAGCGCCTAAAGCTTCTTTGGAGTAAACAATTAAGCAACCGTGTTACATTAAAAGGAAGTAAATCAGAATGGATAGTTAGTCCTAATATGTTATCTCGATTTGCAGGCTTTTTACCTTTAGCAAATATTAAGGGTACAGATCCTGACAAAGTAGCTTCTTTGCTCAATTCAGCTTCTTTAAATGGAGTAGATAATTGGTTTCAAATCTTAAGAAGGCATATAAATTATTATGAACGACCTGTAACTAGTGGAACTAACTCTAAACGCTGGAATGCGTATGCAGGGTACAACCCGAAATGGATGGCAAAATTAATGGAAGTTAAAAGGGTATATCATAACTACTGTTCTACAAACGAGCGCAGCTTAAATAAAGAATATAAAGGAAAGCGCGAATTAAGACCTGATCCAACCAGCCCTGCAATGAGATTGAATTTAACTAATAAAATATTTACAGCAGAAGAAATCTTATCGTTTAGTTTAAACAACGAATTATTAAATAATCGGAACCAAGGATTAAAAAAGAGCTTATGACTAAAGATTTAGTTAGAGCAGAAAACGAAATTTTTTCTGAATTAAGTGAAATATGTTCGTCTCCAGGCTTTGTACATGCGATAGCATATTTATGCTATCGAGATAACACGTTTTCATACAATCTAGATGATGGCGTTGTTGTTGGAGAGGATGTACTACAACAATTTTCAATGGAGAGATTAGTTAGAACGGAAATTTCAGTTTTGATTGGGCTGGTTTATGCGAATGGTATAGACCTAACAATACCTGAAGCTAGCGAATTACAGCATTACATTGATAAGTCAGAGAAACTTTTGCATGAATATCATATGACTATGATGCCTGCTCCTGGAGATTTTTTTAAGAATGGAAAAGCATTACCTGATATGCAAGACATTATCGGTAGTGGTGCGATGTTACGTGAAGCGATTTTTTATAGCGGTGAATCTGCATTCCATTTCCAATACCGTGACATGTGCCTTAAGAAATATGAGAACGACAGTGAGTTTTTTGTTAAAGAAAAAGGCTATTCTCTCCAGCAAGCCTATGATGTAATTTTTTGTTTAGAAGAACTGCATAATCAGCAGTTAAATTCCAATATGGAAAATATGGTTGAAAAACATCCTAGTGAATGGACATTTCTTCCCGCATTTACTTTTTCATATATGGATGTTGCTAACGCATGTAAACAGGACATTTCTGTTGTTAAAAATGTACTAAATAGTTTTACAGCTCATGGTACAAATGAAGCATACTCTTCGATAGATAGCTTTAATATTACAAATGCTTATCCAATTATAAAGTTGAATGATGATGAATTCATAATGCTTCAATATTATTCGTTAGTTGAAGCATTTTATGAAACCCCGTTCTTTTGGTTTTTGAGTGATTCAGAATATAAATCTACAGCATTAAAGAATAGAGGTGATTTTACAGAGGACTTTGCTTTTGAACGATTAGTAAAAGTTTTTGGAGAAAAAAATGTCTACAAGAATGTTAACATCTTCGGGACAGATGGTAATGTTGCTGGAGAAGTTGATGTCTTAGTTCTTTATGCAGACCGAGCAATTGTTTTGCAAGCAAAATCTAAAAAGTTAACTTTACAAGCTAGGCAAGGTAGTAAAAGTCATATAGAAAGTGATTTCGAAAAAGCTGTACAAGCAGCTTATGAACAAGGGTACTCCTGTGCTGAGTTTATGTTAGAACCAGATAAATTCACTTTAAAAAAAGAGGATGGTACACCGATAAAATTGGCCGTTGAATTTAAGGAAATTTTTGTTGTATGTTTGGTATCTGACCATTACCCAGCTCTTTTTACTCAGTCAAAACAATTCTTAAAAGTATACCCGTCAGATGTCATTGTCCCTCCTTATGTAGTTGATGTTTTCCTTTTGGATACATTAACTGAAATGTTAGACCGCCCCCTATATTTTCTGAGTTATATAAATCGAAGAGCATTTTATGATAAGCAAGTTCATGCTTCTTTTGAACTGACCGTATTAGCATACCACCTTAACAAAAATCTCTGGATTGAAGATGACTTGTCTTTTATGCAGTTAGGTGATGATATTTGTGCGGATTTGGACTTAGCGATGATGGTACGAAGGCGAGGTATACCTGGAAATGCTACGCCTGAAGGTATCCTAACCAAATATGAAGGGACGTATATAGACCGCTTAATTAAGAAAATAGAAAAAAATGAAAATTCAAATATTATTGATTTCGCATTTTTACTATTAGCTTTAAGCGAAGACACTATAAATGACATTAACAAGGCGATAGACAAAATAACCCAGTTGTCACGCCAAGATGGGAAAACACACGATTTAACTTTGTATTTTGGAAATCCTGATTGTGGATTTACTATTCATACAAATAACAATCCGAAAGAAGTGGCTCTTAAAGCTCTAGGGGACCACGCTGAACGTAGAAAGTACACTTCTAAAGCCAATAAATGGCATGGCATCTGCCTTTCACCAGTAGATGGAGCATTTAGGTTTGGCGTAACATTAGACTTTAAGTGGGAATACTCAGCGAAAATGGGAGAAATAGTAAAACATCTTCCGACTCCTCAAGCGTCTATCGATTTTTCAGCAAAGAATAAAATGAGGAATAAGATTGGAAGGAATGAGCCTTGCCCATGTAATAGCGGAATAAAATATAAAAAATGCTGTATCTAGAGGTAACTATCTGAAAAATATAACCTAACTTAAAACAATAAGTTTTATGACTGGTAATTAATCTTCGGTTTTTCAATATCTTAAGGTAATTAAAGTTAAAAAAGCTACCAATATTTACATTGGTAGCTCCAAGTTCATTCAGTAGCCCGAGCTAAAGCTGACCTTTTTACTGACATAAGAATTATTAACTAGTAAAACATTGAACTTACATTAAGCTTAAACGCCTACTCGAAAATAAATTTCTAGCTGCTTACGCGTTTGTTTGCAGCGTCGATTAATGGTTGCGATCCATTTTGAATTAGTGCCAAGTTAGCCGAAACGGTTTTCT
>JBFJQB010000106.1:0-10200 GCA_041616855.1 Cognaticolwellia sp. | reverse complement strand
CCGCAAAATGACAGTGAGATGGTTAATTTATCTGACGCTGATACGCTAATGAAAAGTGCCTACTTTGCTGAAAAAACCTTAATGGCCGGTTTTACAACGGTACGTGACTTAGGCAGTCGTGCCGAGCAAATGTTTGCACTACGTGATGGCATCAAACGTGGTTGGGTAACTGGCCCAACAATTGTCGCTGCAGGCTCAAGTGTTGCAGTAACGGGGGGGCACGGTGACGTTGATGGCATGGCACCAGCTTTAATGGAGCTGCACACCGCCAAAACAGTGTGTGATGGTCCGTATGATTGTCGACGCGCCACTCGTCACGCGATTAAGTTTGGTGCAGACGTGATTAAAATTACCTCAACGGGTGGCGTGTTATCTGATACTGACACCGGTACCGGTCAGCAAATGGCTGATGATGAAATTAAAGAAGTGGTTGATACAGCCCATGCGCTTGGGCGTAAAGTGGCGAGTCATGCCCATGCAGCAGCAGGTATTAATGCGGCGTTGCGCGCTGGTGTTGACAGTATTGAGCACGGCAGTTACGCCGATGAAGAAAGTATTAAGCTCTTTAAAAAGGGTGGGGCGTATCTTGTACCTACATTAATGGCCGGCGATACTGTGGTGAATATGGCGAAAACCACTGACTTTATGTCGCCAGCCATTCGCGCTAAAGCGATTCGTGTTGGTCGTGATATGATCGAAAACTTTAAACGCTCATATCAAGCCGGTGTAAAAATAGCGTATGGCACTGACAGTGGTGTGTCAAAACATGGACATAATGCCCGAGAGGCTCAGTTAATGTTCGCTGCAGGTATGTCAGCACAAGATATATTAGTCTCGGCGACCATTAATGGCGCTGACTTAATTGGGCAATCAAAAAGTTTAGGAACGTTAGAAGTGGGTAAAGTCGCTGATATTATTGCCATGCACGCGAGTCCGTTAAATGATATTAATGAATTACTTGATGTTGATTTTGTTATGAAGTCTGGCAAGGTGGTAAAACAAAAATAATAACAGCATCAACCAGCACCAAACAAAAAAGGTGTTCAGAAAAACCTGAAAAAAGGCTGTTATAAAACAGCCTTTTTTCTGCCTTATTTTCGCTTAAGCACCCCCGTGGTGAGTGCCACGCCAAGTAAAATCACCCCTGAGCCTATTAACATCATTAAGCTGATATTTTCACCTAAAAACAATGCACCCCAGAGAATACCAAAGGCAGGAATTAAATAGGTTACTGATATCGCTTTTGCTGGACCAAGTTGCGCGATTAGGCGAAAGAATAAAATATAGGCAACGCCGGTACAAACCACACCAATCAGCAGTACTGACCAAATGGCATTAGCACTGGGGAGGGTATCAGGCATAAAAAATATACTTACTGGTAATAACAACGCGGTAGCGGAAATTTGACTGCCTGCCGCTAACGCTAACGGCTTGATACCCGTTAAATATTTTTTGGTATAATTTGCGGAAATACCATAACAAAGCGCAGCTAGCATGGCTGCTAACGTGGGTAATAGCACATTACTCTCAGGGGCTTGTTCAAGCTGACGACTATCAAAGTGTAAGTTTTCAGAAACCAACAAATAGACGCCAATAAAGCCAATAACGAGCCCAAACGTTGCACTTCCCGTTAACTTATCTTTTAACCAAAGGTAGGCGACAATGGCGCCAAACATCGGGGTTGTCGCGTTCAAAACTGAGGTTGTTCCGGCTGGTAGCGTTAATATGGCATAGCCAAATAGCGCGAAAGGTATGGCGGTGTTTAATGCGCCGACAACAAATATGTCGCGCCAATGGCCTTGTAGCGCTTTGGTTTCTTTGAATAACGCCAAAGCGCTAAACAAGAATATCGCGCCTATACCAGCACGCAAGGTAGTGAAAACAATTGGCCCAAACTCTGGTGAGCCGACACGCATAAACATAAATGAAGCGCCCCAAATGGCGGCTAATAATAGCAGTTCAATACTCGCGGTATGGTTTTGAGGGTTTAGCGTGTTCAACGGTCATCCTTAGATATTAAATACTTATATTTACTGAGCTTACTTGAGTAGTTTGACATATTGGCTTGATAGCGAATCGCGATAATCGGACATCTTTTATGGATTAACTAGGCATTGCTAAGCGTTACAATTGAAATTACCTGAAAAGTCGTTAAATCGGTCATTTGAAAATTGATATTAAAGTCATACAAGCTCATCCCATAGACTTTATCGTCAAGGTGCTTTTGCTTATAAGCGGGGCGGGGGTCTTGGCTTAATACTTGTTCGATAAGACTTTTAAGTTTAGGATAATGCTTTTCAACAGCCGTTATCGCTAGTGTTGCCGCATCAGAAAACACCACTTCAATGAGGTTGCTGGGTTGCTCTTGAGCATAACCCCCTTGAGCGTTTTCTATAATATCCGCATACGGTACATAAGGTTTTATATCAACGATGGGCGTGCCATCAAGTAAATCTAACTCGCTAATTTGTAAAACTACCTGTGAGCCTTGTTCAGTCGTTTGCTGTGTTATGTGGTCAAGTTTAACCACCGACATGCCTATGGGGTTTGGTCTAAATGTTGAACGTGTCGCTAGTACACCGAGTTTTTTATTACCGCCTAATCGTGGCGGGCGTACTAATGGCTTCCAACCCTGTGCTTGGGTGCCGTGAAAAATAAACAATAACCAAATATGGCTAAATTGCTCTAAACCTCGGACTAACTCGGCATTATTTGCTGAACCCGTTAGGCGTAATTGCCCTTGAGCCGCACTCACAATGCCGGGTTGACGTGGTATAGCAAACTTTTCTTTGTACGGAGAGTCGATAGTCCCAATGACCTTTAAATTTACGCTGTCGGTCATTTTTTATCATGCTCAAGCTTAAATGCACGACCGTAGCACACGGTAGTTGCAAGACAGTTTTTTGCGGCTTTATCATCTTCTATTAGTACACATTGACTAAAGATGATGGCATTGGCTTCAAGTTGATAGGCTTGGCGACGCGCTTCGGTGCGGGCATCAATTTCATTCGGGGCCGCGTGATGCGCTTTTTCTTGGCATGACTCACCTTCTACCAAACCGAGAAATTTAGCCTTACTGGGAAATTCTTTTTCGCTGTTATATATTTTTACTTTTGTTGGCGAAAAATAATGCTTAAAGTTATCGCGATCTAAATTGGTTGAGACGTCGTTTATTTTCGCGCAGCCTGCGGTTAATATTGCCATTAGCAAAATAATAGTGGCTCGGTAGCCTCTTGTTGGCGTTACTTTAACGTTTTTTATCATTAGTTTGATGCTCTATTTTTATGCTTGAATTTTTTAAATCAAGGAGTATTAAGTTTATTTAGCTAAACTCGTATCGCCCTTAATCCAGTAATTAAATAATTTACCGATAGTACCACTTTGCTTTTTCATGGTGAGCCAATTACGCATAAATAACTCAAAAGCATGGTCATTTTTATTAATCGGAAACGCCATGTAAAGTGGTGCAAACTCTGGTTTAGGCACCACCACGGTATAACTTGGGTTTAATAGCGTCCAAGCAGATGATGCCGCCGCGCCAAACACCATGGCATCAATATGCTGATACTCGGGCTTAAAGAATAACCGTGGTGTCGATATTTCCCACGCCTTGCCTTGGGTAAAAATTCGCGCGATGGCTTTTTTATAATAAAAGCTTTCTGGAATACCTAAAATGAGATCTTCACGCGATAAAATGTTCTCCCATTGTGTAAATTCAGCGCGCCTTTTATCTTTCACTATTATCGCGATACTTTGCGTGCTGTAAGGCATGGTTAAAGTAAATTGCGTCATATTATCTGGAATAACAGGCACACCGGTGGTGATGTCTAGGTAACCCGAAGCTAATAAGGTTTTTGCCTGGTTACGAAATATTTTTACAAACTCAATGTCGACATTTAAATCCATGGCAAGCTGATTCATTATTTCAATGTCAAAACCGACTAGTTTGCCGTTGTTATTGTGAAATGAATAAGGTAAATCGTCGCGAAAATAACCAACCCGAATAAAACCACGTTGTTTGATACGGGTGAGCACTCCCACAAAAGGTTGTTTGGTTTCGCTGCTTGCTAATGCTTTATCTAAATAACGGCTTTTGACGTTTTGCATAAGAAAGTCACGCTCAATAAACTTAACATAGCCTTGGTATTGATAACTGATTGAGCTAAAGCCAAACTTTAAGCTAATAAAGGCGAGAGCAGATAATAACGGGATAATGGCTAAATTTTTAATCAGCACTTTTGTTTTTAGGTTAAATGCTTTCGCCATACTGGTGGCGACAAGTAGCGGTAAGCAACTAGCAAAAGTCACTGAAAGTACGGCTGCTAATCGACCAACCACTAAGTTTTCAGAGACAAGAAAAAAGTCGAACATTGACTGTGAAACGTTAAACAACTCTAACAGGTTTTGCATGGCCAAGGTGCTAGAGCCAAATAACTGTGGAATACCAATGACGATTAGTCGCACATAATCTTCAAAGCTGATGTAGGCACCTGAGAACCATGCCGCAAACAACACAAAGAGCAGTGATAATAATTTCCCGCCAACCGGTAAACTGTAACTGATGGGCACAATCACTTCTGAAAGTTTATCTGCATTTTCAATATGAGGGTACTGTGAGGCAATTAATTGTTTCGTTTTTTCAACAATAAGTGGAATAACCACAAAAAAGCTGCCGGTTGCGAATGCCGTGATCATTGGCTCTCTTGATGCCTTTAAAATGGCACGATAACCAAAAGGGGTAATAGTGGCTAATAGCGCAGGAAATACTACAAATGCTAACAATAGGACTAACACCAGGGCACTGGCAACATAGATCATTAAGCCATCAAGTTGTGAGGCATCAAGCGTTGATGATGCGCGCCAACCAATACAAAATATGCCAATAGGGGCAAAGCGCATCACCAAGCTACTAATATTGCTGACTGATTGTTTTAAGTTGTTAAGTACCGCAAGGCTTTGGCGTTTATTTTTAATTGGCATTAAGCCAATACCAATAAATACGCTAAAGAACACCACTGAAGGAATAACCGCATTAGCGAAGGCATTAAAGGGGTTAGAGGGAATAAACAAGTCAATAATATTAAACTCTTGACTCACTTTAATGGTATTAGCGCTATAAAATTCCGCCGTCTGCCAATTAGGAAATGACAACGGCGCCATTAAAATAAAGCATAACATGAGTGCCATGAGCAATATGATTAGCACTATAGTGCTTTTAAGTGCTGATTTAGCTTTGCTCGCCGATAAGCCGCCAATACCGACGATAAGTGATAGCGAAATATAAGGCAGCGCTGTCATTTGCAATAGCATGACAAAGGCATCGGCCAAGTGGCCTACTATTGAATATAAGGGGCCATGAAAACTACCAATAACAAGCCCTATTGCCATGGCAATAAGGATACGGGTAGATAAAGGGACTTGGTTAAGCTTCAATGCAGTCATATTGGGTGGGAACTATTTATGCTTTATTATTATGTTTCACATTATAATAAAGCGAATTAAAGGTATATAGAATTAGCATATTAAAAAGGCAAACCTTTGTGACGTTCAAGGTTTGCCTTAATTATTTTATAACACGGTAATTAGCGGTTTACTTACTACTTAACTCGCATGCCCGGTTGTGCACCGTCATCAGGGTTAAGTATCCACAAGTCTTTGCCACCAGGCCCTGCTGCTAATACCATGCCTTCTGACATACCAAAGCGCATTTTACGTGGTGCTAAGTTCGCTACCATGACCGTGAGCTTGCCAATTAAGTCTTCCGGTTGATAAGCGGACTTAATACCAGCAAACACTTGACGCGTTTCACCGTTCTCTTGATTATCAAGCGCTAAAGTTAAACGCAGTAATTTATCCGCTTTTTCAACATGCTCAGCATTGACAATTTTTGCGATACGTAAATCTATTTTTGCAAAGTCATCAAATTGAATTTCTTCGCTGATAGGGTCAATGCCTAAAGGATCATTTAACGCTGCAGTGTTATCAACTACGGCTTCTTTTTTAGCTTTTTTAGCTTTTTTCTCAGGTTTTTCAACTGCTTCTTTGACCAGTAGATTCTCTTTAGAGGCATCGGTCATGGCGTTGACTTTATCCATATCTACACGTTGTAATAGCGCTTTAAACTTGTTGATTTTATGGTTGGTTAATAAGGTTTTATGACCGTCCCAAATTAACTCGTCATTTAAAAACTCTGCAGTGCTGTCAGCTAACACAGGCAGTACCGGTTTTAAATAAATCATTAGCGTACGGAACATATTGATACCTAAAGAACAGATATCTTGTACTTCTTGTTGTTTGCTTTCGTCTTTGACTAACTGCCAAGGTTCTTTAATGGCAATGTATTCATTTACTTTGTCAGCCAGTGCCATAATTTCTCGCATACCACGGCCAAAATCACGTGACTCATAATGGGCTGCGATACTATCGCCGGCGGCCATCACTTCATCAGCTAACGCTTGGTTATCAATGTGGGTTGATAACATGCCGTCAAAACGCTTAGTAATAAAACTGGCACAGCGAGAAGCTATGTTAACGACTTTACCTACAAGATCAGAGTTTACGCGTTGTGCGAAGTCTTCAAGGTTTAAGTCTAAATCATCAATACGACTGGTCAGTTTTGCCGCGTAGTAATAACGTAAATATTCTGGATTTAAATGCTCTAAATAAGTACGACCTTTAATAAAGGTGCCTTTTGATTTAGACATTTTCGCGCCATTGACGGTGACAAAACCGTGCGCGTAAACCGAAGTAGGTTTTCTATAGCCCGCACCTTCAAGCATGGCCGGCCAGAATAAACTATGGAAGTAGATGATGTCTTTACCAATAAAGTGATAAAGCTCAGCTTCAGAGTCTAATTTCCAGAAGGTATCAAAGTCGATACCGGTTTTATCACAAAGGTTTTTAAAACTACCCATGTAGCCGATAGGCGCGTCTAACCAGACATAAAAGTATTTACCTGGCGCATTAGGGATTTCAAAACCAAAGTAGGGTGCATCACGACTGATATCCCACTGCTGTAGCCCAGATTCAAACCATTCGCCTAACTTATTGGCCATTTCTTCTTGCAGTGAACCACTGCGTGTCCACTCTTGCAGCATGTCACTGAAAGCAGGTAAATCGAAGAAATAATGTTCTGAATCACGCAATACTGGCGTTGCACCTGACACCACAGAACGCGGGTTGAGTACTTGCGTTGGTGAGTAGGTTTCACCACAGTTATCACAGCTATCGCCATTTTGATCTTCGCTTTTACACTTAGGGCAAGTGCCCTTAACAAAACGATCCGGTAAGAACATGCCTTTTTCCGGGTCGTATAACTGCGAAATGGTACGCGTTTTGATATGACCTTTGGCATGTAAGCGGTTATAAATTTCTTCGGCAAAGGCTTTATTTTCATCGCTGTGCGTTGAATGATAATTATCAAAGCTGATATGAAAGTCGGCAAAATCTGCCATATGTTCTTCACGGACACCGGCGATCATTGCTTCAGGCGTTACACCAAGCTCTTGGGCTTTCAACATGATCGGTGTGCCATGCGCATCATCAGCACAGACAAAATAAGTTTCGTGGCCACGCATACGTTGGAAACGAACCCAAATATCGGTTTGAATATGCTCTAATAAATGGCCTAAATGAATAGAGCCATTGGCATAAGGAAGGGCACAAGTAACTAAAATTTTACGCTTATCTGCAGCTTGCACAGATGACTTTGATAAAGACATATAAAGTTTACATATTATTGGTGGTAATTATGCAGGGAATGGTACAGAATTTGTTGTTACTTTTCATTAAGAATTATCGCCTTTATGTCATAAAGGCTAGATAAAAGCGCGTTTTAAAAATGTTATCAAATTTCTTTACTAAAAATAAGTTTTCTAGCCAAGACGTCAATGCTGAAAGCGAAAAAGCTATTCTCGACTTTCTTGACGCTTACCGCTCTGATATTTTCCCCCAAGGTCTGATTGTTGTGGCTCAGGCGCTCGCATTGGGTATGGTGAAAAAAAATCTCATGCTCAAGATGTCGCTACCTTTCCCATGCGATGGTGAGTTGCATGCTATTGCTGAACAATTATCAGTATTAGTCCAACAACCGGTCAGCTTTGATGTTGAATATCATGTAGAACCCGTGCGACAGCATGGGATTAAAGGGATAAAAAATATTATTGCGGTGGCGTCCGGTAAAGGTGGTGTGGGTAAATCAACCACCGCGATTAATTTAGCCTATGGCCTAATTGCAGAAGGTTGCAATGTTGGTATTTTAGACGCTGATATTTATGGTCCGTCAATTCCAACCATGATGGGCTTAAAAGGTGAAAAGCCGACTTCAACCGATGGCAAGTTAATCACACCGCTTGAAGCTAATCAGTTAAGTGCCATGTCGATTGGCTTTTTAGTGGATGATGCAGACGCGACAGTGTGGCGTGGCCCGATGGCTAGTCGCGCGTTTTCTCAATTACTCAATGAAACTGATTGGCCAGATGTTGATTACTTAATTGTTGATATGCCACCAGGTACCGGTGACATTCAGTTGACCTTAGCACAACAAGTGCCGGTTGCAGGTGCTGTGGTGATCACCACGCCGCAAGATATTGCTTTAGCTGATGCGATTAAGGGCATGGCAATGTTTGAACAAGTAAAACTGCCAGTGTTGGGCATTATTGAGAATATGAGTTATCACCTGTGTGAAAGCTGCGGTCATCAATCACATTTATTTGGTGAGGGTGGTGGAGAACGTATTGCTAACGATGCAAAAACGCAACTACTTGGGCAATTACCGCTTGATATTCGTATTCGACAAGACGCTGACAGTGGCTGTTGTGCGATAAATGAAAATAGCACTGGAGAAGTTGCACTGCTGTATCGTAATATAGCGCGAACAGTCGCTGCGCAATTATACTATCAACTTGACATGCGCAGCCCCGCAACCGCTGAGGTTGTGAAAGCCTGAAACTAAGCAGGTCGAACTTATTTAAGATGTAAAAAGAATAAAAAGTTCTTTTTCGTCGATATAGCAACTGAACCTAAGAAGAATAATCATGAGATTGTGTGATAAAGATATAGAAGAATCCATTCGCAAAGGGCAGATTGGCATATCGCCAACACCCGATAGTAGTATGATTTCTGGAGTGAGTGTTGATATTCGTTTAGGCAATGAGTTTCGTGTTTTTCAAGATCATACCGCGCCGTATATTGACTTAAGTGGTCCGAAAGATGAAATGCAAAAAGCGATGAACTCAGTGATGAGTGATGAAATTTTTATCCCAGACGGCGAGGCTTTTTTCTTGCACCCGGGTGAATTAGCTTTAGCGGTGACTTATGAATCCGTAACCTTGCCAGATAATATTGTTGGTTGGTTAGATGGTCGTTCATCATTAGCACGTTTGGGGTTAATGGTGCACGTGACAGCCCATAGAATTGATCCCGGCTGGTCAGGGCAAATTGTTTTAGAGTTTTATAACAGCGGTAAATTGCCTTTGGCATTACGTCCTAAGATGACGATAGCAGCACTTAATTTTGAAACGATGTCGTCAAGTGCCTTACGCCCTTACAACAAGCGTGATGATGCGAAATATAAAGGCCAGATGGGCGCTGTTGCCAGTCGTATTAGTCAAGATGAAAATCATAAGTAATACCCAATTGAACAGACTTAAGTGTTAAGTCGCGGGTAGTAACGAAAAAAGCCAACGAGACTCGTTGGCTTTTTTCGATCAAATAAATGATAATTGATTTAATATAAAGGCTCTATAAAAAGTCTGAAAATGGCCTTCAAAGTAGCAGTGTTTAGCTCGCATTTACTACATCGGTAGCAACAGCATTTTTCTGAGACGGTTCAATATCGCTATTTATGTTGGCAATGCATGCATTGAGCGCAGCAATTAATTTATCTCGACTATGATAATGGCTAACCGTGTCACTGCGTAATTCATGATGACAGACACTTATGCGCGTTGAAGTAACCGCAGTATCGTGGCATATCGCACTATCAATCGGCAGGCAGCCAATGTTTGCTTCAATCCAAGCTAGTTTCTCATCTAGCGATAATGCTGCAGCAGGACTATCTTCAGGTACAATGTTGTCAATAAATACGCGATGCGCTTTGGTTTGAACTAAAGCATTGCTGATGTCACGCACCAGTAAAGGTGGAATGACGCTAGTTAGAAAGCTACCAGGGCCTAGAATAATTAAATCGGCATTTAAAAT
>JBFJQB010000105.1:0-10204 GCA_041616855.1 Cognaticolwellia sp. | reverse complement strand
GGCTCGTTGGATTCTGCATGATTAACAAATATACGTGGCAAATAAAAAATACCAGCAAACCACGCTACCATAAAAAAAACATGAAACGCTTTCAGCCAAAGAATGCTAACCATTAGTCGTTTTTTCCTTTCAATAAATAAGAGCGAATGTAGTCGAATGATATTATACCCATAATAGTATCAGGGGTATCTTGATATATATAAACCCCACCAGCCCTGTCTTTTTGCAGCAATAAATAGGCTTCAGCCAAAGTTGATTGGCTATCAAGGGGGATTAATGTGTGTTTCTCCAGTGTTGGCTCATCGTCGATATGGATTTTGCTTTGCTGATAAAAAATATATTGTGTTAGTTCATCAGGCTTAATCATTTTAGCGATAATATTTACATCCGCCGTTGGATTGGCTAGTGCTGCGGCAAGAGCCTCTTCATCAGTTTGTGATATGAGCTGGATATTTTCATCCATCACCCCGATAACGCCAATACGCTGTAAAGACTTCTCTATCGGTGGTCGACGATACGCCAAACCTTGAATTTCCAACTGTAAAATAAAAATTGAACGATTACCAAAAAATTGTCCAGATGAAATACAGGCACTGGTGATCACGATCATTGCCGGTACGATTATCTCAATTTGATTCGAGAGTTCGACCACACATAACAATGCGGCTAAAGGAGCATTAAGGGTCGCAGCCATGAAGCCTGCCATGCCCATTAAGGCAAAATCACTAGCGGAAATATTACCTGCCATGAAGTACATGGCGATAACTGAACCGCAGGTACCGGCAATTGCTCCAATACCAAGGATGGGACCAATAATGCCGCCTGGTATTCCTAAACCTAGCGCCATAATAGTCATGACCACTTTTGCCACTAATAAACCCAGCAGTAGCTGTAATTCTAGGTTGTTTTGTAAAGAAAAATTGATGGCGCTTAAATCAGTGCCCATGGCATAAGGCACTGCATAACCAAGCGCGCCGGTGATGAATGCTGCGGTCAGTATACGCGGCACAATATGAAAGCGAGCACTGTGCTTAATAACTAAGATAAGATAGCGGTTAAAAGCATAGGCGATAACACCGAGGACAATGCCGAGTAAAGTCAAGGTAAGATAATGGTCTGTAGTTAACGTAATCGCGGTAAAATAGCCAAATTCGTGAGTGGGGCCAAAAATACTACTGGTGGTCAGTGAACCAACAATCGCGGCAATCATAACTGGAATGAAAATGTGTACCTTATACTCTCGTAAGATAACTTCCATTACAAACAAAACCGCGGCGATAGGAGTGTTGAAACATGCGGCAATCCCTGCGGCAATTCCACAGGCACTTAAACTACGAATAGCGTTATAGGGTAAGTTTAACTTGTTGCCAATGTAGCTGCTACATGCCGCGCCTAAATGCACTGCCGGACCTTCTCGGCCAACAGAAAATCCAGCAGAAAGTGCCACGACACTGCCAATAAATTGGTTTATAGTGTTGCGTAAGGGGATGACACCGTTAGCAATTTTTAGACGGTGCAAAACAAATGGAATACCGCTACGGATATACTTGTAACCGGTTAGCCAAGCAAAGAAGAGAATGACAACAGCACCAATAATTGGTAATTGGAAACGACTTAAAGAAGTTAAGCTGTTATAGTCATCTTTTTCGTTCAGAAATAATAACTGAATGCCTTCAATGGCAAAAATGAAGAGCACAACTAACAGCGCAGAAGCGAAACCACCAATCGCCGCTAGCAAACATAGCTGCCATGATGTTTGCGGCAGAGCGAGGCGCTTCTTGAGTTGAGTCATTGTCTTCATATTAAGTTATTTTTATTGGACTTATTTATAGACCTTATGGATATCATAATACTTTTCAAATGAATTGGTTAGCAAAAATAAATCTCAGTACCGTGGTGATGCGCTTAGGAACCTTTCGTTCAGCCATTTTACTGCTAGCAATTATCCTGATCACACTCTTTTGTGGCTATCGCATAGGTAATTTCTACCATGGTTATCAAGTGCAGACTTTAGCGCAACAGCAATCCCGTTTAGACTTTATCTATCAGCAACTAGCAAAGAAAACGCAACGAATTAATACGCTAGAGGTTGAGCTGGAAGTTGAACGCATGGCGAGTCTACGCAGCCAAGAAACCTTGAAAGCGATTGAGCAAGAGCACTTTCAAGTCAAAAAAGAGCTCGCGTTTTATGAAAAAGTCATGGCACCTGAGAAGCAAGCCAATGGTTTAGTGATTGATGCTGTAACTTTAAGCAAAACAGAAAGTCCGGAACATTACCGTTTTCAAGTGGTTTTAGTGCAACAATTATTGCGCAAACGTTATGCTAAGGGCTATATCGAACTGACTATTACGGGCAGTTTAAATAATAAACCGACCAGCCTTGCCTTGTCTGAGTTGTCGGTATTAAACAAGAAAGACTTATCCTTTAGTTTTCAATATTTTCAAATTATAAGTGGCGAATTAACCTTACCAAAAAACTTTATCCCAGAAAGTATTAATGTTGCGGCGATACTGACAAAAAGTAAGTGGCAAAAGTATAATCGTATTGACCAAAGTTACCCATGGCAGAAAAGTATTGAGAATATTACGCCGAGTGCGCCATAATACTTGATTAAAGCAGTCAAGTTTAAGATAATCGTCCTAGTTCATTCGTTAAAGTTGAGTTTTATGTCCAATCCTGAATTACCTATTAAATTTTCCGACGCTGCTGCAACTAAAGTCTTGTCGTTGATTACGGAAGAAGAAAACCCAGATTTGAAACTGCGTGTTTACGTTACAGGCGGTGGTTGCTCAGGCTTTTCGTATGGTTTTACCTTTGATGAAAAAGTGAATGACGGCGATATGACGATCGTCAAAAAAGGCGTTACTATGGTTATTGACCCGATGAGCTTACAATATTTAGTTGACGGTGAAGTGGATTATGTTGAGGGCTTAGAGGGTAGTCGTTTCTTGGTAAACAACCCTAATGCTACCACTACCTGTGGTTGTGGTTCTTCTTTCTCCATTTAACCACGCTTTAGTGTTATTTAAAGCCGACGAATGTCGGCTTTTTTGATCGCCAGATATCAGGCTGAGAATGCGTATTTATCAGCTCGCTTAAATTGTACATTAGTCTAATCGCTTTGGTATAATTGCTCGCTATAGATAGCTAACAACAATTATTAAAAATATTAAATTTAAGGGAATGTATGACCCAAAAAATCCAAATCATTGCTAACACTTGCTTAGCAATATGCCTCAGTGTCAGTAGTTTCTTTACTTCAGCACAAGCATTAACTCCTGAACAAGAAAGCCAATTAATGACGTTAAAAGCAACGGCATTAGAATCTGATTTATCTTACCAATTAATTGAGTCATTAACGACGGAAGTGGGTCATCGATTGATGGGCTCTCCAGGCGATAAAAAGTCGATTGTTTGGGCGGTTAATAAAATGAAAGCGTTAGGCTTTGATAAAGTGTGGACAGAAGAAGTTACCGGTAGCTATTGGTTACGTGGTGAGGCAAAAGCACGTATTGTTGCACCTTACCCGCATGATCTTGTGGTGTTAGCGCTAGGGGGGAGCATAGGTACGGACAAAGAAGGCCTGACGGCCAATATTGCACACTTCGAGACCTTCGCGGATTTAAAAGCAGCGCCTGATAATAGCCTTGACGGTAAAATAGCGTTTGTTTCTTATCAAATGGAACGTCATATTGATGGCAAAGGTTATGGTCCGGCGGTTGGCACGCGTGTTAATGGCGCGGTTGTTGCGGCGCAAAAGGGTGCTTCGGCTATCGTCATGCGTTCAGTAGGCACAGATAATAACCGCACGGCGCATACCGGCGTGATGCGTTATAAAGATAGCGTAAAAAAAATACCAGCGGCAACATTATCAAACCCTGATGCTGATTTATTAGTTAATCAGCTCAAGCGTGGTGGCGACGTCAGTATGTATTTACATATGACAGCCAGAACAGATGCTGAAGTAGTGGCAACATCGGCCAATGTTATTGGTGAGTTTACCGGTAGCGAATTGCCAGCAGAGATTGTCGCCTTAGGTGCTCACCTTGATAGTTGGGATGTTGGCACCGGTGCGTTAGATGATGGCTTAGGTATCGGTATGGTGATGGCTGCAGCGCATCATATTGGCCAATTGCCTAAACGTCCTAAGCGTAGCATTCGGGTTATTTTATTCGCCGCTGAAGAAGTTGGTTTACTTGGCGCTAAGCAGTATGTGAAAGATCACAAGGCTGAAATGGCACAACACGTTATTGGCGCGGAGTGGGACTTTGGCATTGGGCGCATTTATAAAATGACTCCAGGTGTGGGCGCACAATCGCTAAATGCTGTGCGTGAACTCGCGCAATATTTAGCGCCAATGGGGGTGGCGCTTTCACCTGAAAATAATGCTAAAGGCCAATCTGATATGAGTGCGCTCAGTAACGAAGGCATGCCAAGCATTAACTTTTCACCAGATGGCTCTAATTATTTTGATTATCATCATACTGAAAATGACACTTTGGACAAAGTTGAGCCAGCAGCACTGAAGGTCAATACTGCTATTTATACTATGTACGCCTATTTTATGGCCGAAAGCACAGTCAATTTTAGAAAATAACACGGCAAGCAATTAAGCAAAATTGTTTGGCGAGATAAAAAAGCACAATGCTCTTAAACCTATGGTACTTCTAATGGCATTGTGCTTTTTCGATTTGGCTCTTAGCCTTGCAGTAATAAAAACTCAATAATTCGGTTCAAGTTTAAATCAAAGCTTTGGGCTTTCACGCCTCGAATAATAAAGTCAGCCTCTTGCGCTAAATCAATGTCTTTTACCACGGTATAACGCTGTTTTTTTATATGGTAAAAGTAGCGCACTTTCGGATTGATGGGGTCGTCTTGATTTTGGCTTTCAACGATGGCAAGTCTATGGTCATTAAGCTCGACTAGGGTGCCAACCGGATATACTCCTAAACACTTGATAAATAAATCTACTAACCTCGGGCTGAGTTTTCCGTCATGCGCTAAGCTCCTTAAGAGACTAAACGCTTTAATCGGGCTGTGACTTACTTGGTAATCTTGCTCAGCAGTTAAGGTGTCAAAAATATCACAAATAGCCATCATGGCACCATAATTAGATATTTGTTCTTGCTTGAGTTTTTCTGGATAACCTGAGCCATCAAAGCGCTCATGATGTAGTGCGACAACCTCGACACTCAGGGGTGAAATATCTGCCGTTGCTTTTATAATATCAATTGAATGCTTCACATGTTGCTGAATTATAAGTTGCTCTTGTTCGGTGAGTTCTTCTGTTTTATTCAAGATTTGATCGGGTATTCTAATTTTACCCACATCATGCAAAAATGCGCCGACAGCCAGCTGTTGAATAATCTCGCTATCGATTTTCAAAAAGTGAGCAAAAACCGTGATGAGTACGGAAACGGCAACAGAATGCTCCAATAAATATTCATTTTTATTACGAATATTAATCACACACATTAACGCATCCGGGTTTTTAAATACTGCGCTTATGGTTTGTTGTGTGGCTTCGATAACGGGGACAATGTTGATAGTGCTGTCTTGTTGAATGTCGAGTAATATTTGTTGCTGAATTTTCTTTGATTGATTGAAAATGTCTTTTGCTTTAGCGATTTCTAGGATCACCGGCCCAGATTTTTCAAACTGCTCAGGCAATGTAACGCTCAGGGCTTCGTCAATGGTTTTAGTCGTGTCAACCAATACCGATTCAACACCTTTAGCTTTTAAAGCGTTGATGACATCGCTATTTTTTATGTGGCCAGCGCGCGTTAAGTTATAAGTCCCTCGTTGTTCGGCAATATCGACAACAAAGTGGCCTTTTTTTAAATCACTTATACCGACTTTTATGATCATAATGAGACTATGTAGTGTCAATACCCTCGGTAATTTTTATAGCGTAAATACCATGCCATTATTTGCTTTTTTATTGGCATATAAATTTTTATCAGCACACTTTAACAATTCGTCCATGGTTTGTTTACCGCTACTTTCTGCAGCGCCACAACTAATACTGACCGGTAAGCGAGTGTTCTGGTAGGGCATAGGGTTTTTGTTGAAAAATTGGCATAAACGCTCACTTGCTTGCTCAGCTTCAGGTAAAGTTTGGCTCGCTAAAACCACCACGAACTCATCGCCGGCATAGCGAAAGCATTTATCATTCTCTCTGATTAATTCTTGTAATTGACTGGCCACATAGGCAAGGACTTTGTCACCACAATCATGGCCGTAGGTATCATTAATCGCTTTAAATTTATTACAGTCGATAAACAGCACAGAAAAAGGGACACCATAGCGACGCTGGCGAATAAGCTCTTCACTGATACAAACTTCCATCAGTCGACGATTAGCCACCCCAGTTAAACGGTCATAGTGCGCCATATATTCAAGTTGCTCTCGCACTAATACATTCGATAAACAAAGGCTGACCTTAACCGCTAATTGCTCTAAGTGAAACGTGCCAAGTTTATGATGAAATCGCTCAGGCGCTTTATCGGTAAATAATAAACTACCAAATAATTTACCTTCTAAGGATAATGGTGTTAATGCTGCCGATTTAGCGTCGTTTAACAATGTTTTGGGGATAATGTTTTCAAGCTGTTTAAGGTTGTTAGTAAGTACTGGCTTTTTATCAACATGAAGCGAAGCTAACTTCTCAGCAGAAATTTGTTTGGTATTTTTTTGGTGCCATAGCGATTGTAAATTGCCATTTATTAAATAACTAAGTGGAGTCGGTTCAGCGAGTAAAAGTGAGATGCCTGATAATTGAAATTGCTCTTGAATAAGCCTAAGCAAACGCTGCAATAACTCTTCACTTGATTGGCAAGCAAGTATTTCTGTTTCAATTGCAAATAACTTACGGGCAATACTCTCGTTGATTTTTGAGTTTTCAATTAATTGCTGAAGTTGCGACATTTAACACACCCTGACTGCTTATATCTTGGTCATTGTTATATTTTATTCTCTAGAGTGCAAGTTAAGCCTTAATATGCAGAAAATTCCATTTAACACGGAAGCGACGACTTTTTATTGGTATTATACTTGCTTTAACTTTAGCCATTAAATGAGCCATTAAATTAACTTGAGTGATGGTTTCAACCAATGACCTAAGAAGTAAATTAAGCTTTTCATGGTAGGTGACGATATATAGGTAACGTCACCAGAATTACATGCGAGTGCAAAGAGGTATTATGCAACGATTACTGCTCACTTTTTTATTAATATTGACGTCTGGTTTTAGCGCCTCTGCTGCTGAATTGACGGCTGTGCAAATCTATAGTGATAACGTATTACTTGATTTAATAAAGGAAAATAAACATTTAAGCCAAGTGGTTATTGATGACTGCCAATTGGTACAAGATATTGAAGCGCGTGCCATAAAGTCACAAATGCCGTCCTATCAGTTCCTTTGGGGTGATATGCTTGCTTACGGTGTTTGTGTTAAAAAAGACGTGCCTTTAGGCTTACATTATATGCAGGCGGCTGCCGATCAAGGATTATCTGAAGCGTTAGAGCAAATGGGGCGTTATTATCATATCGGTAAATTCGTTCAGGTCGATATTAATCAAGCGATCATCTTTCTAAAAGAGTCTGCAGCGCTGAGTAATTTGAAAGCACAATTGAGGTTAGCTGAGCTTTATTTAGCCGGTTATGGCAGTCCGTTAGACTTCCCAGAGCTATATGCGCAATTACATCAATCAGTCACTGATGATAAAAAAGAGCATAAAGCAATAACTCAACATTTAACAACATTAGCGCAAAAAATGCCTGAGCGGGTCGTTAATGCCGCCAAGAACGGAAAGTATTAACCGCCCCATGCAGAGAAAGTGTTACTACTTTCTCTGGTTTTTATCTCACTTGGGAATAGTGCTAATCTACGATATACTAAACAAAAAACCACAATAGAATAAAAGTGACCGAAAAAGACCCACACCAAAAGCGAGAAGCTGACAAATATGACAAACCCGTAGCAAGCCGAGAGCTGCTATTGTCATTGATCGAAAAATCAAACATTCCCCCCACGTTTAAAGCCCTTGTTCAACAGTTACAATATACTGATGAAGATATGTTGGTAGGCTTGAAACATCGATTACGCGCCATGGAAAATAGCGGCCAAATTGTTTTTAATAAATTTAAACAATATGCTATTGCCAATCGTAGCGATGTCTTAACGGGTAAAGTCATTGGCCATCGGGATGGTTTTGGCTTTTTTGCGCCAGACAATGGCGATAAAGATTTTTATATTTCTTCTTATGAAATGAAACGTGTTATTCACGGTGACATTGTTGAGGCGATATTAATTGATCGCACCGACCGTAAAGGCCGCAAAGAAGTAAAAATACTTGATGTAATTAAGCCACGCACAGCTAGTGTCGTTGGGCGCTTTTACGTCGATCATCATATTGCCTGTGTGGTACCTGATGACGCCCGCATTCAACAAGATATTCTGATCCAACCAGATAAAAAATTAGGCGCGCGTCATGGCCAAGTCGTGGTGGTCAACATTATTCAAAGGCCGACCAAACGCTCCAATGCTGTCGGTGAGGTAGTTGAAGTGCTTGGCGAGCATATGGCGCCAGGTATGGAAATTGATATCGCCTTACGCCAGCATGACTTGCCTTATCAATTTTCCTCAGAGGTGTTAGCTGAAGTCAGCGGAATTGCCGATGAAGTGGAAGAGTCAGCAAAAGCGCCGAGAATTGACTTGCGTGATCTACCGTTAGTCACCATTGATGGCGAAGAAGCTCGCGACTTTGACGATGCGGTCTATTGTCGACCTAATAACACCGGTGGCTGGACATTATGGGTAGCGATCGCTGATGTCAGTTACTATGTTCGTACGAAAACAGCATTGGACGAAGAGGCAATTTCGCGGGGTAATTCCGTCTATTTTCCTAGCCAAGTAATTCCGATGTTACCGGAAAAACTCTCCAATGGACTTTGTTCTTTAAATCCTGATGTTGACAGACTTTGTATGGTTTGTGAAATGACGATCAGTGCAGCAGGTGAGCTTGCCGGCTCGAAGTTTTATCCTGGGGTTATGCGCTCAAAAGCACGTTTCACTTATAGTAAAGTGGCGACCATTCTTGGCGTGAATCCAGAACAACAAGATGAAGACTATCGCACAGAACTACGCAGCCAATATCAAGCGCTAGTGCCTGATTTAGAAAACCTCAATAAAATGTATCATGTGTTGACGGCAGCTCGTACCAAACGCGGCGCTATTGCCTTTGAAACTACTGAGTCGCAATTTTTATTTAACAGTGAAAGAAAAATAGAGTCTATTGTTGCTATGGTGCGTAATGACGCGCATAAAATCATTGAAGAATGTATGATTTTAGCGAATGTTGCGACCGCTGAGTTTATTGAAAAACATAAAAAACCTGGCTTGTTTCGCGTGCACGATAAACCGAGCGAAGATAAATATAATAATTTTATCAGCTACGTTAATGAACTTGGACTTGACCTATCTTCTATGGGAGAGCGCAAAGCCCAACCTGAACCTCAGGATTATTGCCATATTCTAGAAAAAATAGCCGGACGTCCAGACTATGAATTGATCCAGACCATGCTATTGCGTTCAATGCGTCAAGCCGTTTATCAAAGTGATAATATCGGCCACTTTGGCTTAGCACTCCCGTCTTATAGTCACTTTACTTCTCCGATACGTCGTTACCCTGATTTAGTCGTGCATCGTGTGATTAAAGCGATTTTGAATGAGCAGGCGCAAGATGAGGCTAATGCTGGCGCACACAGTTATTTACCCGAAGCGGTGATCGAGCTAGGAGAACATTGTTCGATGACTGAACGCCGCGCTGATGATGCTACCCGTGATGTAGCTGATTGGCTAAAATGTGAATATATGCAAGATCATATTGGCGCAACATTTACTGGTGTCATATCAACGGTAACTAACTTTGGTTTATTTGTCCGCTTAGCTGATTTACATATTGAAGGCCTAGTGCATATAACCTCGTTAGGACATGACTATTACCATTTTGATGATGTGCGTATGTGCTTATCGGGTGAACATACCGGCGCTAAGTATCGCATTGGTGACACCGTAGAGGTGCAAGTAGCAGCGGTGAATCTTGATGAGAAAAAAATAGATTTAGCTATGGCTGGTGAAAACGCTGTGCTTAAACGTGCTAAGCCACCAGCAAAAGGTAAAAGCAAAGACAAACACCAACG
>JBFJQB010000104.1:0-10517 GCA_041616855.1 Cognaticolwellia sp. | reverse complement strand
TGAACATAATTTGCCACGCATGGTATCAATACAAAATGAATTTAGCTTACTCCACACCAAAGATTGGCCGTATGTAATTGAAAACTGTGTTCATGAAGATATTGCCTACTTGCCTTGGTCACCACTTGCAACTGGAGTACTGACCGGTAAGTATCTCAATGGCCAACGCCCAAAAGGTAGTCGCTGGACACTAATGCAACGCCATGGCATTTTTAGAGACACTGAGCATACTAACGCTGCAGTGCAGTCATATGTCGACATCGCCAAAAAACATAATATATCGCCAGCACATTTAGCATTAGCTTGGTGCGATCAAGTCAATGGTGTTACATCAACCATTATTGGTGCAACGACAATGCAACAACTGACGGAAAACATAGCGGCCTTTACGCAACCGTTATCGGAGCAAGTGCTAGACGATATTAATCAAGCATTACGGCAGTTTCCATCGCCATTTTAATTGAACGTCTGCGCCCCTTAGCTGTGTACCTGAGGTAAGTACTTAAAGTGACTAACAAGGTTAAAAATAAAGCTGCGCTGCTATAAATTAGTGCAGCTATATTTACGTTGCATTTCCTGAACTGACAAACGGGCTATCTCCTTTAACACCTCAAGATCTATATCTGCCAATTTATTGATATATAAACATGACTTGCCTAGTTTATGTTTGCCAAGTCTTGCTAATTGCGACTGATAATTACTAAAGCCTGGCATAATATAAATCGCAATGTTTTGCTTACGCGGAGAAAAACCAATCACGGCGCAATCACCTTCACGGCCACTGTCATATTTATAATGATAACGCCCAAAGCTTATAATACTGCCCTCTAACCTTGGCAGGTAACCGGATGCTGCCGTTAATAAGCTCAACAGTTCTCGACTATCACTTTGTTTGGTTTTATTGCTGATAGCATTAATAAATGCTGTTATCTCATCCATCATATTGCCCTCTATGACTTATACCAAACCCACGAAAGACTTGAACGGGTATTATTGGCGTCACTACTAACCAATTTCTTATGATGTTTTCCTGATAAAATGACATTAGCTTAATAAAATAAAAAAGGCCATATTTCAAAAGAAATACGGCCTTATTATACCTTTTCAATTACTAGCTAAACGATATAAGCGATTGACTTATAAGAAAGACAATAACTCTTCATCTAACTGCATTAAGGTTTTAGGATCAGCCATCATCGTGACCGCTAATGACTTAGTACGCGGCAGCATGCGCTCAAAGTAAAACTCTGCGGTTTTAATTTTTGCACGATAGAAGTCTCTATTTTCAACATCAGTAGCCAATTTCTCATAGGCTGCCTGTGCCATTTGTGCCCAGAAATATGCCATCACCACATAGCCAGAATACATCAGAAAATCGACAGAAGCTGAACCGATAACATCACGATCCTTTTTAGCTTTAAGCCCCAAGCGAATCGTGTATTGCTGCCATTTAGCGACAGTAGTACTTAATGGCCAAATAAACTTATTCATTTGACGCTTATGTGGGCTATTCGACAACATACTCTTATCTCGACAGAAAATAAGCACTTCTTTAGCAAAAGCATTCAATGATTTACCGCGTGTCATCAAAATTTTGCGACCTAATAAATCAAGCGCTTGAATCCCCGTAGTGCCTTCATAAAGTGTTGAAATACGTGTGTCACGAACAATTTGCTCCATGCCCCATTCTTTTATGAAGCCATGGCCACCAAAAATTTGTAAACCATGGTTAGCACTTTCTTGACCTAACTCCGTTAAAAACGCTTTTAAGATAGGGGTAATGAAACCTAGACGATTGTCCGCTTTTTTACGATCTTCTTCCGTTTTAGCGTTTTCTATTTCATCAACGAGTTTTGCCGTGTAATAAATCATCGCACGACCGCCTTCACTGATGGCTTTTTGCGTCATGAGCATTTTACGCACGTCAGGGTGACAAATAATAGGATCGGCGACTTTTTCAGGGTGTTTAGTACCTGATAATGAACGCATCGACAAACGCTCTTTCGCGTAGATTAAGGAATTTTGATAAGCTAATTCAGCTGCACAAACCCCCTGCAGTGCGGTACCAACACGTGCGGTATTCATAAAGGTGAACATACATTCTAAACCTTTATTTTCTGGTCCAATCAACACGCCTTTGGCATTATCAAAATTTAGTACGGCCGTTACCGACGCTTTAATGCCCATTTTATGCTCAATAGAGCCACAAGAAACATTATTGAATTCGCCAATAGTTCCTTGTTCATCGGTCTGCATTTTCGGCACGATAAACAGTGATATACCTTTAGTACCTTCTGGCGCTCCGGGTAGCCTTGCCAATACGATGTGAACAATATTATCTGTTAAGTCATGTTCACCGGCTGAAATGAAAATTTTAGTACCAGTAATGTTGTAAGTACCATCACCATTAGGCTCGGCTTTCGTTTTAACTTGACCTAAATCTGTACCACATTGTGGCTCAGTTAAACACATGGTGCCGGTCCAAGAGCCTTCAATGAGGCGCGTTAGGTATAATGCTTTTTGCTCATCCGTACCATGGGTATGAATAGTATTCATCGCCCCGTGGCTTAAACCTGGATACATTGCCCAAGACCAATTTGCTGAGCCCATCATTTCAGACATCACCATCCCCAACGAAGACGGTAAACCCTGCCCACCATGCTCAACTGGATGTGACAAACTAGGCCAACCACCTTCAACAAACTTTTGATACGCTTCTTTAAAGCCTTTTGGTGTTGTTACCTTGCCATTATCAAAGTGACAACCCTCTTCATCGCCGCTTTGGTTAAGTGGTAGCAGTTCATTTTCACTAAATTTTGCACACTCTTCCATAATGGCATCGACCAAGTCCGGGGTCGCTTCTTCAAATTCAGGATGCTTTTGGTAATGACCGTAATAATTAAATACATCTTCAAATAAAAATTTGATGTCTGCTATCGGCGCTTTATAACTTAGCATGGTTAACTCCTAACACTTTTAATAATAATTTTATGGCATTGCTGCTTAAGTGTAATCCAGTATACACAGATTCACCCACTGGTCCAACCACTATTTTTAGCATCAAGATTTACCATGGCAAAAGAACAATATATGACATTAAAAACAACGTATTACGGACTTAAATGCTTCACTTGTAACTAAAAAAATATAACGTGAACCACTAACAAGCCAATAAAAACACTTGTTAAAAACAATTTTATTGGCGGTATAGCAATCCAGTCAGCTAATTATATCGGGGGGATTGATGGTATTAGAGCGCTATGAACTTAACGCGATAGCGTTAAAGGTAGAGGTTAGTTAAAGGTTTTTACAATGATGCCCAAGCTTGCCTTAAGCCAATAATATGTACCAAGGCAATAATTAAACAAATACTCGAGCTCCATATCCAGAACTCGACGCTGCGACCGAGCGGATGAATGATCAGAAAAAAACCGGTGATAGCACGCAGTAAGTAAACAGCAGAAGTCGTCACTACAATAGGGCGAACAAACGGCAATTGCATTATTAACCCGGCAGCAGAATAAGCATATAATGACCAAATAACCAAGACAAAAGTAATAGCAGACGTGATTAAAGTCGGCTGCATACTCCCCTGCTCTGACATGATTACCATTTGCTCACCCGCGCCGAAAAACCGATACCAAGAAGCGCCAAAATATATACAACCTACATGTATCAACGCCGCAATAGCACTGAAAGTGCCAGCCACAATAAGAAGTATATTCATGCCTTTAAGCTCCTTTTATTTTTACTCAGTTGTTTAAGCAATCATTTAATCGCTAAATAAATGTCCGTGATTGTTTCTGCCTCACTGACATCTGGGTAAAACCTTACGCGCTCTAAAAATAGCGGAAAGTCTCTCAGTTCAGCGCCCGACTCACTTAACCATTGCGTATAGAGAAACTGTATTATTGGCGTTAGGGTCATCATAGATAAGGTTAAAGGTTTTACTTTTACAGGGCGGCAAGGCATTTTCTTTGCGCCAACGAATAAACTGTGCGATGCTGTTGCCTAATAAATTTGGCGCGCCTCTGTGCTGAAGTACGGCAATTGGGGTTGCTGGATAATGTACTAACTCTACCTGAACGTTTTCATCTAAATGCATATTATTATTCCTCAGCGCCAATGCGCCTTGATACTCTTTTTGCCAGAGTTCCCAGTTAGGCTGAAGCCTAAAGCCCCTTGGGCTCTGTGTAAAAAATATTTTTAAAGCCGCGAGAAAAAGCAGCAGCACTTTCATAACCTGCCATTAAAGCAATATCTATAATTTTCATCTCTTGGGAAAAGCTAATTGATAAGCCGCGCGTTTAAACCTCAAGAGTTTAACTAAAGCAAAAACACTCATACCCGCATAGGCGCTAAATAACCGATGAAAGTGAAACTTAGATAAACCAGCCAAGTCACTTAACTCCTCAGTCGTCAATTCTTCATCTAAATGATGTTCTAAATATGGTAAAAAAGCTCAAATTTAGCTAAATGCTTCGACACTTATAGCCTTCCAAAATGGCGGTTAGAAAAGTCAGTCTACAAAACAATAAAAGTTATTACTTGGATAAATATTGCTAATCTTCAACAAGCCAATCTCGATAACACTGCATAAACAATTGCCAAAAGTGCTGACAGCCTGATAGCTCAATTAATTCCTGCTCTAACTGCGCTAAGGTTGCTTCATCAGTAATACTGCTATGGTCTGGGAAAAACTGCGCTTGAGTTTGGCCACCATGAGTAAGCAACAACTGCATACAGCGGACATAACTAGGTAGTGTCGTGGCTACTTGCTCTACCTCCCAGCCCTTATCGGCTAAAAATCCGGTATATACCGGTAAATCGCCATGCTGAGTATCAACAAAGTACGGATCGCCTAATTCAGTATCTCGCCCAACTACCTGCCAAGATGCTTGCCATTGTCCTGCTTCAATCGTTGTGCCCTGCTGAGCGGTTTCTTGCCCTAATTCACTGATACCAAAGCCAAGCTGAGCCTTGTGCAACTGCGCTTGGCTTGTTACGTTATTAAAGCCTTGTGGGCCAAAAAAAACGCTTTGATGAGCCAAAGCGTTTAAAACACTTAAGAGTTTTTTATCTGACATTTTTACCTTACCACTTTATAAAATTTTGCAACTACCTGCGCTTTCAGCAGCGCTCTACTTGCTCTTAATGCCACTGGAGTTTGTCAATAAATGCTCAGGGCTTGGCCAGCCATAAGCATATTCTTTCGCTTGATTATCGCACGGTGTATGCCAATAAGCGCAGGCAATTTTCGTTGCCCCTAATGACGAATAAAAGCCTATTGCATTAGGATTACAAGCCAGCACTTCTAAATAGAGTGGCAAGTTTGGGTAATGTTCACTTACCCACTGAGCTGCCACATTTAGTAACCGCGTACCAAGACCATAGCCTTTATAACCCGCCTTAACATGTAAATTATCAATAATAGTGCCGTAGGTTTTATGATGAGCGCCTAAAATACATATAAAGCCAGCAAGCTCACCGTCAACTTCAGCAATAAATACGCATTGGTTCGACGCCGGAGTATTCAAACGCTCTGTCCACAAGGCCATACGCTCAGCAAGCCACTTTATTTTTTAAATAATCAGCGCATAGCACTTGGTGATAGTGTTCTTGCCAACTTTTCGCATGTAAACTTGCTATATGCTGAAGGTCTGCCACCGTCGCTTTTTTTATCTTCAGCTCAGTGCTTATTACCAATTTAACCTCACATCAATCACTATAGTACTCACTATTTATGTGCAAAAGTATCATAGAGCCAAGTACATAAACCATAGCGTAACCATTTCAAAAAGAAACACAGTAAAACTGGCAACCTGCCGACTATTTTATAATTTTTTACTTTGAAAAGAATTAGAGTAGTTTTAAGAGCAGAGATTTACGATTAGAAAAAACAACCTTTGGCTAGAATTAACGCTTTTTTTCGGCTCTATTGAGGGGAAACTACTATTTGTGATGGTTATTTTTTTATTGTTTTACAACCCACTCACCAGTATTAATATAAGTGCAAATATAAAATGCCTCAGGCTTTCTTTAGAGAAACTCACGTTAGGTTTGAACCAGGAGGAAAGCGGCGCTGACAATGATGATGGCGACAAAATTAAGCCACGCAAAAACAATAAAACGCCAATTGCACCAGCAATAGCACCAAGGTCGAGAATATTCGTTTGATAAACTTGTAGCGCTTGCATAAAGACCACAAGAGCCATAAAACCTTTAATTAACTTAACACTGCGTTTTACTTTAACAACTTGCACGTCCATAGAGTTCCTGCCCTGTTTAAACACCATAAATTTATATGGTTAGTTAATAATACAATATAAAACAGCCTAGTACGACACTAATGCCTTAATTCAGAGCGTTTATGAATATAACGAGAGTCGAACTTTTCAAAGGATATGGCTTTATCAAAAACATTGCCTTGATAATAGTCACACCCCATCGACTTTAAGCGCGCTATTTGCTCATTAGTTTCCACGCCAACCGCAACCACCTGAGCGCCATTAGCTTGGCCAAGCTGACAAACTGAGCTCGCTATCTTATATGAAAACTCATCGCTATCAATTGTTGCAATCACCGAGCGTGATATTTTCAGAAAAGCGAAATTGATTTTGCGCATTATATTACAAGGTATAGTTTGCTCGCCAACATCTTGAAGGCACATTGCAACCCCTAGGTTTGACAAGTATTTTAGCGAGTTAAAATAGTTTGAATCGGTAGGTAAGTTTGCCCAACCGTCAATATCCACCACCATAATAATACTGCGTTTACGCAATAACTGGTTGATAGCCAAAAGCGCTTCGACATGTTTATGACGTAACAAGTCTTGCAAGCTTTTATTGATAAATAACAAATAGCCTTCTCTGTTTTTATCCTCACTGATCGTTTCAATTTCTTGAATTAGTTTGTCGCACACCACCCGCTCAAAGATATCAATATGGCCAACTTGTTTAAAATGCTGAATGGCTGCGCTGATATTATCACAGCCCTCAAGCCCTTTAATGCTCGCTAAAATTTCCCCCCCAACAACCGAGTTAGCTTCATCAAAAACGGCTTGGCAATTAATATCTAAGTGCTTTTCTAACTCTAATTCATCGATAGTATTGGCATCAACCAGCATATTAATATTGCCCCTGCCACTGTTTTTCGCTTGGTAGAGCGCCAAGTCAGATGCTTTTAATAGCTCTTGTGCACTACTTGCATGTTGCGGATAAAGGGCGATACCGACACTTAATTTCAGCGGCAAATTTAACCCGCGATATTTCACCGGTTGTGCACACACCTTCATAATTTTTCTAGCGACAATTTCAGCTTCCTCGGGGAGTGATATGTTGGTCAGTAACGCCATAAATTCATCACCACCTAAGCGTGCTACTAAGTCAGTATCTCGCACTGTTTCATTGAGCCGCTCAGCAAAGATTTTCAACACCTCATCACCGGCGTCATGACCATATTCATCATTAATACGTTTAAATTCATCTAAGTCAAAGGCTAATAACGCTAAGGATACGGCACCTGCGTCTAATATATTTCCGGCTTGACGCTTAACTCTTGCAAGGTGCTGTTTTAATTCATCATTAAAAGACAGGCGATTTTTAATTTGTGTTAGCGGGTCGATTCTCGCTAGTAAGGCAAGTTGTGACTTTTGTTTTGTCAAAGTTAATAACACATTAAGCTTAGCTAACAGCACCTCTTCCTTGACCGGTTTTTCAAGAAAATCAATTGCGCCGGTTTTATAGCATAGACTTTCAAGCCCAGGTACATTGTGGCCATGGGCGGTTACAAATAAAATGGGTGGCGGCTCGCTAAATTGATGACGAATAAGCTCGGCCATTTCCGCGCCGTTCATCTGTGGCATAGAATAATCCAAAATTAAAATATGCACTGGGTTATTCAGCATATATTTCAAGCCTTCTTCCGCGGAAATAGCCGTCTTGATCTTTGCCCCAATCGGCAGCAGCATCTGTTGCATGGAATATAAATTGGCCTGTAAATCATCAACAACTAAGATAACTAAATCTTCATTTTTTACCGGCTTATTCATAGCGTTTTCTCCAACCATTTTCGTTCACTACTATGAGGGATTATTTGAAATTCATCTAAAGCATTAATGGCTGCTCTAGGCATCATATCAAATTGACAATATTCGGGATCAGCAATGGCACAACTTGCCCCCCGCAAACTTAAGGCTCGAATACCTTCTGCACCGTCGCTATTAGCACCACCGCCGATAATCGCCAACGTTGATCTTGCCTCACGTCCACAACACGACATAAAAAACAAATTAATCGATGGCTTAGATGACAAAAACGGTCCATCATCAAAATATCGAAACGTTTTACCACTATCCTCTAACAAAATATGATACCCCGCGGGTGCTAAATATAAATTATTCTTAACCAAATCGCCTCCAGGCGTCGCAATACTGACATTAAGCGGTAATTTCTGCGCTAAAAGCTCGCACATGCGATTAACACTGTCATCATCCATTATATGACAAGCATAGACAATTGGCGGCAAATTCAACCATGGCGAGCCGCTCAACAGCTTTTCAACTAGTGCTATACTGCCGGCAGAGCCACCAATTAAAATTCGTTTAAAGCGACTCATCGGCTATTCAATAGCCACAAATAAGCTAAAAACCCAAGTGCATCTAAGCCATAATGATCTTGCTTCATTCCATCACCTGAAAAATATTAATGCCACTAGATAGCTTCTTAATATTGGGCATATCCAGCTCTAGTTGAATATTTTCAGCATTGCCTAACAATAAATAGCCCCCTGGCTCTACACTAGGAATGAGTAGTTCTTTAACAATTCTTATCTGTTCATCTCGACTCAAGTAGATCAGTAAATTACGACAAGACACCAAATGCATGCGGCCGAGCGAGCCCCCTTTAACCACATTATGCTTTGAGAATTGACATCGTTTAGTTATATCTTCATTAAATGAAAACTTATCATCAACAACAGAAATTGAATCAATCAAAGAGCGAGAACTCTCAAAGCCAATAGCTTTAAATTGTGCTTGAAGTTCATCTAAACGTTCTATATCAAAGGCACCTGTTCGTGCAGATGCTATAGCGTTCTCGTTGATATCTGTCCCTAAGAACCGAGTTCTTTCGAGTAAACTATTTATTTTAAACAAACACGCTAAAGAATATATTTCTTCACCGGTTGAACAACCTAAACTCCATACTTTGATATTGGCGTGAATACTTAATTTTGGCAAAACACTATAATGTAGACGTTCAAAATACTTTGTATCCCGAAAAAATACCGAATAGGTGATGGTTAACGATTGGATCAACTGTTGCAATAATTCATTATCTCCATTTAAAAGCCGAGTTAATAATGCCGAGTAACTGTCAATTCTATTCTGTTTTAGGAAGGCTTCAATTCTGCGTTGTAAAACCGGCAGCGAATAATGGGTAAAATCATAGTCAGTTAAACGCTTAACCAGTAAAAGAATTAGCTCGGTCGCGACGATAGGCTCAACCATGATCTTTTTCTAGCTCCTGATGCAGTATCGCTAACAACTTCGGTACATCTGCGGGCTTATCAAAATAAAAGTTCGCCCCAGCCTCTAAACATTTCTCTTCTTCCTCTGCTAATTTTTTCGCTGACAACACCACAATTGGCATAGAATCAAAGCGTCTATTTTTCCTAATATTTTTTATTAACGATAAACCATCGCCATCCGGTAAAACCAAATCCGTAATCACTGCATCAATAGCCGTATCCATAATTTTTTCCTCCGCTAGCGTTAGATTATCGGCTAATTCAGTTTCAATACCTGACTGTTTCATTAGCAAGCTTAAAGAAAACAAACTACGCATATCGTCTTCGACAATTAAGACACGCCGGCCTGCAGAAAATTCAAATGACGTAAGTTTCTTTTCTTTTTCTAAAACAGATTTAACTAGAGGCTTAGTCTCTTTATTAACCAAGCTGAGTAAATAGCTAACTGTTTCATCATTCCAAATCAAACTTTGCTTGGCTAACGCTTCTAACCACTGGATTTCTTGTGTAATTTTTTCAGTTGTAATAAGGACTACCGATAAATCCTTTGTTATCGATTCTAGGTATTCTTTAACCTCAGCTTGAGATAACGTTTCAATGATTGCATCCTGCAAGACAACGAACAATCCAGGTGTGTTTTCAAGATCCAAACATTTTTGCTCAATAACCTTAATGTCGCATTGTTTGAGTTTTTTCTTCAGTTTTTTATTGGCTGATAAATCATGCCATATCGTAGGAGTTGCGCCCAAGATTTGCCACTTTTGTTGATTCGACGGTACTCGAGTCTGCTCTCCAAGCTCATTAGAAAGAGGTTGTTTACTGACTGTATGTGCCATAGCCATCGGTTTTACGTAGCCATCGGTTTTAACTGGTGACAACTGAGTGTTTTTAGGCAGCAAGAGAGTGAAAGTACTCCCCTTACCAAACTCCGTTATCAGCTCAATTCGCCCACCTAACACCTCTGCAAGTTGTGATGAAATACTTAACCC
>JBFJQB010000103.1:0-10533 GCA_041616855.1 Cognaticolwellia sp. | reverse complement strand
GGGCTCCAACGAAAACCATCACGAATAATAAACTCTTCTTCATATACCCAATCGAATAAGCCATTAATGATACCGCTGCCAGCATCAGAGGTCAGTTGCTTGATATGATTATTGGCCAGGGTTTCAACATAAATATTATTATCAACAACGTAAGCGACTTTACTGCCATCAGGTGAAAATTTCGCAAACATTAAGCTACTATCTTTAACTGCTTTGCCGCCTAATTGCTGCAGTTGATTAGTGTTGAGGTTTAATACCCAGTAATCACCGCGGCTGTTTGAGCGCCATACTTTTTTACTGTTGGTATAAATAAGCAGTTGCGAGCGATCGTCTGACCAAAGGTAGTTGTCAATGGCTAACGGCTCAGCTTTATCTGCAGGAATAAGTTGCTCAGCAGAAATCAGCACTTTACGCACTAAGGTATTGGGATCATAAAAAACAATGTCTCTACCAATGCTTTTATCTTTACCTTCAGGTGATTTTTGAGTCTTTGCAGACTTTTCGATTGCGGTATAGCCACTACCATCGGCTAGCCAGCGAATTTGTCCGAGCCACTGTGAGCTAAATTCACCATCTTGATAAATACGTTCAACCGTTAAAGGCTGGGCTTTTACTGCAGTAACTTCTGCTGTATTTTTTGCTGTACTTTGACAAGCCATTAATGATGCTGAGATTGCCGTGACCGCACACCAACGTGATAATTTATTTATTAGCATAGTTATTCCTTAAATTGCCTTGCCAATACTGTAAGTTGTAAGCAATGGCAAGGCAAACGTATTCACCGCAACTTTTTGTTAGTTCATCATTATTAGTCGCGACAAAGAAAAGTAGTGACGACAATAAAAACAAGCTAACGTTAAACGTTGAAAATAGTTAACTTGCCCCCACGTTAATGACACGCAATTTTTTTGAGGTTCACTATGCCTTCTGCATTAAAAATATCAGGATTAAAGAAAACCTATAAAGGCGGTTTTCAAGCACTTAAAGGTATTGATCTTACCGTTAAGCAAGGCGATTTCTTTGCTTTGCTGGGGCCGAATGGTGCCGGTAAATCAACTACGATTGGTATTATCACGTCATTAGTGAATAAAACCGCAGGAGAAGTAGCGGTGTTTGGGCACGATATTGACCAAGAGTTAGAAACAGCAAAAAGCTTTATCGGCTTAGTACCGCAAGAGTTTAACTTCAATCAATTTGAATCATTAATGAAGATTTTAGTTAACCAAGCGGGTTATTACGGTGTTGAGCGTCCATTAGCGATAAAGCGCGCCGAAAAATATTTAAAGCAATTAGATTTATGGGATAAGCGAAATGACGCAGCCAGAATGCTCTCTGGTGGCATGAAACGCCGATTAATGATTGCTCGCGCGTTAATGCATGAACCGAAAATGTTAATACTCGACGAACCAACCGCAGGTGTTGATATAGAGCTGCGACGCTCAATGTGGAACTTTTTACGAGAGCTTAATAAGCAGGGCATTACGATTATATTAACCACACATTATCTCGAAGAAGCAGAAATGCTCTGTCGTAATATTGCCATTATTGACTCAGGTATTATTGTTGAAAATACCGATATGAAGTCATTATTAGCTAAATTGGATATTGAAACGTTTATTTTTGATTTAAAGCCAAACAGTGCACCAACTGCGTTGGCTGATTTAAGCTCTCGCGTTATTGATGATCACACCTTAGAGGTCGACGTGAAAAAAAGTCAAACGATCAATTCGGTGTTTACTGAACTGAACAAGCAGGGCATTGACGTGTTAAGTATGCGCAATAAGAGTAATCGATTAGAAGAGTTGTTTGTTAGTTTAGTCGGTAGTGGTCAAGCACCAACCGATAGTGCGGTTAAGGAATAAATATCATGGCGTCATCGAGAAATATTATTGCCCTCAAAAGTATTTTACATAAAGAAGTACATCGTTTTATGCGTATTTGGGTACAAACCTTAGTGCCACCGGCCATTACCATTAGCTTGTACTTTGTTATTTTTGGTTCGTTAATTGGCTCACGTATTGGTGAAATGGGTGGCTTTGATTATATGTCATTCATTGTGCCTGGCTTGATCATGATGAGTGTTATTACCAACTCTTACTCTAATGTCGCTTCGTCATTTTTTAGCGCGAAGTGGCAACGCAATGTCGAAGAAATGTTGGTAGCACCGGTACCTAACTGGGTCATTGTCGCTGGTTACGTTGGCGGCGGCATGGCGCGTGGAATATTGGTGGGGAGTATTGTGACACTGGTTTCGATGTTTTTTGTTGATATACAAATACATAATATTTGGGTCATTATTACCACGGTAGCTTTGACCTCAGCGACTTTTGCTTTAGGTGGTTTAATTAATGCCATTTTTGCGGGCAGTTTTGACGATATATCAATTATCCCCACTTTTGTTTTGACGCCACTGACCTATTTAGGCGGGGTGTTTTATTCGATCAGTTTGTTACCTGAGTTTTGGCAAGGTGTCTCGCAAATCAATCCGATAGTGTACATGGTGAATGCCTTTAGATATGGTTTTCTTGGGATATCTGATGTCAGTCTAGTTTTGTCATTTTCGGTACTTGGCGTTTTTATTGTTAGTTTGTACACCATAGCCATGGTGTTAATTACTAAAGGTATTGGTTTAAGAAGTTAGTACTAACTAAAAAAATTATAGGTAAAAACGTAATGAACAATACAGAAATCACCGGTGACTCTAAAGCGATTGTCACCAACCAACCCACTATTCATGAAAAGTTGGTTGAGATTGTTACTAAGCATATTGCGCACCCGTCAAAAAAGCCAATACAAGCCCATACTCAGCAAGCCTTTGATGAGATCAATGACATTGTACAGGCGTTTTCAGGCGAAATAATTCTAGATTCGTGTTGTGGTGTTGGTCAAAGTACACGTTTATTAGCAAAACAAAACCCCGATGCATTAGTGATTGGAGTCGATAAATCAGCTCATAGAATTAATCGAAATGTTGATGAAGTCGAGCGTGATGACGGTCAAGGTAGGGTAGAAAATTACCGATTAGTGCGCGCCGATTTAAATGACTTTTATCGTCTGGTGGTTGCGGCCAAATGGCCAATTAGCAAACACTATATTCTATATCCAAACCCTTGGCCTAAAGCTAAACATCTGCAACGACGTTGGCATGGTAGTGCTGTTTTTCCCCAAATTATGGCGGTTGGTCAGGAAATTATCTTACGCAGTAATTGGCTACTTTACCTAGAAGAGTTTCAAGTCGCTGCGGATATTTTATCTTTCAAAGGTGAAATTACAACGGTGCACGTTACGCAACCTTTAACGCCATTCGAAGCAAAATTTCATGCCAGTGGCCAGCAGTGTTGGCAATTGCATATTGTTAAGTGAAAAACATTTCAATAAAAAATAACGCCGGTAAATGTTGTTGTTAATAAATGCAAAAAATTGGTTAAATTAACAAAAATTTAGCCAATCAAGACTGCACTTATAAAATTTTATACCATAATATATTTATTTTTATCTTATATTTCAATGTATTATGTTTTTGGCCTAAATGTTGATACGACATTGTTATATCAACTTGTAATTTAGGATGAATAACATGACTAATAATATTAAAAAAACCGTTTTTATGATGGCGTTAAGTAGCTTAGCGCTGGTTGAACTGGCCTTGGTCTATGCCGCGACTTTACTGAGTTAACAGAGGCTTTATTAGCGTTTAATTTTGCTTTAAAAGCCAACTTTAATGGAAATAACGAGACTTTTGGCTCATTTTTGATTAAAGTGCCGCACTTGTATAAAAATCAACTTGCTTAGAGCAAGTCGTTAATAGTGAATAAGTATGACGGTGAGTAAACGCGCGGCAAAAGTATCAGAAGAGTCTTTAAACCGTATTTTTACCATTCCTGTGGCGCCTAATTCAACATTAGGTCGAATAGAGAATGAGATTTCTCAAAATTTGGCGGGTTTCTTGGGGCAGCACATTGCGGCAACCGAGCAAGCACTGACTGATATTGAAAAAGATTTTGCAAATTCGCAGATCCCTGAAGACCCTGCTTTTGTTTCTGATCACATGCACCACTTGTTAGATAAGTTAGTGTCGCAGTCCGTTCATACCTCTAGTCCAAATTTTATTGGTCATATGACCTCGGCATTGCCTTACTTTATTTTGCCATTATCAAAGTTGATGGTGGGCTTAAACCAAAACTTAGTGAAAATTGAGACATCAAAAGCATTTACCCCAATGGAACGTCAAGTTCTAGGGATGATGCATCGTCTAGTCTATCAGGGTGATGAGCCTTTTTATCAGCAATGGATGCACAGTGCTAATCACTCATTAGGCGCCTTTTGTTCTGGCGGCACTATCGCTAATTTGACCGCGCTTTGGGTTGCACGCAATAATTTATTAAAACCTGAAGGTGATTTCCGAGGGGTAGCGCGCGAAGGTTTGTATAAAGCACTTAATCATTATCAATATGATGGTTTAGCTATTTTGGTTTCTTCACGTGGTCATTATTCACTGAAAAAGTCGGCGGATGTCTTAGGTATCGGTCAAGACAGTGTTATTGCCATTCCAACCGATGAAGATAATAAAATTGACTGTGAATTATTAAAAGCTAAATGCCAACAGTTAGCACGTGAAAACATTCGCGTACTCAGTATTGTCGGTGTTGCGGGTACCACTGAAACCGGTAATATTGACCCACTAGAAAAAATGGCAGAAATAGCCCAATGTTATGATGCGCACTTTCATGTTGATGCCGCTTGGGGTGGCGCGACATTATTATCGAAAAAATATCGCCCGATGCTCAAAGGAATTGAGCTAGCCGATTCGGTGACAATAGACGCACATAAGCAAATGTATGTGCCGATGGGCGCGGGGTTAGTGGTTTTTAAAAATCCAGCGTCTGTTGCGGCTATTGAACACCATGCAGAATATATTCTACGTAAGGGCTCGAAAGATTTAGGTAGCCATACCTTGGAAGGCTCACGACCAGGAATGGCGATGTTAGTATATGCCGCGCTGCATGTCATTAGTCGTCCAGGCTATGAAATGCTGATCAATAACAGTATTGAAAAAGCAAAATACTTTGCCGAGTTAATTACTCAACATCCGGACTTTGAACTGGTCACGGCACCAGAGCTATGCTTATTAACGTATCGTTATAACCCCGCCAGTGTGCAAAAATTATTGGCTAACGCTGATGATAAACAACAAGATATGATCAATGCCTTGCTTGATAAACTGACAAAATTTATTCAAAAACGCCAACGCGAAAATGGTAAATCTTTTGTTTCTCGTACCCGTATTGAAGTGAAAAAATATCAAGGGCATAAAACCTTAGTCTTTCGGGTGGTTTTGGCAAACCCGCTGACCTCAAAAACTATTCTACAAGATGTCTTAGCTGAGCAAGTGCAGTTGGCGCAAGAAAGTGAAGGCTTTTTGCCCGAATTACTGGCGATGACTTAACGGCGAAACACAGACAAAAAAAAGCGACTTACACCTTGAGCAATAGCTTAGGTTAATAAGTCGCTTCCTATCTTACTAGACAATAATCGTAGATAGTAAAAATCAAAAATTAGCTTACGATTACGCTAGCTTAACCTGTAAATTATCAATTAACCTTGCCTTACCACAATGTGCGGCTGCGAGAATGACCAGATCTTTATCATCTGCACTTGCCGGTTGTAATGTGCGCGCGTGGCAAATGTGAATATAATCGGTTTTCATGCCAGCATCATCGATATTACTAGCCGCTTGTTTCGCTAAGGCAATAAAGTCGCTGCTGCTTTGTATTGCATGGGCTAGCCACTGAAGATTTTGATTTAATGCTGGGGCGATTTTCTTTTCTTCTGCACTGAGGTAGCCATTACGTGAGCTTAATGCCAAGCCTGAGGCTTCGCGTACGGTTGCTACTGGCAATATTTCAATCTCCATGGATAAATCTTCAACCATGGTTTGAATAACTTGTACCTGCTGATAGTCCTTTAAGCCAAAGCAGGCGATATCGGGTTGGACGATATTAAACAACTTACAAACCACGGTTGCGACACCACGAAAGTGTCCTGGGCGACTTTCACCACAATAACCTTCAGATACATTAGGCACTTCAATATAACTTTGCTTGTCTAAGCCTTTCGGGTAAATCATAGCTGCTGTTGGGATAAATAATAAATCACAACCCCCAGCAAGTAATTTTTCCTGATCTGCGGCCATGGTACGAGGGTAGTTATCGATATCTTCATTAACGCCAAACTGCATTGGGTTGACAAAAATACTAGCAACAACCTTATCGGCCACCAACTTTGCTTTTTCTATTAAGGCAATGTGACCTTGGTGAAGGTTGCCCATCGTTGGCACAAAGGCAATTTTGAGCCCCTGTTGGCGCCAGTTCTTAATTTCGCCGCGTAAGTTCGAAATATTGTCAATTGTTTGCATGCTGTTCTACTTTCTGCTCAATGTTATGTTTGTCTGGTATCACTTTTGACGCGTGCGCTATTTATTTAAAAATATGCTCAGGGCCAGGGAAATTGCCTTTGCTTACTTCATCAATATACAGCTCAACTGCTTTTTTGATGTCGCCAGTATCGATTAAGAAATTACGCGAAAATTTTGGCATGTAACTACAGGAAATACCTAAGGCGTCATGCATGACTAATATTTGTCCGTCAGTATCTTTACCAGCGCCAATTCCTATGGTCGGTATTGATACCGCGTCAGTGATAGCTTTACCCAAGTCACTGGGGATACACTCAAGTACTAATAACTGTGCGCCAGCGGCCTCTAATGTTTTGGCGTTTTCGATCATCTCAAGCGCTTTATCATTTGCTCTGCCTTGTACTTTAAAGCCACCAAAAACGTTAACGGATTGTGGCGTTAAGCCTAAATGAGCACAAACTGGGATCCCACGTTCAACAAGACCTTTAATGGTTGCTTCTAACCATTGTCCACCTTCTAATTTTACGATGTTGGCACCGGCTTGCATTAATTTAGTAGCATTAGCATAAGCTTGTTCAGTTGTTGCATAACTCATGAAAGGCATATCAGCGATAATGAGAGTGTTTTCTATGCCGCGTTTTACGCAATTTGTATGGTAAGCCATTTGCTCAATGTCAACCGGTAGTGTGTCATCATGTCCTTGTAAAACCATGCCTAATGAGTCACCGATTAAAATTGCATGAATACCTGCTTGATCGAATATTTTTGCAAAACTGGCATCATAAGCGGTAATAGTGGTAATTTTTTCACCTTGTTGTTTCATTTTTTTTAAGGTGCTGGTGGTTATTTTAGCCATAATATTTTCCGTAGTTTTGATACAGCGTTAATTATTAAGAGTAGAGTGATTAAGCTAGTTTGCTGTGAATTTTGAGCCCGTTTGGAGCAATATTTTGGGCAAGATCTTGAATGCTATCCCCATCGGGTAATAGTAAGTTTGGCGCAATTTCTGCTAAAGGCAGCAGGACAAACTCTCGCACTTTTAAGCCATAATGAGGCACAGTTAAACGCTCGGTATTAATTAATTGCTGATCAAATAATAGCATGTCTAAATCTAAGACTCGGGCACCCCATTGTTGCTCTTTTCGGACACGTCCTGCTTCATTTTCAATGCGTTGTAGTTGCTCGAGTAACGCTAAAGGGCTTAAGCTTGTTTCAATGGCCACTACGGCATTCATATAATCAGGCTGATCTTGTGGCCCCATGGGGCGACTAAAATACAACGATGAAACACTAGTGACCTCGCAATATTCAAGCTGTTTTATCTGAGTTAGCGCAGATAATATTTGTGCTTGCGGATCAGATAAGTTACTGCCTAAGCCAATATAAGCCAGTGACATTAGCTTTCACTGCTCGAATTTTGCACCCGTGGCTTCCTGCGTTTACGAGCTGAACGTCTTGGGCCATTTCTAGTGGGAGCAACACTTTTAATCATCACTTGTTGGGTGTCGGCATTACACTCTTGAAAGTCTCCCCACCACTTGGCAAGTTCCACAAGTGCAGCGCCTTGCTCGCTATTGCCTCCTGCCGCACCTTCAATTTCTGCACGTAATAACAGAAAGTCATAACCGGCTCTAAATTTAGGATGCTCAAGCGCTTTAAATGCTCGCTTGCCATCTCGACGCGATAACTTATCTTGTAAAATCCAAATATCTTTCATTACTGCTTGAAAGCGCTTTGGAATAGCGATGCTACGTTGTTGCTCTGACATTACCTCATGCAAAGCACCAAAAAATGCGTCTTGTGGTGTGAGTTGGGTTTCACGATTTAGACGCTTTATCTGCGCTTGCATGGGATACCAAAGCATAGCCGCGAATAAAAATGCAGGAGTGACACGTAGCTCATTATTGACACGATGATCGGTATTCTTCATAGCCAAAGTAATAAAATCAGCTAAATATGGCTGAGATTCTTGATTAAGCTGCTGATCAACGGCAGGGAAGAAATATTGAAATAAACTGTAGTCACGTAGCTGTTGGAAATTTTCTAGCGCTTTACCGGCCATAAACAGCTTTAAAAATTCTTCAAATAAACGCGCTGGCGGGATATTCGCCATCAGTGGCGCAAGAGACTTTATTGGTGCTTTCGAATCAGCATGAATGTTCATGTCTAATTTTGTTGCAAAGCGAATAGCGCGTAGCATTCTAACGGGGTCTTCGCGGTAACGTGTTTCAGGGTCACCAATTAAGCGGATTTGTTTGGCGTGTACGTCAGCTACGCCATTGGCAAAGTCATAAACCTTAAAGTCTTTGGCAGAATAATATAATGCATTAATGGTGAAATCACGACGCTCTGCATCTTCCTCAATACTGCCATAAATATTGTCACGCAACAGCATGCCATCTTCGCTTTGCTTGGAAATTTTTTGGCAATTTTTTTCTTCATCGCTATCGTGATGGCCCCTAAATGTGGCAACTTCTATAATTTCACGGCCAAATACAATATGAGCAAGGCGAAAGCGGCGACCAATAAGTCGACAGTTTCGAAACAAGGCTTTAATTTGCTCTGGGGTGGCATTGGTGGCGATATCAAAATCTTTTGGCTCTAAACCTAACAAAATGTCGCGGACACCGCCGCCGACGAGGTAAGCATCAAAGCCGCCTTTATTTAAGCGATACAATACTTTTAAAGCATTATGACTTATGTGTTTTCTAGATACAGGGTGCTGATCACGAGAAAGTATAATAGGCTGTTCAGGTGATGGCGGTGTTGAGTTGTTTTTTCGTGCTTTTCCGAGTACTTTTTTACACAAATTGATCACGCTTTTGATAATGGTGGACCCCAGTTTTATCAATAAATTTCTCGCGCAATGATATAACAGTGCAAAGGAAAAGAGAATGAAAACAGAGTGAAAAGTCGGCGTTTATTGTTATTAAGACGGGCTATAAAACTATTTCTTGTGATTTTGGCACGTGCTTGAGTGACCAGTGTGCGATTGCCCACTTTAAAAGCTCATCAACACTTGCCTGTTGTAATTCATCGGGAGGTTGTTGACCTAAAAATTTTAACGCGGCATAGAGTGATGGCACAGGGTTATTTTTATCAATAGCAGGGGCGTTATTTTGCTTACTAAGCTTGAAACCCTGTTGCATTATGGCCAAAGGGAAGTGGCCAAATTGCGGCGCAGCATGTTGCAAAATTTGATAAAAACTTAATTGTCGTGCTGTCGGTTCGAGTAAATCACAACCTCGAATGACATGGCTTATGTCTTGATATATATCATCAACGACTACGGCCAGTTGATAAGCAAATAGACCATCTTTTCTTAAAATAATAAAGTCTTCTTGGGCAAGTTTAGCATTGCAGGTGACATGGTTTTGAATAAGGTCGTGATATTGTGACACTGCCGCTGTATTGATAACACGAATAGCGCTGTCATTTTTGGGCTGTGCTAGATCTCGACAATGGCCTTGATAGATACCGCCGATAGCTTTGATTTGTGCACGCGTACAACGACAATAATAACTGAGCTTTTGCTGAGATAATTGAGCTAATATTTCGCGGTAAACTTCACTTTGTTGGCTTTGGTAAAGTACCGGTTCATCCCAATGTAAGCCGTAGTTTTCTAAGGTTTTTAAGATCTCAATACTGGCACCCGCTTTTTCCCTTGGCGGATCGATATCTTCAATTCTTACCAACCATTGACCGTGATTATGCTTGGCATCGAGATAGCTTGCTAAGGCAGCAATTAATGAACCAAAGTGTAAAAATCCGGAAGGGGAAGGTGCAAAGCGACCACGATAATTACGAGAACTATCTGGTCGCAAAGATACGCTAAGTTTCACCAAAGTTGAGGGTTATTAACCCGCTAGTTGGCGTTCTTTGATTTCTTGTAACGTTTTACATTCAATACAAAGATCAGCTGTTGGGCGAGCTTCTAAACGGCGAATGCCGATTTCAATGCCACAAGAGTTACAAAAACCAAAATCATCATCTTCGATAAGTTGTAAGGTTTTTTCAATTTTCTTGATCAATTTACGTTCACGGTCACGGGTACGTAATTCAAGACTGAACTCTTCTTCTTGTGCCGCACGGTCTACAGGGTCAGGGAAGTTTGCTGC
>JBFJQB010000102.1:0-10564 GCA_041616855.1 Cognaticolwellia sp. | reverse complement strand
TCAGTAATCGTATGCTCGCTGTTGCGCCACCTTGTGCGCAGGTGATGACCGACTTTGCTGACTTTATCGGTGAGAGCAATTTACTGGCGCATAATGCTGCTTTTGATGCACGCTTTCTCGAAGCAGAGCTTGCGCGCATCGGTCGTCAGGTGCGGGGTGAGTTTACCTGCACGCTTTTATTGGCGCGCCGTCTATATCAAGATGCGCCCAACCATAAGCTCGGCACGTTGATTAATTATAAAAACATTGCTGTCGATGGCCGCTTTCACCGAGCGTTATTCGATGCTGAAATGACCGCAGAACTGTGGTTAATCATGTTAAATGATATTGGCAAACGTTATGGGATAGCGAGCATTCCATTTGGCTTTATCAAGCGCTTAGCGAAAGCCCCGAAAGGGCAAGTCGACAAGCTATTAATGAATTACGCCGCTAAATTAAGTTAACTATGAGCAATAAACCTTCTGTGCCCAACCGAGCGGCTATCAGTTCAGCAACCACGAAGTTGAGCAAGTTTCGATATCAAGCTAAAGGACGAGTATTGCAACTTGATCACGTGCTTATTGAGCAACCGTTACAAATACGGCTGTTGTGGCAAGCAGCAAACAACGTAACGCATCACAGCCAAGTGTTTTCCATTACCATGCGCACTCCTGGCGATGATGAGGCCTTAATTGTGGGTTTAATGCAGTCTGAGGGGATTATTGAACACTTTCATCAGCTTGAGAGTGTTTTACCCGAATGGGATGAAGATCAGGTTAAGTCGTCAAATGGCTATCCGCTTGCTAACCAGTGGGAAGTAAAGCTTAGGGCAGGTGTTGAGCCCGATATAAAGTCCCTAGAGCGCTTTCAGATCACTTATAGCAGTTGTGGTTTATGTGGTACTACTTCATTAAAATCTTTGGAAATGAAAAATCCACCGAGTTTAAATCATGACAAGCACTGGCTGGCATATCAAGCTATTTGCGTGATGCCCGATATGATGCGAACAGCACAAGCTCAGTTTGTTCAAACGGGGGGGGCACACGCAGCGGCTTTGTTCAGTGAACTTGGTCAATTAACCGATATAAAAGAAGATATTGGTCGTCATAATGCGCTAGATAAATTATTAGGTGCAGGTTTGGCCAGAGGCAATATAAGGGGCTCTAAAGCGAGCGTGTTGGTGAGCGGTCGTATTAGTTTTGAAATTGTGCAAAAAACCGTGATGGCCGGCGTTTCGGTGTTAATTGCTGTGGGGGCGCCGTCTGAACTAGCAATTTTAGCGGCTAAACGCTTTAACTTAACTTTAATAGGTTTTACCAGTAAAAATGGCTTTAATTTATATCACGGTGATTGGCGTTTATTGCCGATGCCCCAGCAGCGTTCAGTAACCTAATGCGTTGGGTACTTCCCTTTTGTTACAGTACCCTTTTTAAATCCCGTATATAGCCTTGGTTAACCGTCATACTTTTCAATTAAAAGCTATATTTATCAAGCAACTTTTGATATTTTTCGCTCGCCTTATAGTCGAGTAAAGCTTGGTTAAATGTTTTGACATCATCAAATTTTTTAAAGACCATGCTGTAAGGGGTTTTTGGAAAAACATAGTGAAATTGAATGTCATTTCTGAGTTCGCCCATACCAAGCTCATTCAGGAAATGTAAGAATATTTTGATGTCCATTACCAAGATCTCAACCCGCCCTTGCAGTAATAACTCGACTTGTCTCTCTTGATGTGCAACCTGAATGTAAATGGGGCTATTGCCGACAGCTAATGCAAATTCTTCACCTAATATTTTGTCGGCTTTTTGAAATGAAGCAACAGAATAATTAGCCATTTCTGCGATGTTATTGAGTAATATCGCATTTTCTTTCAATGATATCGCCACGTTTTGATAGTCAATATAGCTTTTACTGAGGTTTTTATTCTCAGGAAATGTTTTTTTGTTTGCGGTCATCACCGCACTAATATCGGGTAATGCCAGCATTTTTTCTGAACGGCCAAAGGGGATAAAAACAAAGCTAGGCGCTTTCCCCATCGATGTTAATATTTGCTCAATTAACTCTAACTCAAACCCCGAGCGGCTTTCTTGAATGACATAAGGCGGTTTTGAAAAGCCAACCACGACTTTAAAGGGCTGGTTTGCCAAGCAGTTAACTGCAATTAGGTATGTAACAAGGAAAAAAATAATATTTTTTAACATATCAACTCTTTCGTCTGAATGACTTCAGTTATCGCCATATTTATGGCTAATAATATCAGAATAGCTCGCTTGAAGCGATAGTGCGAGACTTGTCGGTGATAGCTCTATTTCTAAGCCTCGTTTGCCGCCACTGACAAAAACAGCGCTTAAGTTCTTCGCGCTAATATCAAGCACAGTGATTAAGCGTTTTTTCTGTCCTAAAGGACTAACACCACCTAGCACATAGCCAGTTGAGTTTTGGACTTTGTCAGGCGCTGCCATTTTGACTTTTTTGGCGTTTAGGTTTTTTGCCAGCTTTTTTAAACTGAGCTTTTCAAGTACAGGAATAATAGCAACAGCTAAGTAGCAATGATCAACATCGACCACTAAGGTCTTAAAGACGACGTCTGCACTGACGTGGAGTTTATCAACGGCTTCTAGGCCGAAGGATGTAATACTAGTATCATGTTGATATTGGTGTAATTTATAATCCAATGATAACTTATCTAATTGCTTGACGGCTGGTGTCATATTGCTCCTTAATTATTGCCAAGCCCTTTAGCTCACAGACAAAACTGTATTTTCTCTGGTAAAATATTTCTGACAAAATAAAGTGATTAATGCTGAGTTACCTGCTCAGCCAATTGGGTTATGGCTTTGCGCATTTGCTCGACAGCGTGTGGATAACCATCTTCTTTCAGATCAACCGTAACAGCAAAGTTATTGGCTTTGAGGTTAGTTGCTAATGCTTTATCTTTTAGCCAATAGCGACCTGAAAGTATGGCTTGAGCTTGATGAGTAGCATGAAAAGCACTGATACTGACGACAATTTCCATTACTGCAGGGAGTGGGGATTCTGGACTAATTGCTGTGCTGGCAACATACTGAAAGCGACTATCTAAGTTATTGGCATCATCAATTAACGCTTGAGCAAAGCTACTTTGTAATGGCTCAGCCCAGAAATGAAAATCAGAATAGTGTAATTGGTGATCTGAAAGTTGTAACACTAAATTCGCTTGCTTTAAATAATCAGGAAACGCCGATAAAGTGATAGAGATGACCGGACTATTTTCATTTTCAAACTGACTATTATCGCTCAGCGTTGGGTTATTGAGTAAATAATATTGTGTTTTTACCAACACATTAGAGCTACAAGCAGCCAATAAGAACATTGACAAAATAGCGACCACTAAAACTTGTTTCATTGTTGTGCTCCATTACGTTTTGTTGGTATTGGCTCAGATGTTTCACCGTTATTAAAGATTAAGCTATTAGGTTTATGCTTAAGCTGCTTAAGTAGTGGTTTTAATTCGTTCATGGTTGAGGTTAAGGTATTTAGCGTGGCACGCAGCTCTTCATAGCCTTGTGAGCCGGAGGATAAATCTTGAGTTAAGCTGCTTATACCTTGTAAGGCTTTACTGAGCTCACTGCTGATTTGTTGTTGCTCGACTTGGGTTAATAAACTATCTAAACTTTTACCGACCGATTGCAATTCTTGCGCGGTTTGGGCTATTTCTATCATCAGTTTATTGGCATTTTCACTTAAGTTATGCAGCGGGAGGTTATTTAAATTATCCATAAACTGCTCTGCTTTTGCGGTAATTTGTGAAAAGTCATCACTACTGGTCGGGATGACGGTAAAGCCGCCATATTGTTCGATTTGGCTAACCGGCTGAGCTTTATCATGTTGTAGATCAATGAAAAGGCTACCCGTTAAAATATTTCCTGTACGTAGTACGGCTTTTAAACCCTGCTCAATCCAGTAAATATTTTGCTGCTTCATTAAACTTTCACCTTCCCCATTGTCTGGTAAACCTATGCGCCCCGGCTGCAAGCTGATCAGTACAGGAATTTTAAACTCTTCTTGAGTCAATTTGTTATCATTTCGGCTTAACGCCATATTAACAGATTGCACTTTACCTATTTGTATTCCTCGATACTCGACCGGAGCCCCAACACTTAGACCGCGAATAGAGTCACTCACGAGTACCACAAACTCGATAGAGCGACGGTACCTTTCATCCTCTGCGGCTTCATAGCTTGTGTAAATATCAAAATAAGAGCGTTCACCAATCTTTTCACCTATGTTCAAACCTTTCGGCACACCAAAGGTAACACCATTGGTTAACATGGTTTCAAAGTTGCCGGTTTTAACAGAGATACCATCGGCATTTAAATCAAGCTTCAAGCCACTAACGTCCCAAAATTTGGTATTACTAGTAATGAGCTGATGATAAGGGGCTTTGATAAAAACATTGTAATAAACCACACGTTCTTCAAAGTTAAAATAGATATCTTCGAACTGGCCAACGGTGAGTCCTTTATAGATAACAGGATCCCCTTTTCTGTAAGCAAACTGGTCATTACTATTGAGGGTGATATGTAAACCGGGCGTACCTGCTGGTGTTAGCGGGGGAGAGTTTAAGGCATCAAACAAATAGCGTTCGGTTGTGCTCTTGCCCGGTGATATTTCGATATAAACGCCTGATATCAGGGTGCTTAAACCCGAGACACCGGTGTGAGAAATTTGCGGAGAAACTACCCAAAACATACTGTCGGTGACTAAAAACTGTTCTGCCGTTTTTTTTATTTCTGCTGTAACAACCACGCCATTGCCGTTTTTATTGAGCTCAATTTTACTGACCTCACCAATATCAACATTGCGAGATTTTATTTTTGTTTTACCCGCTTCCATGCCTTCAGCAGTTGAAAAGTGAATAGTGATAGTTGAACCTTGATTACTCCATTGGAAATAAATCATCCAGCAGCCAATAAAGAGCGCGATAACCGGAATAATCCAGATTGTGGATACGGTTTTAACGGGCTGTATTTTCGCGTCAGGTTTTCGGGCATCAGTCATAATTATTTTTATCTTTCCAAATCAATCGAGGTTCAAAAGTCATGGCGGCCAGCATAGTTACGATGACTAAGCCGGAAAAAGCTAAGGTAGCAGTGCCGGGCGTTATGCTCATGGTTGGCCCTAGCTGAATCAAGCTTGCCAAAATAATAACGACAAACACATCTATCATTGACCAACGCCCAACCAACTCAGCGAGTCGGTACCACTTTACTCTTTCTAAGCTTAATCTATCACTTTGTTTTTGAACACTATAATTTAACCAAGCTAATACTAATATTTTAGCTATCGGGACAATCACACTGGCAATAAAAATGATAGCGGCAATAGGGTAGGAGCCTAATTGCCACAATACAATTACCCCACCAATAATAGTATTAGGTTCATCTTGACCTAAAAAGTGTGTGGTCATAATAGGAAAGACATTAGCAGGTATATATAGGATAACTGCAGTAAGGAGTAGCGCCCAGGTTTTTTGCACACTCAAAGCATGACTGGTTGGCTCTTCCTGCGCAATTTTATCAAGACTTTGTTGTATTTCGATATTATGCGCTTGTTCAACTTCAACTAATAACTGGTAAAGCTGACGTTTATCGAGATGTAAAACCACAAGTGTCATTGATAATGAAAATAAAATAAAGGCGTAAAATGACAAACCTAACTCAATATCGGCCATCGAAATAATTTTAATTAAACTCACCAACGCGCCGACAAGGAATATTTCTACCATGCTCCAAGGCAGTAACTTAAAAACGAGGGTTAATACTCGCCGGCCATGCTTGGGGTATAAGCCTTTGTTCATGGGTATAAGCAGATATATTAACGACACTAACACCACGCTTGGAATGGCGAAGATGGTCACTAATTCAATCAGCGCTAAAAGGTGAAAGTTATTCTCGATTAAGACCCAGAAACTGGTGATGGCATCAAAGTGATTTTCTAAACCATTGCGACTAAAGGTTAAAAACTTAAAGGGCAATGAAGCTAATAAAAATATTAATGCGGTAATCGCGAACGCAACTATTTTTTGATTCGCGTTTCGGTGAACCGTACTTAAGGTATAGCCGCAACGTGGACACTGGGCTTTTTGATTTTCTTGTAATGGGGGCAACTTTACGGTCAGCGCACATTCATGGCACTGTACCTCAACGGATGCTAATTTTTGGTGTTGTGATTGTTTTGGCAAGGTAAATGCCGCCTTTAACGTGGTTCTTCAACAATAGTGTAAATTAGCATAGTTTACTGAAAATTCACTTAATAATTTACTGGTTTGTGTTTATTGAATGATAGCCCTTGTTGTTATTTTTATCAGTAAGTTACCGCTGTCTCAAGGGCAATGTCCGCGAACTTATCTATCGGGTCAATTTTCCGTTTTGCTTTGCCAACAATAAGGCGGCTTTAATGGCTGTAAATAAAGCTAAAAAAGCGCTGTGATCAATTGATGAACGCAGCGCTTTTGTCGTTTATAACCGTTTTAAAGATTGTTAACGTTTAACGGCAACTTTATGTTTAACAGACACTTTAGCTTCAATACGTCGGTTTTCTGCATGTGCTGCAGGAGTATTCGCTGGGTTGATTAATGTTTCCTCTCCCATGCCTTGTGCAGTCAAACGAGATGATGCGATACCAAATTCATTCACTAGGACATTAACTATGGCATCTGCACGTTTTTGTGAAAGTTTTTTATTGAATGCGGCAGGTCCAACACTCGAAGTATGACCCTCTATCGCTAATGTCGTGTGTGGGTATTGTTTCATGAAATCAGCAGCAACTTTAATGTTTTCTATATATTGCGGCTTAACAATTGCTTTAGCGTTATCAAATTTAACGTGTAAATGTAAGGCATCATTTTCTTCAGTAAAAATGGTACAGCCATTACTGTCAACCTTATCAGTTGCTGGCGTGGCTTTACATTGATCCATGCTATCGAAAATACCATCGCCATCGGTATCTGATGGCTTAACTACCGGTGCTTTAACTGCAGTAGGTTCAACAACGGGTTTAGTGCGAACAACTTTCTGCTGTGTATCGCCAAAAAAGTAGATAAAACCAATTTGTGCACTCATGTCAGTATAAGTTTCATCTAATTGATAATGACCATTACCTTCAAAATAAATCGCACTGCGCTCAGAAATGTAATGACGGTAACCAGCACCAACATTTACCGACATTTTGGTGTCAATGATGTCAAGGGCACTTGCCCCAGCCATAACATAAAAGTTTTCTTTGTTTGGAAAATATAGGTAGTTTAAAGCGATATTTGAACCAGATGGCGTACTTGGTGCCCAGCCTGTTCGGGTTAAATTTAAGTGAGTATAAGATAAGCGAAATTCTGAAAATTCACTGTAACGATGACCAATTTCAGCACCGGCACCATTAGCATGTTTGACAAAATCAACGCTATTATCGGTTAATCTATCGTCATCAGTATCTATTCTTGTGCCATGAATACCGACATAAGTTTTACCGACGAGATCTTCTGCCTTGGGTTGTTCTTGTGCGTTAACACTTACAGCACAGATAAAACTTGAAGTTAATAAAATCATTTTTGTTTGTTGGCGCACAATAAAATTCCTTTTGTAGTGTAATGTAAATAAGTTGTTACTAAGCTCTATGTTATGGCAAAAACGCGTAAATTGCAGCATTTATGTACAAATATACGCTGACAATATAGCGCTAATCAGTGGCTAAATAACAACCGTCAATTACGATTAAATTTGTTATTGCCAATCGCTAATGCCGTATTTTGTGAGTAATTTAGCTAGTTTACCTGTGCGGCGATACTCGATAATTCCTTGATCAATTATCGGTAAAATCTCGGCTTCAATGTGGGTTGCCAATGCAATATATAGTTTCGCCTCTACTCCATATGTGCCAGCAAAGCTCAACTCACCGCTGTCTTCTCGCTTTAATTCATTGAATACTGCATTTCGACTGTCGAGTAAGATATCAATACGGCCTGATTTTAATTGCTTGATAAGTAACTGTAATGGGAAGTCACCGTGAGCATATGAAAACATTTCTGGCTTTTTAGTGATCAGTTTATTAAGCACAGGCCCGTATACGTAGCCCTTAATGATGCCAATTTTATGGCCAGCATTGCCGTATGCTTCGAGTTGCTCAATGGTGCTAAATCGCCAAGAATTTGCACGGTTAACAAAAAAGTCACTGCTTGCGTTGCCAACGGGGACGTTTGTGCGAATTAGGTTGTAATTTTCGATATGCTCTTGCGTTAACCCCAAGACAATATCAACTTCCCCTTGTTCTAAATACTTAATCGCTCTTGCTAACGGAATGGTTTCGTTTTTAGTGTTATAGTTTTTATTGTGCAAAATATCGTCGATCATTTCTACGATATAGCCCGGTTGTTGTGGGTCTTGGCAGATATACGGACACCAGATATCGGATGCGATGGTAATTTTTTTTGCGTAGGGCTGAAAACTGCAAAATAATAATGTCAGTAATAACTTAACTTGCAAGAAAGCACGCATATTAGGGAGAATTATACTCATTGATATTTATTTATATGATTACGGTAACCAATTTATAATACTATACTTTCATTTAGTTAACCTTTGGTTTTACCTAAATAGTTAAGCGAAACACATTCGTGGATTAAATTCTCTTAAATATATTCGATTGCAGCTATAGCAGGGTATAATGCTATTTATAACGGTGAAATTTTTGTGAACATACTCAGTAGAATAACTGAGAATAAATTATCAGGTAACAATATGACGACAGAAGCAGCATACCCTATTGGCACAACAGGAAAAAAATGGACTGATGGCGATAAGGAAACATGGTTTCAGCAACAACAAAAAAAGCGCAGTTACTTTGAACAGGTCGTAACAAAACTAGATGAATTAAGTGCTAATTTTACCATAGAGCAATATGGTAATTTACTTTATGATGCAGAAAACTATCCATTATATGCATTAAAATCAACGGATTGGTTAGAAGATAAACCGACGATTTTAATTACTGGTGGCGTTCATGGCTATGAAACCAGTGGCGTACAAGGTGCTATCCGCTTTTTAAAAGTTGCTGCAGCGCAATATCAAAAAGAGTTTAATTTTGTTGTTTTACCCTGTATTAGCCCATGGGGTTATGAAACCATTAATCGTTGGAACCCGTTAACGCTCGATCCTAATCGCTCGTTTTATGAGAATAGCCCCGCACAAGAGTCGTCGGCGGTGATGCTCTATATCAAAAATCTTGGTATTGAATTTTTGGCCCATATCGACCTTCACGAAACCACCGATAGTGATAATAGTGAATTTAGACCCGCACTGGCGGCAAGAGATGCTATTGAACAGAAGAACTGGAATATTCCTGACGGTTTTTATTTAGTCGGCGATAGCACAAAACCACAAGCTAATTTTCAAAAAGCTATTATTGAGTCTGTCGCCAAAGTTACCCATATAGCCCCAGCAGATGACGACAATAAATTAATTGGTGTAGAGTTAGCGCAATTTGGGGTGATTAATTACGCAGGGCGTGAATTAGGCCTATGCATGGGCTTGACTGACGCGCCATATGTCACCACTACCGAAGTTTACCCTGATAGTCCTCTGGTTGATGATGAAAACTGCATCATGGCTCAGGTAGCCGTTATTACTGGCGCATTGGATTATTTATTAACCTTGTAGCGGTTTTAACGTGTTAGAGGTTTATTTTGCTAAACAGTGCTGACCGGTAATATTTGCGCTTTACCCCGCGAATAGCGCGATATTTCCTTGCATAATAAGCCATACATGTTATTTTTCCTGCATTAAAAAATTGAGGATGTTTTTCATGCCAAAAGCGAGTGATATAAAAAAGAATGCCGCGATAGAATATAACGGTAAAGTAATGATTGTTAGAGACATTGAACGCTCAGTGCCACAAGGACGTGCTGGTGGTAGCTTATACAGAATGCGTATGTACGATGTGGTTACTGGCGGTAAAGTGGATGAAACGTTTAAAGCAGAAGATATGCTTAACTTTGCCGACTTAACGCGTCGTCCTGCGATGTTCTCGTATATTGATGGCGAAGAATATGTTTTCATGGATAACGAAGATTACACACCGTATAACTTAAACCAATCTTCAATTGCTGAAGAAGTGTTATTCATTAATGAAGATACTCAAGGCATTCAGGTAATTATTGTCGATGGCGTGCCTGTTGCAATTGATTTACCGTCAAGCGTTGAGCTTGTTATTACTGAAACCGACCCTTCAATTAAAGGGGGGTCAGCAACCGCTCGCACTAAGCCGGCCATTTTATCAACGGGCTTAACAGTACAAGTACCAGAGCACATTTCAACGGGCGATAAAATCAAGGTCAATACCGAAGAACGTAAGTTTATGGGCCGTGCTGATAAATAGCCAGTTAGCTTGTGATTTATGCTTATAACTTTCCAGGAACGGGTGTTGTTGGAAAGTTATTTATAATGATGAAAGTATTTTTTAAACAAAAAACCTTGCGCATAATCTGCATTTATTTTTCGCGCAAAGCTCAAGTCACTTTCAGTTTCAACTCCCTCAAGAATTACTTTTTTTCCGG
>JBFJQB010000101.1:0-10637 GCA_041616855.1 Cognaticolwellia sp. | reverse complement strand
TTGTGTTGACGGCGCTTTTCAGATTGTAATGCGCGCTTCTTAGCAGACTTTGAGTTAGCCAAGGTGAACTCCTAAAATTGAATAAATATTGCCTAAATTTAAGGCGACGAAATATGCCTGTTTTTAACTGGTTTGTCAAATAGTTTACCGCTTTAATTTGACCGTTCGGATAATTACCCGTTTGTATAAATAAAACCAATGTGTGCATTCTAAAGTTTTTAGTTAAAAGTTGGAAGTGTTGTTCTGCGTTGATTTAACTAATTTTCGATATATTTAATATTTTATTGTTATTTTCAGCATATATTTCATTTTAGCTAGTTATTTATCAAGCTTTTAGCATGCTAATAAAACTCTGAGGTTAAAGACATTAAAAACTTGTTTATCAAATTATAAAAGCCGCATAATACTCGCCTGAGCTAATTATGCTGTTATATCGGAAATTTTTAGCATGATGTTAGTGATTAGACCGGCAGTATCGCGCTAAATTAATGAAAAAATAGGATTGGAACGTGTGAGTAAAAAATTAATTAAGTCGGGAATTATAGTCAGTGCCATGACCTTAATCTCACGTGTTCTTGGTTTAGTTCGAGATATTGTTATTGCTAGTATAATGGGGGCAGGGGCGTCAGCAGATGTTTTTTTCTTTGCTAATAAAATTCCGAACTTCTTGCGTCGTCTTTTTGCCGAAGGTGCTTTTGCGCAAGCCTTTGTTCCGGTATTAAGTGAATACCATACTCATGACGAGCAGCATACCACGAATGAAACTCGCAAATTAATTGCGCAAGTTTCCGGCACTCTAGGCGTGGTTGTTACTCTAGTAACCTTATTTGGCATGATTGCGTCGCCGTTATTTGTAGCACTATTTGGCTTTGGTTGGTTTTTAGACTGGCTAAATGGCGGACCTGCTAGCGAAAAGTTTGATTTAGCCAGTACACTATTAAAAATTACCTTTCCTTATTTGTGGTTCGTCAGCTTCACCGCTTTATCTGGTGCCATATTAAATACCTACGGACGCTTTGCTGTTTCGGCATTTACCCCCGTGTTATTAAACGTTGGCATTATTGCTTGTGCTATTTACCTAGCACCGATTATGGAGAATCCTGCTTTTGCGTTAGCTTGGGGCGTGTTTTTAGGTGGTTTTATTCAATTTGCTTTTCAATTGCCATTTTTATATCGAGCTGGCGCGTTAGTTAAACCAACTTGGGGCTGGAATACACCGGGAGTAACTAAGATACGTAAACTGATTATTCCCGCACTGTTTGGCGTGTCAGTCACACAAATCAATTTATTGCTCGATACCATTATTGCCAGTATGTTGATCACCGGCTCTATCAGTTGGTTGTATTACGCTGACCGATTATTAGAATTCCCCCTTGGCTTATTTGGCATCGGTATTGCGACCGTGATACTGCCAAGTTTAGCGAAATTACACACCAAAAAAGACACTGAGGAGTTTAGTGATACCTTAGATTGGGGGCTGAGGATTGTATCTTTGCTTGGTTGGCCTGCTTTAGCGGGGTTAATGGTGTTAGCACAACCTATTATTATGGTGCTGTTTATGCGTGGCGAATTTACTCAATATGAAGTGCTGCAAGTCTCATATGCATTGTTTGCGTACCTGTCGGGGCTACTGAGCTTTATGTTTATTAAGGTGCTGGCGCCAGGGTATTATGCTCGCCAAGATACTAAGACACCGGTAAAAATAGCCATTAAGGCCATGGTGGCTAATATGGCTTTTAATTTAATGCTAGCACCGTTTTTCGGCTATGTTGGCTTAGCGATAGCAACAACGCTATCCGCCACGCTTAATGCCATGATGCTTTATCATGGCCTTAAATCAGCCAATGTTTTTCAGCTATCAGGTAAAACTTGGTGCTTTATAATAAAGCTTATTTGCTCAGCTGTGGTGATGGCATTGGTTGTTAATAAAATATCGCCAGCGTTTGAGGTCTGGCTTTCATTTAGCTTCAGCGAACAGGTGCTACAACTGATTATTTGTATTGTCAGCGGTATCTTTAGTTATTTGATTTGCTTACTGTTACTTGGCATACGACTTAACGATATTAAAGTTGCACAAAAAACACTGAACTAAGCTTGGATTTATCTTAAAATAACTAGCGCTAAGGGCTGATTCTTATTGCTGACTGATATATAATTCATCGGTTTTTATTCTTTAATGATTTAGCCTGTAGTTAAGCGCTATTGGCAGTAAGGTTTTTTAATTTCATGCAATTAACACGTGGCATTCATAACATGCGCATTACTGCTGATAAAAGTCGCCAAGGTTGCGTGTTAACTATCGGAAATTTTGACGGCGTTCACTTAGGTCATAAACAAGTGATTTTAGCTTTGGTTGAAAAGGCCCGAGAGCTTAATTGTGAAGCCGCGGTATTGGTATTTGAGCCTCAGCCACAAGAGTTGTTTTCGCCTGAAACGGCTCCAGCCAGACTGTGTAGATTACGTGACAAATATGTATTATTAAAAAACTTAGGTATCGATAGATTAATTTGTATCAATTTTAATAAAAAATTTGCTAGTCTAACCGCCGAAACTTTTATTGAAGAGTTGCTGGTTAAACGCCTCGCGATAAAGCATTTGATTGTCGGTGATGATTTTCATTTTGGCAAAAACCGCCAAGGTAATTTTTCTATGCTCAAAGCAGCAGGAGAAAAGTTTGATTTTTCGGTCACTGATACTGCTAGTCATAAGTTAGCGGGTTGTCGTGTAAGCAGCACAGCTATTAGACGGTTATTAGAGCAAGATGATTTAGAGGCGGCTAAAACCATGTTGGGCCGGCCATATTCTATTATCGGCAAAGTGTTTCATGGAGATAAACGCGGTCGTGCAATGGGGTTCCCCACCGCTAATATAAGATTAAAACGCCGTGTTTCTCCTGTTTCAGGAGTATACGTGGTACAGGTTAATAGCCAATTTGGTCAGCATTTTGGTGTTGCTAACATCGGTTCAAGACCGACTGTTGCCGGCATTCGGCAACAATTAGAAGTACATATTTTTGATTTTGATAACAATTTGTATGGTGAGATCATTGAAGTAGTTATGTTGAAAAAACTACGCAGTGAACAAAAGTTTAGCTCGCTAGCCGAGCTTACCCAACAAATTGCTCTAGATACAGAACAGGCCCGGACTTTTGTGCAAAACTTAACTTAATTTAAACCGGTTAAGAAAACACAATAGTAAGTAAAGTATTAGTGACTATGACAACGGATATTAATTTTAATGAGTGATTACAAACAAACCCTAAATTTGCCTGCAACTTCTTTTGCGATGAAAGGAAACATGGCAAATCGTGAACCGAACATGCTAAAAGAATGGGCTGAGAAAGATTTATATGGTCAAATTCGTGCCGCAAAAAAAGGTAAAAAGTCATTCATTTTGCATGATGGACCTCCTTATGCCAATGGTGATATCCATATAGGTCATTCAGTCAATAAAATACTTAAAGATATTATTATTAAATCAAAGACCTTATCTGACTTTAACGCACCTTATGTGCCTGGTTGGGATTGTCATGGTTTACCGATTGAATTAATGGTGGAAAAAAAGGTCGGCAAACCAGGTCATAAAGTTTCTGCTAGTGTTTTTCGTGAGAAATGCCGTGAATATGCGGCCAAACAAGTTAATGCGCAACGTGAAGACTTTAAACGTTTAGGGGTTTTTGCTGATTGGGATAAGCCATACCGTACGATGGATTTTGACACCGAAGCAAACATTATCCGCTCGTTAGGAAAAATTGCTGAAAATGGTCATTTGCATCAAGGTTTCAAGCCGGTGCATTGGTGTACAGATTGTGGTTCTTCTTTGGCTGAAGCTGAAGTTGAATATAAAGATAAGCAATCTCCGGCTATAGATGTGAAATTTACTGCGGTAGATGAAAAGGTTGCTGATAAATTTAACCACCCTGAAAATCACCAAGGTGAAGGTTCAGTTTCGGTCGTTATTTGGACCACAACTCCTTGGACATTACCGGCTAACCGCGCGGTTGCTGTTCACACCGACGTAGAATACACCTTAGTGCAATGCGAAACAGAGCAGGGTAAAGAACGCTTAATTATGGCTTCTGATCTTGTCACAGCCTGTATGGATCGTTTTGGTATTGCTAAATACCACGCTTTAGGGTTTTGTAAAGGTAGTGACTTAGAACTGACACAACTTAAACACCCATTTTATGATTTTACCGTGCCCGTGATTCTTGGTGAACATGTCACAACAGACTCAGGTACCGGTTGTGTTCATACGGCTCCAGGTCACGGTGTAGAAGATTTTGATGTGGGTAAGTTATATAACTTAGAAGTAGCAAACCCTGTTGGGGCAAACGGTGTTTATTTAGAAGGCACTGAATTATTTGCGGGCCAACATGTTTTTAAGGCTAACGCTAATGTGGTTGAAACCTTAAAAGAGCATGGCACATTAGTGCATCATCATGCGCTAGAGCATTCTTACCCGCATTGCTGGCGTCATAAAACACCATTGATTTTCCGTGCTACACCGCAATGGTTTATCAGTATGGACAATAAAGGTTTACGTCAAGAGTCGTTAAACGAAATTGAAAAAACACAATGGATCCCTGATTGGGGGCAACGCCGTATCGAGTCGATGGTTGAAGGTCGTCCTGACTGGTGTATATCACGCCAACGTACGTGGGGCGTGCCAATGGCATTGTTTATCCATCAAGATACCGGTGCCTTGCATCCTCGTAGTATTGAACTAATAGAATCTGTGGCAAAACGTGTTGAAGAAAAGGGCATTCAAGCATGGTTTGACTTAGATGCTGCTGAGTTGATTGGTGATGACGCTCAAGAATACATTAAAGTACCTGATACTTTAGACGTTTGGTTTGACTCTGGCACAACACATTTTTCTGTAGTGAATGCTCGTGAAGAATTTGACGGTATCGCTGATTTGTACCTAGAAGGCTCGGATCAACATCGTGGTTGGTTTATGTCTTCAATGATTTCTTCGGTGGCAATGAATGGCAAAGCACCTTATAAGCAAGTACTAACACATGGTTTTGTCGTTGATGCTAAAGGCCATAAAATGTCTAAATCTTTAGGCAATGTTATTACGCCAAAAGAAATCACCAATACCCTAGGTGCTGACATTTTACGTTTATGGACGGCGTCGGTTAATTACACCCAAGAAATTACCGCCGGCGATGAAATATTTAAACGCCAGGCCGATGCCTATCGTCGTATTCGAAATACCTCACGCTTTTTATTATCAAACTTAAATGGCTTTGATCCAAAAACTGACTCCATTGCCTTTGATGATATGGTGGCACTTGATCGTTGGGCCGTTGATAAAGCATCTCAATTGCAAGCTGAAATTATTGCCGCTTACGACGAATATGAATTCCATGTTGTGGTGCACAAGCTGATGAATTTCTGTACTACAGAGTTAGGTGGCTTTTACTTAGATATTATTAAAGACCGTCAGTACACAGCCAAAGAAGACAGTGTCGCGCGTCGCTCATGTCAAACCGCTATGTATTTAATTGCTGAAGCCATGACCCGTTGGATGGCGCCGATCTTGTCGTTTACTGCCCAAGAAATTTGGCAGGCATTACCGACAGCATCCGGTGAAAGCCGTGAAGAATTTGTTTTTACTGGCGTTTGGTTTGACGGTTTGCCTAAAACTTCAACCACCAGTGCTTTAAATAATGATTACTGGAATGACATTTTATTAGTGCGCACTGAAGTGAATAAAGCGCTTGAAAATGCTCGTAAAGAAAAGCAAGTAGGTAAAGCACTTGAAGCGGCAGTGACCTTATATACTAAAGCCGACGTGGCGAAAAACTTGCAGCAACTTGGTGAAGAACTGCGTTTTGTCTTAATTACCTCGAAAGCAAAAGTGGAAGTAGTTGAAACTAAACCTGTTGATGCTTTAGCCACCGAAATGGAGGGATTATGGTTAACCGTTTCTCCGGCAGAAGGTGCTAAATGTGATCGCTGTTGGCATGTTACTGAAGATATTGGACAAAACGAGCAGCACCCTGAGCTTTGTGGTCGTTGTATTACCAACGTAGAAGGTGACGGCGAAATTCGTCATTTTGCCTAAGCCATTATAATTAGCAAAGGTATTGTAACGAAAACGTGTAGCCCTTGAATAAGCGCTACACGTTTTCAGTTCATGATACCGTGAAGTATCGCGTTTAAATCACGAATAAACTTAGAGAATTTTTTGAGCTATGAAAAAGCTATTTACCGAAACAGGCTTACGTTGGTTATGGTTAACCTTGATCTTTTTAGTGGCAGACCAAGTCACTAAGCAATTAGTCGCCAGTAATATGGATTTATATCAGTCGATTGATATTCTCCCTTTTTTTAATTTAACTTATGTGCATAATCCGGGCGCAGCGTTTAGTTTTCTTGCTGATCAAGGCGGTTGGCAACGTTGGTTTTTCACCGCGATAGCAACCATCGCTAGTATAGTGTTCATTGTTTGGCTAGCAAAAACACCCAAGCAACAAGCGTTATTATCAGCGGCATTTGCCTTAATGCTCAGTGGCGCGATTGGCAATTTGATTGATCGGGTGCTATTTGGTTACGTTATCGACTTTTTGGATTTTTATGGTTTTGGTTATCATTTTCCAGCCTTTAATATTGCCGACTCAATGATCTTTATTGGCGCCGCATTGATGATTCTCGATTCATTTAAAAATGGTGAATCGAGCGAAAATACACAGAACACTAAAGCTTAGAGAGAACTTTTCATGACAAATTTAGTAACAGCATCTTCTGAAATTATCGCTCATATTACTATGAAGCTCGCTGATGGCTCTGCTGCGGATAGTACCAAAGTTAATAAAAAACCAGCAAAAATTATTATGGGTGACGCGAGTATTTCACCAGCATTTGAAGCACAACTTGTTGGTATGTCGGCTGGCGAAAGTAAAGAGTTTACACTGGCTGCTGTCGATGCTTTTGGAGAGCCATTACCTGAAAATATTCACTATATGGATATCAGTAAGTTTAGTGAAGAGGCCCCAGCAAAAGTAGGTAACATTATTACTTTTTCGCAACCAGGCGGTGAGTTGCCTGGTATGATAAAAGATGTTACTGGTAGTTCAGTCACTATCGATTTTAATCATCCATTGGCTGGGCAAGAAGTCACCTTTGTTATCGACGTTGTTGAAGTTAGGTAAGTAAAGTCGTTAAGTTAAAAAACAATGAGAATATTATGGAAATTATATTAGCTAATCCTCGTGGTTTTTGTGCGGGTGTTGATCGAGCAATTAGTATCGTTGACAGAGCGCTCGATTTATTTGAAGCGCCTATTTATGTGCGCCATGAAGTGGTGCATAACAAGTTTGTTGTTAATGGCTTAAAAGAGCGTGGTGCGATATTTGTTGATGAACTAAACGAAGTACCTGATGACAGTACGGTTATCTTTAGTGCTCATGGCGTATCAAAAGCCGTGCGTAACGAAGCAAAAAACCGCGGCCTAAAAGTCTTTGACGCCACCTGCCCTTTGGTGACGAAAGTGCATATGGAAGTGTCACGTACCTCGCGAAAAGATATCGAATGTATTCTTATTGGGCATGCCGGCCATCCCGAAGTTGAAGGGACAATGGGGCAATATGAAAGCACTGAAGGCGGTATTTATTTAGTTGAGTCAACGGATGATGTTGCCACGCTTGAAATTAAAAATCCCGAAAAACTCTATTATTGCAGCCAAACCACGTTATCAGTAGATGATACCAGTGATGTCATCGATGCTTTAAGAGCCAAATTCCCCTTAATACAAGGGCCACGTAAGGACGATATTTGTTATGCAACACAAAATCGTCAAGATGCGGTACGCTCCATTGCCGAGCAAGTGGAGTTATTGCTGGTTGTGGGAGCGAAGAATAGCTCTAACTCTAACCGGTTACGAGAGTTAGCAGAAAAAATTGGCACGACCTCATACTTGATTGATACGGCGGCTGATATTGATACCGCTTGGTTAAAAGGTATTGCAAAAGTTGGCGTAACCGCCGGTGCATCAGCACCTGCTATTTTAGTTCAGCAAGTTATAGAGGCGCTTAAATCCTTTGGTGGACAAGAGGTTATTGAATACCCAGGTAAAGAAGAAAATACCGTATTTGCGGTGCCGATAGAATTGCGCTAACCTTAAGAGATATTGTTTGTAGTTATATTTGCAATGGCTGTCTAAAAATCAAGATATCCTTTTATAGCTGCAAATTGGCATTTTTCGAGTAGTACTAATAACTGAATTGAGGGAAGATTACTCGTTATAATATTTTAAGGTATGGGTTAATGCAGTTCACCAATGTGATTTTTAACACATATAGGCAGCAATTAAGTAGGGTTTTCTCAAATCACTACCGACTTTTTTTTATGTCTGAAATTGCCTATTCCAATCTATTAAACATTTCAGCTATAGTAACAACACCTAGCTTTTACTTATTCTTATTTAAATGGAGATTAGATATTGAATAACTCAATCTCTCGCAGTTTAAAGCACAAGCCGTCTTTACATAAGGGGCTGACATTTATTGAAGTGTTAGTGGCTCTTTTTATCTTAGTTACTGGTATTTTGGGGGCTGTAGCGATGCAAGCTTCCGCTAAAAAAGGCAGTTTCGATGCTATGCAACGTTCAGTCGCATCAGCGTTAGCGCAAGACATTATCGAACGCATGCGCAGCAATAATGCCACCGCTTTAGCTGGCTATGCCGCGACTGATTACGGCGAAACGCTTAATGCTGTTCCGGCGAAACGCTGTAATACACTTGCTGGTTTGTGTACCCCCGCCGAAATGGTTATTAATGATCAATATGAATGGGAAATGTCTTTGATGGGCGCTGATGTGGTTAATGATGGCAATAATGTTGCTGGTTTAACGGGCGTTAGGGGATGTATTAGTCATGCATCAAATGCGGTTACTGTGGTAGTAAGCTGGGAAGGGCGCACAGAAATAGTCGATGCTCAGAAAGATAGTTGTGGCAGTGCTGGCTCGACAAGGCGGCAAGTTATTGTGAAGGCATTTATAAACTAGTATGAATAATCAACGCGGATATACCTTAATAGAAATATTTATTTCTTTAGCTGTTGGCTTAGCACTTTTTGCCGGCATACTTAGTGTTTTTGTCGGCATGAAAACCACTACACAAGAAACTGCAACCTATGGTGAGCTACAAGAAAATGGTCGCTTTGCTTTAAGTGTGCTTAGTGATGATTTGTTAAGGCAAAATTTTTGGGGCGATTATACTGGAAATTTGGGTATTTCAATGCTCAATACAGTACCAGGTGCGCCTGGAAATGAATGCATAGGTGAAGGCTTAAATAATGGTACTTTCCCCGTGGCCGCAGGACATTTTAGAGCGCTTTGGGGGAAAACAGTCGTAAATAAGTCAATGATGGGCTGTATTGAAGACGCCAAAATAGGCTCGGATATTATTCAATTTAAACGCGCTGTATCAGCTCCTCTTACGATAAGTACGAGTAACAATTACTACATCATCTCGAATTTATCGCAAGCAGCAATCTTTACCGGCACTGACATTCCAGCGCTAACAAGCAGCCAGCTTTGGGAATATCAGCACCGTATTTATTATATCAGAGAAGAAGCGCAAGGGAATAATATCGTTCCTGTGTTAATGCAAGGGCGTTTAACGACTCAAATGACTTTTGATCCTATCATTGATGGCATTGAAATGATCCGCTTTATGTATGGCATAGATACAGACGCGCCCACAGACCCTGGCTACGGTATTGTTGATACCTTCCTATCGGCAGACAATATGACCTTAACCCAGTGGGATAATGGCAATAATAATAGGATTTTAGCAGTACGAATATACGTGCTTGCGCGTAGCATTCTGCCAGATAACAAATATACTAATAGTAATACCTATCATTTGGGTGACTTGTCGTTCACCCCTGAAGCTGGTGACCATTATCGTCGGTTATTATTTAATTCCACTATAACCTTATATAATGCAGGAGTTGACTCATGGTAAACCGAAAACATCACCTTCAATTATCAATAAAAAATACCAGGGTCATCAGTCGACAAAAAGGTGTGGTATTGATTGTTGCATTGGTATTTTTAATTGCGCTCACCGCTGTGGCTGCTGCTTTAATGCAAAATAGTACTACGGATATGAAAATGTCAGGTGCGAGTGAAGAAAGAGTAGTTGCTACCCAAGAAGCCATTAGTGCCAGTGATGAAGTGATTTTTCGACAAGTTAATGCGGGTGAAGAAAAGAATAAATTTGCATCAGCCTTAGTGCTCTTCCAAGAAGAAGATTTTCGTATTGTTACGGATACCTTAGATATCACAAAAACTGACACCACAGCAGAGATAGAACTTGCCAACAATGAATTTGAGTTAGAGCCTGATTGCCCCCATTCCCGAGCGGCTTCATCAGTACAAGTTTTTACTTGCAATATATTACGTGTGCGAGTAGTCCGAACATATGGACGAACAAACACCAATGAAGTTGAAGTCAATGCGGGTATTACCCAGCAACTTTTACGATAACAGTTTAGTGTTTTAGTTAAATACTGGAGTAGAAAATGAAAAAATTCTTAACGTTAAGCTTTTTGCTACTGATATCTGCAGCATCTTTTAGTGAAGATATTGAGTTGTATATCAGCGAAGCAGTAAAACTTGCA
>JBFJQB010000100.1:0-10646 GCA_041616855.1 Cognaticolwellia sp. | reverse complement strand
TCGCCAAGATAGTTTTTCTCGCTAAATGCCTGCATCGGTAATTGTCGTACTTGGCTTTGTTTATTCGCTTGTAGTTCATTGTTTAAGCCGAGTAATTGCCAGCCATAACCGCGCGCTAAATATTCCATCAATTCTTTTAATACCAATGATGGCTGACGGTCTTTGTTGTTCTTAATGTTTTTACCCTGATAACTTAAATACAAAGCTTGGCGAGCAGAAATAATTGCTTCTAAAAATAAATACCTGTCGTCGCCACGGCGCGATCTGTCACCAAGTTGCGCTGGTGTGGTAGACATTAAATCGAAACTTAACGGTTGGCGTTGCCGCGGAAATTCGCCATCGTTTAGCCCTAACACCGCAATAATTTTAAAAGGAATACTACGCATTGGCAGCATAGAGCAGAAAGTGACTTGCCCTATCATAAACTGACGGCCAGGATCTGGCTGGCTAAAATGACTGTTTAAAAAGTCTTGTATCACCGCCAAACTTATCTCGCTGTTATAAGCTGCGTGTTGGCAATACTCCACTAACGACTCAATAGCCGTGCGAATAACACTTAAACCATTATCGTTTTCATCATCAAAAAGTTGTTGCAACAAATCAAACAAAAACAGTTGCCATTGTTCAGCACTGCGCGCTTTTGACATGCTAATGGCGGCCAGTTGTAACTGCTCGATAATTAACATTAACTTGCCAAGTAACTCGCTATCGCCGCCTTCAATAGTTGGCAGTAACATCTGGTTTTGGTAAATAACACGATGATCGGCAAAAGCAAATCCACGCATCAAACGTGACAACCCCTGCTGCCAAGTAAAGCTATCACTGGCATTGTTTAAATCTGCTTTTGCTTGTTCGCTGTTATCTATCGTACTGCCTTGGCTTTGCGCTAATACTTGCTGTTTATGCGCTTTATCTAAGCCCCAGTGCACCGCTGATATTTCCAGCCAATGGGTAATTTTTTCAATATCATCAAGGTTAAGGCCAAAGCGCGCTTGCATGGCTGGTAAGCGCAATAACGCGATTAAACTAGAAACTTGAAAACGACTATCAGGCAAGGTTAATAATTGTGCGAATGCCGCCACTAAAGGCTCAGCATCTTTACTGATGCGATCGGCAATTGAGCAAGGCAATGGTGGCACTTCATCAGCTATATCTTGCCAACCGCGGGTAAATACCGCATTGACATAAGGGGCATATTGTTCAACCTGCGGACACATAACCAGTACGTCTTTTGGCGTTAAGCTTTTGTCTTGATTAAACTGATGTAATAACCAGTCGTGTAAACCTTGAACTTCACGCAAGGCACTATGAGCACTGGTAATTATTATTGAACCGTCAACTTTAGCTTGTTCTTGCTTATCCTCTGAGTGACGGGCATCTGACAGCGATAAAATATCTTCTTGAACACACGCTAAAACGCTGGCTTGACTACTATGATAATTGCTCGCAATTTCTAGTTCCCTGCTTTCATCATTTATACTCTCGGCACTAGCTATGTCGGCAAGGGCTGACTCAAACACCTCAATATTAATAGTACTGTATTGATAAAGCAGCGCCATAAACTCTCGGCCTTGTTGGCCTAGGTTCGCTAATAGTGGATTGCCTACTTGCAGGTTAATATCAGCTAAATCTGTATTGCTCGCCTCTTCAGCATTATCGCTATCATTTGAAAAATCAGTACCCTTAAGCCACGCTTCAATAGCATTTTTTTCCGTGACCACATCGCCCCAATAGGCGTAACAAGGGTTTAAATGGAAGAAATGCACATCTATTTGCTGACTGAGCGCGTTAATAAACTCAAGCCATAGTGGCGCCATGGCGTTAATACCAAAAAACGATATTCGCATCGGTAAGGCTTGGGCTTTTAATTTATCACTGTTTTTTAAATTTTTGATCGCCAGCGCGACTAACTCACGCGGATCATAAGGTTGCTCTCGGACCAATAAATGCCAGAGCTTGCCCTGCCATATGGCATTACTTTCACTTGCTATTTCACTTGAATCAGTTTGTTGATCATAAGCGGGAAATTCACCTTGATGCCAGGCGTGTATCCACTCAGGACGGAAGATCAAATACTGCTCATATAAATCGGCTAACTGACACGCTAACTGATAACGCTTTAATTGCTCAGCATCGCTATAATTTTCTGAAACATCAGCAACACTTTCTACTTGCTCATTTTCTATATTGTTTTCTTTACTGATGCCTGCCTGCCAATAATCACTAGCAACATCAAAAGCGTCATCGTTGAGTACTTCATTGGATGCTAACAAGGTATCGATACGCCACGCTAACACTTCACGCGAGTATGGAGATTGCTCTGGTACGTCTTCATCACTGGCTAAGTTTCGAATTAAATTCCATAAAAACTGCGACGGCAAGGCATAGCGCATATTCATGCTAATACCACGTTGCTCGGCCAGCGACATATTCAACCAATGTTGCATGCCAGCGTTTTGCACGATAACGGTGTCTTGGGCGAAAACAGGAAGTGGGGTAAGTTGCTGAATTTTATCAAGCAGAACTAATAAATTTTCCATTTTATTAGCAGGATAAAGATAGAACAAAAGCGCGCCTTTTTAGCCATTTTTCTTATAGTTAAATTTAACCACATCAAGCACAATAACACTAGCGGTTGTTGTGCTTTAAGCGTTGAATTATTATTTTATAAAAAGCTTAAGGCTTGTCTAATTATCGCACAAAAATATAAAATAAAATCAGTGTGTTAAAAGTACATAATTTATTTTTTACTACATTAACAGTCACCTATTTAACTTAAAATTTCATTGCTAAATTATTGGTGATATTTGCGGATAACTGCAACTTTACCATCTTCTATTTCTAACACTTCCATCATAGTTTGGGCATATGATAACGGCTGATTATTTTGTGGGTGAATCCCTTTAACACGATTACTATAACGAATTGCAACGGCAGAATGATTAAAGGTAAAAACGTCGAGCAACTCTGCTTTATATTCAGTATGCGCCGCTAAATAAAAGTCATGCCTTTGCGCATTGCCTCTTTACCATCAGGTAGGCGTGAGTCATCGGTTACATAAGGTAAATGCGAATGGCCTACGTCATCGGTAAGTAGCGCTAAATAATTTTCAATATCTTGTTTCGTTGCATTTGGCGCTTGTGTTGCCACCATGGCATTGAAATACTGCAGTGCAAACGCCTTTAAGTCTACAGGCTCCTCAGCGGCGAACACCGCTGTTGAAGTAAATAAAAACACAAAAATTAAAAAAAAATTTTTCATTGATAACTCCTTTCATAATATATACCTAAAATTCTCAGGTGAAAGTTTACGCTTATTTTCAGGATTAAAAATTCAATAATTTATATTCATTCCCTTGAGTAAGATAAATAAATTACTCATGCGCTAGTATATTAACCAACTGGCCAAAAGGATCACGGACATAAAATCGTTTAACGCCCCATGGCTCTAGTTGCGGGCCATACTTGATATTAATGCCAGCATTCTTAAACCGAGATAACGCCTCGTCTAAATCATCAACCTCAATAGATAACGCAGGTAATTCAGTGCCAGCGCCTCCGTCAGTGGCAACATTGATTTGAACATTCATCGACTGATTTGCGCCATAACTGAGGATCCAGCCTTGATCCATAACAATGTCTAGCCCTAAAATATCGCCATAGAACACCTGCGCATCAGCGACATTTTTCACGGCAATATTCGACACTATTCGACGTACTTTCATTGTTACCCCTGACAGTTGCGTTATAAACGCAGCCTATAAAACAAAAGACTCCAGCAAAATCCAAACAGATATTTTCATTGCTACGAGATATTGTTTTGTTTAATTAGTTGCTTGTTTTGCCGAAATAAACCGCAGATACAAAGTACCAGCAATAGCAGCAATTACAGAGCCAATCAAAATAGCCGTTTTGGCATATTGCAATTGCGCTGGTTGGCCAGTGAAGCCTAATGTCGCGATAAAAGTCGACATGGTAAAACCAATACCTGTGATTAAAGATGCGCCAATAACATGTTGAAAGTTAACCTTTTCAGGCAGTTTACCTAAATTTAATTTCAGCGCCAGCCAACAAGCGCCAGTAATACCGATAAATTTACCTAGCACTAAACCAGAAATAATACCTAAGCCAACAGGTTGAGTTAGGCTGTCAACAAATGAACTTAAATTAACCACCACACCGGCGTTAATCAAGGCGAATAAAGGTAAAATAAATAACGACACCGGCAGCTCTAAAGCATCTTCCCAACGGCGCAATGGCGTACTCGCTCCTTCGGCAACATCACGTACTTCCAATACTTTTTCGTGATCAGTTTTACTCGCTAGCACATCGACTTCTTTATCCTTATTTTGCAGCGAGCTTATTTTTTCTTTCGCTTTATCGAGTAATTTATCTGCCGATAATCTAGGCCTTGCAGGTACAGTTAATGCGATAGCCACACCCGCTACTGTGGCATGTACGCCAGAATTTAGCATCAATACCCAAGTCACTAAGCTGACAATTATATAAAAAACGGGTTGCCTTACGCCGGCATAATTTGCCAGCGCTAAAAATGCCACCAAAGCAAAAGCGCTAGACAAATACAAAGCAGATATTTGCTCGGTATAAAATATCGCAATCACTAATATCGCGCCAATATCATCAACAATTGCCAAACCAACAATAAAAGCTAATAAACTCGCTGGAATGTGTTTTCGAACAATGGTTAATACCCCAAGCGCGAAAGCAGTATCAGTGGCCATCGGAATACCCCAACCAATTTGCGAATCAAGCGAGAAATTAAATAATGAGTAAATCAGCGCGGGGAAAATCATGCCGCCTAACGCGCAGAAAATCAGCATACGACGATTTTCAGGCTGAGCAAGATCGCCGACTAATACTTCACGCTTTATCTCAAGACCCAGTAAAAAGAAAAATATCACCATCAAACCATCATTAATAATGTGTTTGAGTGAGGCTTTAACTTCAAAATCCCCCAGAAATAGTCCTAGTGGGGTGTGCACTAAGTTCACATAAGTTGTGGCATAAATTGAGTTTGCCCACCATAAGGCAATGAGAGTAGAGATTAGAAGAACGAGGCTTGACGTTGTTTGCGCGCCAATAAAACTGGAAAATGGTGAGTGAATATTTTCCAAGCCACGTTGGAGTATATTTTTAGAGTCTTTAGTCATTGAGTCTCCTTAATCATTTAAATTGCCTGAAGAAATGCGACAATTAGCCTTAAATTAACATTGCATTAAATCATTGTAAAATTTAGCGTTGCCTTAGTAGGAGCAGAGTTGGAATTATTTATTCTCTTTAGAAAGCCTTGTAAACCCTTATGATTAATCTAAGCGAGTGTTTGACTGCGTGACTTACTTAATACCAAGCTTTGCTAACCATAACTGCCACCTTATACGCTGATAGTGCTGTTTTAGTTTACTTAAATGTTGATTTAGCTGTTGTGAGTCCATATCTTCCATGTTTTGATAGGTGAATTGTACAAAGCAATCTGATATCACAGAAAAGTCTTTTGACAGCTCTGGTCGAGTTGTCGCGATATAATCAGCAAACTGCTGCGCTGTCATCGACCTTGTCTTGGCTAAGTGATGCTTGGCCATTAATGCCAAGGTTTTTAAATAAATCCCTTTAATTTTATGCTGATTTCTTCCCCTGACATTTAACGACTTATAAAAAACAACCAACACCACTAACGCGGCAATGAGCAATAACGCATAAAGTATGGTTTTACCCTGCTGCAAACTTGCTAACAATTGTTTAAGAATACGTGATTGCTTTTGGCCCGTATAACCAATAACCCAGCGCGTCCATTGATAATCAAGCGCGTCAATTTGCATTTTAAATTGGTTAAACCATCGCATAGTACGCAGCGCTTGCATGGAAAATAAACCTGAAGATAAGTCCGCATGCTCTTGCATTAAGTTACTTGAAAAACCACGTTCAACGCGCTCAGGGTCTACGGCAGCTGTTGGGTCAACACGTTGCCAGCCTTGGCCCGGCAACCATATTTCTGACCAAGCATGTGCATTGCGTTGATAAACACTTAAATAACTCCCCTTCGGGTTAAACTCACCACCTAAGTAACCCACCACCATACGAGCCGGAATACCGGCTGCGCGCATTAAGTAAGTAAATGAACTGGCATAGTGCTCACAAAATCCCGCACGAGTATCGAAATAAAACTGATCTAAACTATTGTTATTCAAGCTCGGCGGCTGCAGCGTATAAAAGTAATTCTCTTGATTAAATTCAGCTAAAACATGATTGATTAACGCTGTGTCATCACGATAACGCTGGCGTAACCCTTGTGCTTTAGTTAAAAGCCTAGGGTTATTCTGTGTGGTTAATGCCAAATTATTCGCGCGACTTTCATCACTTAATGTCGGTGAAAGTATCGCCTCAGGGTAACTTGTCACCTGATAACTCATGGTTTGGTTAATTATGCCGCGATAAAACAGAGCAAAATCACTTCGCTGACCGATATTCCCTTGTTCACTAGTGGCAAAATCAAGTGCGAACAACCATGATTGAAAACTAGGCTCTGCAATCACCTGATAACTCATTCCAGCACCGCGAAACTCAACGTTCTGGGCGTTAATCGCATCATTCAAGCTGGCTGAACCATGGCTATGATGATTATTTGGCTTACTTTGAGCTGAATTATCACCACCTTGGCGCCAAGTTATGCCGTCAAAATCATCTAGCACCATTGCCCGCCAATACAGTTGGCTGTGTGCTGGGCTCTTATCTTCAAAACTGACCCTAAAGGCTAATTCATTCGACAAGGCTAACTGAGCAATATCGCCAATTTTAACGCTATCAGATAGACCGACTTTTGCTGATTTAACATTAGGGACTTGCCAAAATGGACTTAACTTGGGAAAGCCAACAAATAGCATTACCGCTAAAGGTATTGAATAAAGACTGAGTTTACTTAATAGCTTTAGTTGTTTTGAAATGGCCATTTCAGCGGTAAAGAAGTTCAACAAAATATAAAAGTTGCCAAAAACCAAGGCAATTACGGCTAATGAAAAATAAATAGATTGGATAAAAATTAAGGAAGATGTAGCAACAAATATACCCAATACCACAACTTGATATAAATCTTTTCGGCGGCTTATTTCAAACATTTTTAAACTATAAGCAAAGCATAATAAATGGATCATGCTCAGCAAAAGTCCTAATTCTCGTCCTCCTAGGGCAATGGAGATACTGCCGGTAATTGCAAAGATTACAATAAGCCAAGAAGGCAATATTTTCGGTGATTTTTTACCCTTGATTTTAAAATGCAGCGTAAATTGCAGTAGCAAGGCCGAAACGGCAAATAACAAATATAACCAGTGAAACTGCAACACTAAGGTTGATAAATTAAGTAGCTGCAAGCTTAATAAGCCAAAGTACATTTTACGATTCAGCGTCAGGGTCTGCTTGCTACTCGCTGGTTGTGTTGCTTTAAATGTTATCGTCATCATCTGCTCAATATCGTGCCAATGCCGTTAAGCATTTAATGGTGTGTGCTGAACTATGATCGTATTCAATCATTTGATTAGGTAGCTTTAATGCAAAGGCCACTTGCTTATCACTGCAATCTTTAATCGCATAACTTAACCAACTTAAGCGTTGTTCAACTGTGCCCGACGGTAATTGCTCAAAGTCTAACTGCAACTTGCCCGACAATGCCTTTTGATATTGTTTAGTGAGCCAGCCTTGTCCGCGCGCCACTTGCTTCCAAGCCACACGACTAAAAGGCTCGCCAAGCTGATAATGGTTTAACTGATGAAATTCATCTTGCCCAGACAGGAAACTATCATGATAACTTTCAACGCTATTCTTCGCTTGTTCACCATCAGCACTTTTTTGTGAATCAGACCAAAGGTAGGCAATAGGCTTTGGATAAGCGGTAATTTTCTGCGCAAAGTCCAACCGTGTCCAAGTTCTAAATAAGCCAAAACCATACTCACTGACAATAAGCACTCGGCCCAACGGATATTCGCCTCGTTTACGCGCGAGATAAGGTACTCGAATGTTATTTTCTCCCTCATTTAGCGTTGCAAGCGTTACTGAATTGGGCTGACGTTTCATCGCCTTTTTTTCAACGGTGTTACTCGCTTGTGCACTCGAATCAGTAAAAGCAAAGCGAATATTAAAACGGGCTTTATTACTCGTTACCACGATAGGAAAGTACAACTGCTTACCAACAAAGCCTTGTAGCGAGCTCGTTGCTTGAAAGCGTAAACCAGAGAGGTTAAAAAAACTATGGTGCAATACCACAATAAAAAAACTCACCAGTAAGTAACTGATCAGGATAATGACATTATTCTGATAATTAGTACCCAGCAAAAATAGTAACAAGGTAAACAACACAAAACTGGCGCCAAAAGCCGTCGGCATAATAAAAATATTACGATGATCGATTTTTTGTTGGCTGTCTTGCGGTATTCGACGGGTTAACCAAATATTGAAACGCTTTTTCACCAACGCTTTTAAAGGGGCGAATATTGACGAAAACGAGCTGTTTTTTCGCTTTATACGCATAGCATTATAATAACGGATTGGTTGGGTCAACTTGCGATAATATTTGTTGAGAAAGCTCATTGGCTTCTTCAAAAACATGATGCTGTTGTGGTGCTAATCTATGTTCACATACGGGTGAAAATACCGCTTGAATATCTTCTGGTATGACATAGTCACGGTTTTCCATAAACGCCCACGCTTTAGCTGCTGCCAGTAATGACTTACCTGCACGGGGTGATAACGCTTTAGCTTTCGATTCACTGACTCGACTAACCCGACAAAGCGCAATAACATAATCGACTATCGCTGGCGCCACGCTAATCGTAGCAATGTGTTGTTGTATTTGGCGCAGTTTTTCAACATCTAAAAACGGTTTAATTATAGCCGCGTCACGGTGTGACGTGCTTGATTGTAAAATTTTACGCTCGGCATCTATGCTCGGAAATCCTAAAGAAAGCCGCATCATAAATCGGTCTAACTGCGACTCCGGCAACGGATAAGTCCCAGCATGTGACATAGGATTTTGCGTGGCAATAACAAAAAATGGCTCTGGCAATGAGTGGGTAACACCATCGACACTAACCCGCCCTTCTTCCATGGCCTCTAACAAGGCGCTTTGGGTTTTCGGGCTGGCTCGGTTTACTTCATCTGCGAGTACGACCTGATTAAAAATCGCACCTGGGTGTAATTGAAAAGACTTAGAAATGTCATCAAAAATGGCAATGCCAATCACATCGGCTGGCATCAAGTCTGAGGTAAACTGAATACGTTGATATGACAACCCCAATGTTGAGGCCAAAGTGTTGGCTAAGGTTGTTTTACCCATGCCGGGCAAGTCTTCAATTAAAATATGGCCTTTCGCTAACAAACACGCCAAGGCTAATTTCACCTGATGAGGTTTGCCTATTAATACCGATTCAATTTGAGCCAAAATATTGCTAACCACAGTTTGCATACTGTTACATCCTCTTTATTTAAACTTCAGCATAATTAATTACTTAGCGAATACCAAGGGAAATTAATAAGCCAATGTTCAGTATGGCGCAGTAACGATTAAAATACTAAACCTTAAGGGCTAAGCGCAGAGAAAATGTTAAAGGCCATGGTTAATGTAATTCATCAAAAGGGGGCATCTACTATGGCTTGTTCAAGAGGCATGTTTTTTAAACCTAAGTCACGTAGTGCATGGATAAATTTTAAGGTTTTAAAACTGTCAAACCAAACGATTAATTGCTTATCAAATTGGGCTTTTTTAGCCGTTTGTTGTTTAGCAACAAAGCTTAATAACCCGATATTTTTTAAGGCTTGTTGGGTATTTTCAGGTAAACCTGCAAGCCAAAGCTCAAGGTCTTGACGGTTTTGCCACAAATCATTAAAGGCTTGTAAGCAAGCGCGTAACTCAATAAAGATTTTCGGATGATAATATTGATAGTCTAGGCCTTGCTCGGCCAATTGCATAATGCTTTGCACCGCAGGCCCAGTACCAAATGGCACGCGTTGTGAAGGTCGAGCATCGAGCTTAATGATCACATCTGGTATGTAAGCTACCTTACCCAATTTGGCGAGCTTATTTAATAGGTAAAAGTCTTCTCCTGCGCTACGTTTTGGGAATCCTCTTGCCTGACAATAAGCTATCATATCGAACGATAAAATACTGCCAATGGTAAAATAAGCATACGGTGACTTGGCGTAGGTCAAGCCGGCAACGTAATAGCGCAAGGCATTTTCATAGCTTAAATTGGCTTGATGAATCGCTTTTTGCTCACTGTAATGATAAAAGTTACAACAAGTGGCTACCGCCTGCTTAAGCGATACGTTATCACTTGTATGAGCGCTAAAATAATTATCCGGCAGATAAGCGTCGGCATCACTTGAATGTAACCATCGCGAACTAATTTGACCGCTAAGAAATAATTTTACCGCGATGTCAGCGCCAATTTTTCTCGCAAGCCCCACGCCCTGCTCAGCAGGAATTGGCAGGCTAAAGCGGTTAACAACGAGGATTGCAGAATTTACGGGCTTACTTTCATTTTTGTTGCCAATTTCATTGCCGCTTTCATTACCACTCTCATTACTAAGACCAATTAAACTTAAATTACCTTGCTGCCAAAGCAGTTGACCTTGCTGGGCTAT
>JBFJQB010000099.1:0-10694 GCA_041616855.1 Cognaticolwellia sp. | reverse complement strand
CGCCCGTTTAGCAACATCTTCAAGCAATGGAGTATGAAATGCCGCATGATTAAATAAATTCATCGGGTAGCGGTCTTGCACCACAGGCAGTAATGCTTCAAGTGCTTTTAAGCCCACTTTATTACCGCCAAAGACCAAGTAGCCACCTAAATTAATCGACAAATAAACTTCACTGCCATTTTGCTGGTTAGCCTCTGCCATCCATTGCATCACTTGCCGCTCTTTTGCCGCATCAATTTGCCAATCATCCTTAATGATCGGATAAATCATTTGCCCACCAATTAAACCGTTGGTCATCATAGACCCCATCGTATTGATCAAGGCAATAGCATTTTCAGGTTTTAAAGCGCCAGATACAGCAAGCGCGATATACCAGCCCATCGAGTTACCAGTCACAGCAACAATATCAAATGCGTCTTTATTGATCGCTTGATAGTCTGACAACGCACAAGCGTAAATAAGCGCCGAGGCATTTTCGCCCGCGGTATGTAAGCGCATACTATAGTTTTCCATGCCATCAAGTTCAGTAACTTTTACTTGTCCTTGGCTGTCACGAAAATCATCAATCAAAGAAATAATTTCGGTTTTATCACTATGTAAACGCTTTAAATAACCCAATTCTTCTTTATTGTAAGTGCCACGCCCTGGACAAATAACCACGGCTCTTTGCTTTTTATTTTGCATATCTTTTACCGTTTTTTTGGCGCTTTCTTTCTCTAGTTGTTTTTTAGATGAGCTCATTGGCACAGCTCCTTAGCGGCAGTGACAATATTTTCAACCGACGGCAACACTTCATAGGCGGCAGCGCCAAGCGGAATAAAGCTATCACTGGCGGTAACGCGTTTTATCTTACGATACTCATTAGCTTGTTCATGAATTAAGGTCACTAACGCTTCACTAATAGAGCCGGTTTGCCGACATTCATCAACAATTAAGACACTGTCACAATCGTTCACTTGCGCTAAAATACCTTGCTCGTCTAGCGGTGCTAACCAACGCAAATCAACCACACGCGCATCAATGCCCTGCTTGGCTAATATTGCTTGTGCTTGGCGCGATAAATAGTTGCCATTACCGTAGGTTAAAATACACAGTTGCTTGCCTGAGCCTGCCACCTTAACGCCTAAATCAATGTGATTGTCTGTCAATTGGGGCGGCTGATATTCAAAGGTCCACAGGCCATCACCTTCTTGATGTAAGTCTTTGGTCATATATAGCGCGATGGGCTCTAAAAATATCACCATACGTTGTTGCTCTTGCGCCAAGCGCACGCTAGCTCGCATCATTTCCACTGCATCTGCACCATTAGATGGACAGGCAATAATTAACCCTGGGATATCACGAAAAACCGCAAAGGAATTATCATTATGGAAGTGGCCACCAAAGCCTTTTTGATAAGCTAAGCCGGCAATACGGATCACCATTGGGTTAGTAAACTGGCCATTAGAGAAAAAGGGTAAGGTTGCAGCTTCACCACGAATTTGATCTTCGGCGTTATGCACATACGCTAAAAATTGAATTTCCGGCATCGGTAAAAAGCCATTATGGGCTAAACCAATTGCCGTGCCTAAAATGGTTTGTTCATCGAGCAAAGTATTAAGCACACGACTTTTACCAAAGCGCTCGCATAATTTTGCCGTGACGTTATAAACCCCGCCTTTTTTGCCAATATCTTCGCCACACATCACAATATTTGGATATTCGGCCATTAAGTCCATCAAGGCCCAATTAATCAACTTTGCTAAATGCTGCTTTTTAGACAGATTATGCTTTTCATGTTTGAATATTTCCCCGCGTGTTGCATCACTAACCGCGACTGAACTACGCGCTTTAGTTTCGGTGGGTATAATGCTCGCCATAACCTCATCAGCGCTGGTAAGTTTTGCTTTACTGGCCGCATTGTCAGCAATTACCGCAATGCGTTGCTCTACATTTTGATATATTTCGATTAACTGCTCTGACGTTAATATGTTGTTTTCTAGGATAATACGCGCAGTGTGTAATAACGGGTCTTGAAACTCTGTCGCGGTAATATCGGCGATATTGCGGTATACAAACTCAGCATCAGAGCCCGCATGACCGAGTAAGCGCACGGTGCGTATATGCAAAAACACCGGTTTACGTAAGTCTCGTGCAATATGTTCGGCTTCTTTCGCCGCTTTGAAGGTATCTAAAATATTCAGACCATCACAATAGAGGTAGGTTAACCCAGCTCTATTTTGATAGTTTGCAGCAATCCAGCCTTCTGGTGTCGCCGTTGAAATGCCAATACCGTTATCTTCACAGACAAAAACAATCGGCATTGGAATTGACTGATACGCCGCCCAAGCCGTGCTGTTAATGGCCCCTTGAGTCGTGGAGTGATTCGATGAAGCATCCCCAAAATTACAAATGATCACGCCATCGTCAGGAATGACGCCTTGATGAGCTAAGCGCCTTGCTAGTGGAATACTAAATGCTGCGCCAATGGCTTTCGGTAAATGCGACGCTATGGTACTGGTTTGCGGCGGAATAGAGAGCGCTTTGCTCCCGAGCACTTTATGGCGGCCGCCAGAAATAGGGTCATCTTTTGAGGCAGCAAAAGACAATAACATATCATATAACGGTGTTTGCCCTGGTACTTGCTTACTACGCTGAATCACAAATGCGCCACTACGATAATGCAGAAATGCCATGTCAGTTGGACGAAAAGCCTTAGCATAAGCAGCATTACCTTCATGGCCTGAGCTGCCAATGGTATAAAAGCTTTGACCTTTTTTCTGCATCACTCGCGACTGAAGATCAAGATGGCGACTCATGGCTTGTGTTTCAAAAAGATCAATGATCTCAGTGCTACTCAAGCCAACATCAATTGGAGTTAATGAACACGTTGACTCAGGTAAGGTACGGGCACGAACAAAGTTGATAAAGTTATCTTTTACCAATTGATTACGATCAGACATCATATCTCCACAGGGAATAGTGATTACAGCATTGACTTAACATGGTTTTGCAAAGAATGTTTAAATGCGATTGCAAACCTTCAATTATCATAACTAGATATTAAGCATCAAAGAGCAGATAAAAATAAGGCGTATTTAAACGCCTTATTGTTAAGCATCTTTTTAGTAAAATGCTTGTATCCCTGTTTGCGCTCGCCCTAGAATCAAGGCATGAACATCATGAGTGCCTTCATAAGTATTCACTGCTTCAAGGTTCATCATATGACGAATAATGTGAAACTCATCAGCAATACCATTCCCCCCATGCATATCTCGAGCAATTCGAGCAATCTCCAACGCTTTACCGCAAGAGTTACGTTTAACAAGTGATATAGCTTCCGGTGCTAATTGACCAGAATCCATTAATCGCCCCACCTGCAAACAGGCAAATAAACCTGTGGTAATATCGGTTTGCATATCCGCTAACTTTTTCTGAATCAACTGTGTTGCCGCTAAAGGACGACCAAATTGTTCACGATCAAGGGTATATTGGCGTGCGCCATGCCAACAAAATTCTGCCGCCCCTAATGCGCCCCAAGCAATGCCGTAGCGGGCTTTGTTCAGGCAACCAAACGGCCCAGACAAACCTTTGACATTCGGCAGTAGGTTTTCGCTAGGAACAAAGACATTATCCATAACGATTTCACCGGTAATTGACGCCCGTAAAGAAAATTTACCTTCAATTTTCGGCGCGCTTAAGCCCTCCATGCCTTTTTCTAAAATAAAGCCACGTATAACACCGTCAAGTTTTGCCCAAACGACAAATAGATCTGCCACAGGTGAGTTAGTGATCCACATTTTATTACCGGTTATACGGTAACCCCCTTCAACAGCGGTAGCGTAAGTGCTCATGCTTGCTGGATCTGAGCCTGAATTAGGCTCAGTTAACCCAAAACAACCAATATATTCACCTGTAGCGAGTTTTGGTAAATATTTCATGCGCTGTTCTTCACTACCGTAAGCATATATTGGGTGCATCACTAATGAAGACTGCACGCTCATGGCACTGCGATAGCCACTGTCAACACGTTCAACTTCCCGAGCCACTAAACCGTAGGTAACGTAATTTACTCCTGCACAACCATATTTTTCTGGTAACGTTGCACCTAATAAACCCAACGCGCCTAGCTCTCGCATAATTTCAACATCAAATATCTCATGACGGTTTGCCTCTAAAATTCGGGGCATGAGCTTTTCCTGACAGTATTGATGAGCGCTGTCGCGAACCATTCGCTCTTCTTCAGATAATAAAGAATCGAGTAAAAGTGGATCTTGCCAATTAAACGACGGACGGTTTGCACTGCTTGAATTAGACATGAAATTACCTGTTTATGAACGTGTAAATAGTAGAGTGAAAAAATAATAAGCAAATATTAGCCAAAGTTAAAACATTCTTTTTCTTTAACTGATATAGTTTTTACCTATAGATAGTTAAACAAAAAATAGCGATGGATCTAAAGTCACTCAATTATTTTATTTCAGTTTATGAGCTCAAAAGCTTCAGCGCGGCGGCTAAAGCATGCTTTATTGCCCAACCGTCAATATCTGCGGCAATAGCACAATTAGAGCATCAACTTAACGTGCAACTTTTTATTCGCCATGCTCGCGGTGTCACGCCTTCAGAGCAAGGCGACAAACTGTTCCCATTAGCCAAACAACTGCTGGGACAAGCGGGTGCCATCAAAAGTGTTTTTTCAGAAAAAACCAATAAACAGCCCTTTAACTTAGGTGTTACTCGTGGTTTAGGCGTTGAACGCATGAGCTTGCTGTTAAAAGACTTCACCGCAGCAAAGCCCTTTGTTGAGCTCACCTTAGTGCCACATACCGAAAACGTGGATGCGCGCATTATTTTAAAGGATGAATTAAAAGATGGTGAGCAATATATCGATATGTGGCAAGAAGACTACTTGTTAGCCCTGCCCTATGATCACATATTAGCACTCAAAGATACCGTCACTTTAAAGCAACTCGATGGTTTACCTTTTATTCAACGCACCCCGTGCAGTGCTTGGACTCATTTACAAGACACCTTAGCGCTTGCGGGCATTAGTCTTGATGTGCGAGCCAAAATTACCACCATCGATTATGCACTCGGCTTAGTTCACGCAGGTTTAGGTTGTGCATTTTTACCCGCGCACAGTGAAATTATTAAGCGCAGTGATGTAGTTTTTCGCTCGATAGTCGGCTTACAATTAACGCGCGAAATTGTCTTAGCTTACACCGAGTCATCTAAAGCAATTAACAACCTAAAGCGTTTAGCACGAAAGCACGCGCACTAACTAAATGTGGTGCCGTATATTTCCTTCTAATGTAAACCTTCCCATGCTATCGACTATGCCTTAATATACGGTTCTACCCGAGGTATAAGCCGGTGCACCTATGCAAAGAATAACCACAATAACATGAGCGAAATCATACCCAATAAGCTATTAACCTTGGTACTGTCACAATTTGGTTACGCGCAAGAAAATTGCAACATCTCTTCACTTGGTAATGGCCTGATCAATAATACTTACTTAGTGCACACGGGTGATAAAAGCTTTGTCTTGCAACGTATCAACCAACAGGTATTTAATGCACCGCTTAATGTTATTAATAATGCCGATCTGATCAGTGCGCATTTAAACGTTAAGTCAGCTCAGCAACTCTACCCGTTAACGCCTATTTGGCAACTTCGCGGACAAGGCAATAAAAGCCATGTCAAAGTACAAGAACAATATTGGCGTTGTCTGCATTATATCGACCACTGTTATACGCTTGAGTCAATATCGTCACCAGAGCAAGCAAGCGATGTTGCTAATGCCTTTGCGCAATTTGCTGCCGCACTCAGTGACTTTGACAGTAAAAGCTTAGCTGAGATCATTCCACAGTTTCATGATTTAACTTTGCGTATAAAGCAACTCCATCAGGCAATTGAGCAGACGACAGATACATTGCACCAACAAGCTCAAGCAACGATCGCGTTTATCCTATCGCAACAAGACTTTATCGATGATATTTCTGAAATAACTAAACAATTGCCGTTACGAGTTACCCATAACGATACTAAAATTAATAACCTGCTTTTTAGTAAAGTCACGAACAAGCCTATCGCAGTGATTGATTTAGACACGTGTATGGAAGGGTATCTTATGCATGATTTTGGCGATATGGTGCGCACCTGCTGTGTTTCAATTGCCGAAGATAGCGTTGAACTCGACAGTATGTCGATTGATTTTGAAATGCTAAAAGCATTAAGCAACGCCTATATTGCTGGCTTTAATGGCTCAATAACAAAAGTTGAACAAGCAAGTTTATTACTGGGCATAAAGTTAATGCCTTTTATGCTCAGTATTCGCTTTTTAACTGACTTTTTAATGGGTGATAACTATTTTAAAGTCAATTACCCTAGCCATAATTTAATCCGAGCACAAAACCAATTACATCTGTATAAATTATTCTGCGAGAACGAGGCATTACTGCTTGAAATAGTATGACCAATACCGGTCAGTAACAGCCACAACGATTATAATCTAGCGATTTATAGCATTGAAGTCATCGGCATAAATACGAACATTTGCAATTGTAGTGCGCGTTATGACAATAAAAGTCAGGATAACAAAATATAAAAAGGCACCTTATCGGTGCCTTGGTTATTTTTACGCTATTAATACATCTAGCATTGAAAAGTTCACTAAGCGCTAGTTATGGTAAATCAAGCCGAGGTAAAGCGCACGTGCTTGACTGTTATAACTACTCACCGTTTGGTAGTCTTTATCTAATAAATTAGTGACACGAGATGAGAGCGATAAATTATCCGACAATTGATAATGTAACCCTAAGTTAATCAATTGATAAGCCGGTAAATCAACCGTTCCAAGTCCCCAAACCCTATCCGTTCTAGTGCCGACAAATTGATATTCTGCATAGAGCTCAGCACCACCGAGCGAAGTAGTATATTTGTAGTTAAACTTTTCTTTCGCGCGGCGAATCAACTGTTCATTAGTTGCTTTATCATTCGCGTCAGTATAAGAGAGGTTAACGTCATGAGTCCCACCAAGCTTTTCGAAATTAAGAGTAAATTCAACACCTTTGATTTCGGCTTCTTCAATATTTTCCGCTTGATAAGTGCTAGGATTCCAGACAATAAGATTATCAACATGGCTATGATAAAAATTAATACTAGCATTTACATCAGCAATTTTAGTATCAAAAAATATTTCAGTTGAATGAGAATATTCTGAAACTAAATTTGGATTGCCACCAAAGGGATAATATAAATCATTAAAGGTTGGCGCTTTAAAACCCGTACCATAATTAGCAACCAGTCGACTATTATCATTGACTTGATAACCTAGACCTAAGTTATAAGTGTTCTCCGACGCTATCGCTTCAATATTATCATGGCGTAATGTCGCTTCATAAGTCCATGCGTTTATACTATAAAGTGAGTGGGCAAATACCCCCGTAGTCGCTCTTTTTTCAATATTAAAACTTGTGCTGCTTTTTGAAACATCATCTTGGTAATGATCTACACCGACATTTAGCTGTAAGTTCCCTGAAAGCTCGCTGTTATTAACCAAAGAGTACTGATTACGGCGAGTTTCAAAAGTGCCTTGTGACACGCCATCACTTAAACTATCAATACTGTCGCGGTTTTGACCAACAGTGAATACCGTATGATTTTTAACACCATTAACCTGACTTTGATAATTTGCTCGCACTAACCAAGCATGGTTTTTGAAATCTGAGCCGTTGTAGTAGCCATCATATTCATTATCACCACTGTCACTAGTTAGCAACCAGGCTAATGAAAAGTCAGTGCTAACCTTTTGTTGGCCGCGTATAGCAATCGAGGTGAAGTCATAACCATCGTCATCAATTTCGCTGCCTTGTTGCACATCAAAACCATCGCTTTGCTCTTTGCTGATCGCAATGCTAGTTTGACCGTCACCATGGCTAACGCCAGCGCCGGCTTTATATTTTTTATAGTTATCACTACCAAAACTAGCGCCGACAAATAATTCACCATCAGACAACTGACGAGTAAATATTTGAATAACGCCACCTATCGCATCTGACCCCCAAAGCGCAGCACGAGGACCTTGTACTATCTCAATACGTTCGATCATTTCTGGTGAAATGGTATTTAAACTGGTACTGCCGGCTGTTGCCGAACTAACACGTACACCATCAATGAGCACTAAGGTGTGACTAGAATTAGTGCCGCGCATAAAAATTGCGCCCGTTTGCCCTTTGCCACCATTACTTGTGATATCAATACTTGGTACGGTTGCTAATAAGTCTAATAATGAAATAGGATTGGCAAGCTCAATATCAGCGCGCGTAATCACTACTTGGCTAGTTAATGCATCATCGATACTTATCGGTGAACGAGTTGCAGTTACCGTTAATACTTCAATATCGTTTGCCTTACTTTCAGAGCTTGAAGGAGCCGCAAAAGCTGTCGGCATCATCGAAGCTGAAACGGCAAGTGATAATAATGATTTCTTAAAAAAGTTATGTTGCTTAATGTTCATATGACCTCATTAATGATGCCCTCCGCACCATTGGTTTCACTATGCTGAAGCACAGTGTAATTAAGCAAGTTTAAGTGCTCGGACTTAAGCAGATAATTTGCTATTACCGTTGCGGGGGCAGTGAAGAAATCACATCTTCTTCCCTCAAACTTACTATATTAAACAGCAGCTGAATTATTTCAGTTACCGTCACTTGAATAAACTATTTTCATCTCAGTGGCGATTTGCAGCCCACTTAACGCATTATAAAAGCGTTGTTTTATCTCTGATAAGCACGGCGTGATGCTAGTTGCCTAAACAGACATCTCTAAAGTTAAAGCACAGCGAGTAACATCATTGCCAAATAACAAACTTAGAGTAAATGTTTTGGTTAACATCGAGGATTTTTTAGGTGTAAGGAGCAATGTGTCTTCTAATGAAAAGACAGAAAATTCAAAGCTCGAGTAAACCCGCTCGACGTTATAATTAATGTTCATCGTTCACCTGGTATCCTGACTTACAGCGTCTAGACATATCCCTTCCCAGATCATTTTCTTGCAAAATGACTTAGTGGTTAATATATCGCTCTGTTTACAGTTGCGGGTACAGTTGTGGACTTTCACCACATTCCCAGTTTTACTTAACAATTAGGCGTTAAATCCATAAAAGTAAGTAAAATTAAAGCTGACATTATTTAATTAATGGCGAGATTATCGACAGCTAGCGCGAAATAGCAAGGTTTATTTTTAATCCTATTTATCATTAAAAGTCTGCAGCAACCTCAAACTCTAGTTGCTTATGGTTTATCGGGTGAATTAGCGATAAGTACTCTGCATGTAAATGTAATCGCTCTGCCTTATGGCCATAATGGTCATCTCCGACAATCGGCAAATTTAAACCATCTTGATGCGCGCAATGCACGCGCAATTGATGCGTTCGCCCAGTTTTCGGAAATAAATGTAAGCGCGTGGTATTGTTTTTCCTCTCAAGCACACGCCACGTAGTCAACGCGGGCTTACCGTGTTGATAACACACCATTTGCCGAGGTTTATCATCAAAGTCTAAACGTAAAGGCAACTCGATAGTACCGCTGTCTGTTGTAACATTACCCGAAACCAAAGCCACATAGCGTTTTTCAATGGTGCGCTCAATAAACTGTTTCTGTAGCGCTTTATGCGCGCGTTTATTTAAAGCAATAATCAACAGACCCGAGGTCGACATATCTAAACGATGAACAATCAATGGGCCAGATGCTTGTGGAAATTGCGTTTTAATCCGCAGGTAAACTGAATCTTCAATATTTTTGCCCGGTACCGATAAAAACTCAGCCGGTTTATTTACTACCAGTAAATCGGCGTCTTGGTAAACAATGGTTAAATCTTTACCCAGTGCAGGGTTGAGCAATAAAGGGTTTTCTTCAACATCCAAGCCTTTAAGCATATGGGTTAAGATGGGCTGACATTTGCTATAACAAGACGGGTAGTAGTTTTTATGCTGCCTAATCGCCGATTTTGGCGGCGCTCCCCACCAAAACTCAGCCATCGCAACGGGCGTTAAGTTTTGCTGATAGGCATATTGCAATAATTTAGGTGCCGCACAATCGCCAGCACCAGCAGGTGGTGTTTGTTCAGGTAACTCGGCAAAAATAGCATTGAGGTCTTTAGTTTCGCCCTTAGCGTTAAAAAAATCATATTGAGCAAACAGTTTTTTCTGTAAATTTTTCGAACGTGATCTGCGCAGCTTTTTTAATTTGGCAATTTCATCGGTCATTATAGTTAGTGTTTGCTGTAATGAATCTACTTTGGTTTGCCAATGTTGTTTCAGCGCTTGTAGCTGTTTTTTTTCTTGAATGCTCTGCCCAGCTAAGTCTGCTTTTAATTGCTCATAATCACCTTCAGCGAGTTGCCCAATGGCCTCACTTCTTTGCTTTTTTCTTTGTTGGCGGCTTGTCACCATTAAGCTTTGTTGTGCTAATAACGCTTGCTGGTAATCTGTTGTCGCTTTAGCCAGTACTTTATTAATCGAGCTCAGCTGCTCGCTCTTTTCTAATTGCTCAATTTCCGCGTTAATATTATTGATAATGCGATTTTCTGCTAAAAAAGCAGCACCTTGTAACTGCATATTAGAAACAGCTGGCACAAACTTAATATCAATATGTTCATGCGCTAATTGCCCCGAATATGCTGCTAAATAACCTAACTGTTGCTGACTATTT
>JBFJQB010000098.1:0-10694 GCA_041616855.1 Cognaticolwellia sp. | reverse complement strand
TAATTTGAACATAGGGAATTTATGTCGATAAACAGTAATGCAGAGTTAATTGCTGCAATTAATCAAGTGATGCCATTTGGTAAATATAGCGGTAGAAAATTATTGCAGTTACCGGAACCCTATTTAGTTTGGTTTCATAGTAAGGGGTTCCCAGAAGGTAAGCTAGGCCAGCAGTTAGCCTTGATTTATGAAGTTAAACTTAATGGCTTAGAGGAGATGTTGCGACCCTTGTTAAGAGATTAATTTGTTATCTAAGAATACTCTTTAGATCGCTTTGCTATATAAAGAATAGCTAACAAATTGTTTTTAATAGATAGTTTTTTAAAGGTTTATTTTAGGGATATTTTTTTCAAAAAAAAGCTAATGGGTTGGAGAAATTTTACGTGATTTGAATTTGCATTCACTGCTTTGTTGTTCTTAAATTAACTGTTGATTGCTGTGTTTACTTTTAAAGTTAATGGTATGCGGAGTCGAGGTTATTATTAATAATTATCATATACTTATTTAAGAGTTGAGGTGTTATTCATGAGAAGACAGAAAAGAGATAAATTAGGTCGAGCATATTCAAATGGTTACCAAGCAGGCCTAGGTGGTCGAACCAAAGATCGTTGCCCCTATCAGAACACCGATACTAAGTCAGAATGGCTTGGAGGCTGGCGAGAAGCCGTAACGGATAAAAATATGGGATTCTTTAAATTACATTAGTCGTTTTGCATCGTTAATAATTAACCCGCAAAAAGCTCTCAATTTGAGAGCTTTTTGTTTTTGCGCTTAATATAAACGCCCTGATGTTTGTAGGTTAGAACGTATAGCCGGTTGCTATACTTATGGTGAGCATGCAGGGCAGTTTGGTTGTTTACGAAGCGTAAATTGTTGCCATGAATTGCTTACACCATCAAAGATATTAAGTTGGTTTGTTTTGACACTATTACCAGTTAAAAACTTGATTGCTTGCAGTGCTTGCATGCCGCCAATGATCGCCAACACAGGTCCTAAAATACCAAGGGTTTGGCAATTATTAACTGGGGCTTTTTTATTGCTCGGAAATAAACATTGATAGCATGCGCTGTCAGCTAGGTTCGGATTCACAAACATATGTTGGCCGTCAAAGCCGGTCGCGGCGCCAATAATCAGCGGCTTTTTATGTTCAAGGCACTTTTGATTAATCAGATAACGGCTGTCGATGTTGTCGGTGCAATCAAGTACCAGGTCTACGAGTGGCAAATAGTAATCCGCCAATTCCTCATCTAGCATGTCATCGAGTACTTCAATATTGGTGCTGCTATTAAGTTGGTGTAACTTCTCAGCACTGCTATCGGCTTTATTTTTTCCTATATCCGTTTCATTGAACAGTACCTGTCGATGAAGGTTTGTAAGTTCAATACTGTCACCATCAGCGAGATAAATATTGCCAATTCCAGCGGCATTTAAGTACAAGCTGACGGGGTTACCTAAACCGCCAACACCAACAATTAACACGCTAGCATTTTTAAGCGCTTGTTGCCCTTGTTCTCCCACGCCTTTTAACATGGTTTGACGGCTAAAACGCAATTGTTCTTCAGGGCTAAGCATTGATTGTTGGCTCCGTAAAATGATAACTATGCACGGCATTAGCTTTAAATTGCAGGTAAACACTTGCTTGTGTGACCAGCGCCATACGTTTTGCCGACCACAAGCTGATTTGAGCGTAAAATTGTTGCAGCCCTATATCGAGCGTTACTAAAGCGTTGGTTTTGCTGTATTGTATTGCCGTTATGGTTGCTGGTAAATGATTGACAATCGAGCTGTGCTCTTCTTTAGTGGTGCTGATACTAATATCTCGCGCGTAAATAATACAGGGCAGTTGCTGGCCAATTAAGTGCTGGCTTTTTTGCTGTTCAAGTATCGGTAAATAAATACTCTGTTCCGGACTTTGCGCTGTTGGCAGCGCCAGTCGTGTTAACCCATAAGCCGGTAAATGTTCGGCGACCGTCAGTGATAAACTGGTTTTTGGACTAGATTCTCCTTGGCTATTTAAGTCATGAATCGCTTGGTGAATAGTCTTAGCAGTGCTGATTTGTCCATGGTTTACCACGATCAATTGATCGGCAATATATTGTAATTCACTTAAGCTGTGACTGACGTAAAGCATCGGTAACTGAAGTTGTTGCTGAATGTCTTTTAATATCGTTAACATCTGCGACTTAGTGGTTTTATCTAGTGCACTAAAAGGTTCGTCCAATAATAGTAATTCAGGTTCGGCTAGCAAAGCCCTCGCAATAGACACCCGTTGTTTTTCACCACCCGATAATTGGGTCACATTTTGATGCTGCATTTCGCTTAAATGCGTTAATGACAGAACTTTTTCAATGGTCAGTTGACGGTTTTTTTGCCGTTTAGCTCCATAAGCTAAATTTTGATAAACACTTAAGTGGGGGAAGAGGCGACTGTCTTGAAACACTAAGCCGATGTGTCTTTTTTCAGGCTTAATAAAAGCGTTATCGGCGCTATTTTGTAACTGAGTGTCATTTAATGATACTTGACCCATTGCTCGCTGTTCAAGACCCGCAACCACACGTAATAATGTTGACTTGCCTGAGCCAGAGTCGCCATAGATACCGATAATAGCTGAAATACTCAGGCTTTGTTTAACCTCGATGGTAAAACTATCAAAGGCCAAGCTAAAGTCCAGGTGCAGTTTTGCCAGTGTTGGCTTGCTATTAAACTCTATAGCGCATGGTAGTGCGCTGTTAGGGCTTTGTTGACTACTATTTTTTAACACTGAGTTAGTACTCATGGCGATATTGACCTGTGCTGCTTTTTGTTGAAATTATTACCTAAAAAATACACCCAAGATAATAGCAATAATGATGACATTAATAGTCCTGCTGACAGCCAATGGGCATTAGCGTAATTAAACGCTTCTACATGGTCGAATAGCGCGATTGACAATACCCGCGTTTCACCGGGAATATTGCCGCCAATCATTAACACGATGCCAAATTCACCAACGGTATGCGCGAAACCTAATGCGGTGGCCGTAACGAAGCTAGCTTTGGTTAAGGGCAAGACGATACTAAAAAAGCGGTCGATGGGGCCAGCACCCAGCATAGCGGCTGCTTCAAGATGCTGATCGCCTAGTTGCTCAAACGCTTTTTGCAATGGTTGCACGACAAAAGGTAATGAATACAGCACAGAGCCAATGACTATCGCACTAAAGCTAAAAGCTAATTGATTGCCAGTGGCGCTTTGCCATATCTGTCCAGGTAATGAGGTTGGTGAAAATGCTAATAGTAAGTAAAACCCTAAAACGGTGGGGGGTAATACTATGGGTAAAGCGACAATCGCTTCGAAAAATACTTTCAATCGACTTTGCCATTTCGCTAAGTACCAAGCTAATGGTGTCCCTAAAAGTAGTAAGATGACGGTGGTAATCGCCGCCATTTTTAAAGTCGTGGTCAGTGCCAGTATATCGGATGAAATGTCAGTCATCTTATTTGTTAACCTGATTAATCTTCGCTGAGGTTTTTACCGCTAAATAGCCTAGTTGCTGTAATTTTTCTTGGCTACTTACTTGTAAAATAAAATCACTTATTTGTTGCGCTAGGTCGACTTGAACGGTTGATTTCAAAATCACCAATTGTTGGCTAATGGGTTGATAATACTCTGTTGGTATTAATAACCCTTGATATTGATGCATTTTCAACTGGCTATACGCCACAATACCTAATGGCACCGCTTGGCTGCGTACCTGCTGAAAAGTTTGGCTGATATTGATGCCGGTAATTAATTGTTCTTTTAGTTGCTGCCAGAGCGATAAGTGCGTTAATGCTTGTTGAGCGGCCTTGCCATAAGGGGCCGTGTTGGGGTTAGCAATAGCTAAATGTGCCGAATAGTCGTTCAGTTCATTTAGGCTCTTTAATTTTTTAGTCGCAGACCATAAGGCAATTTGCCCGTAGGCATAAGTTTTACGGCTATTTTTTACGATTAGTTTTTCTTGCTCTAACCGCTCAGGTCGATTGGCATCGGCAGACAAAAACAAATCAAAAGGCGCTCCGTGCTTAATTTGCTGGTATAGCGTGCCGGTGGCTGCGCTGATAATTTGCAGGTTAACGTTGGCTTTATTTGGTAAGTCAGCCAGTAATAATTTAAGCGCAGGCGCGAAATTGGCGGCTACCGCTATACGTAAAGGTTTGCTCTGCGGCTGTGCTTGGGCTGCGCTAATATGACAAGCTGGCAAGTACAGCAAGATCAGCCACAGCAGGCGCAAGTTGCTTAGTGATTTAGGTCGCAAAATTTTCCGTAAGTTAGTCATGAACACTATTGATAAAGCTAATGTTATTTAAAGTTGAGATGAGGAACAAAGTTACAAGGGCGATGACTAGCATCAAGTTGTTCAACAATTAATTTATCCCAAGCGGTTTTACAGGCGTTAGTTGAACCAGGTACAGATAAAATAACCGTACCATTTGCCATGCCGCCAAAAGCGCGAGACTGTATAGTTGAAGTGCCAATTTCCGCTAATGAAATGGTTCTAAAAACTTCACCAAAGCCTTCGATATCCTTATCAAATAGGGGGAGTAGCGCTTCCGGAGTATTATCTCTGGCGGTAAAACCCGTGCCACCGGTGGTTAATATTACTTGCACTGAGTTGTCAGCAATCCATTTTGATACCACAGCGCGAAGTTGATAGACATCGTCTTTGCAAATTTCCTTGTCGGCTAATTTATGCCCGGCAGCTAGTAAACGCTCAACCAGCGCTTGACCTGAGGTGTCGTTATGCTCTTCTCGGGTATCAGAAACAGTCAATACTGCGATGTTGAGTGGCATGAAATCGTCGCCACAGTGAATAGATGAATTGCTAGACATGAGATTTCCTTTGCAAAGATAATAAATGTGTTGCCTGCTGCCATTGCTCAGGCGTATTGGCGTTAAATAAACAGTGACTGTTTTTAGGGGCAATTGCGCGATGAGGTATTTGCGCCAATAAACTTCTTACAGACGGTCCTGATAAATTGCGTTCTTGGGGCTTTTTACTCTTTAATTCAGTAGAATGAGTCACTGATTTTAGTTGACTTAGCGATTGCTGAAAAAATTGTTCAACAAAGGCATTAACCGGTAAATATAACGGCAGATAATTATCAGTAAAATAGCAGGCTCGTTGGCTTAGTTCGCCGACCTGTTTTAATTTGACGAGCTCCTTTGAGGTCATTAGCGGTAAATCGACCGGTAAAATTAGCAATGCTTGAGGTTTAAATTGCTTAATAATACTTTGAATGCCGCCCAGTGGCCCGAGATCAGCGACGAGATCTTCAACGCCATGTTCACCGCCGCTGACTATAACATGCGAGCTGCCTGCCGCTTTAAGTAGCGACTTGCTATAACTGAGCATGTCTTGGTTGTGGCGCTGCAAACGGGCTTTATCTTGCCCCATGCGAGATGATTTTCCACCGGCTAATACCACACCTAAGCAGGGTTGAAATAAATGCGAGGCTAACGTCATTATCCCCCCAACATTGCTAAATTTTTTGTGGCACCGGTAAGTTTTTCATGTAAAAAGTGCGTCTGCTTTTTATCTGTCATCATATTAGTGATCGCAGCTTTTAACGGTTCAATATCATCAGTTTGTAGGTAATCTTTCAATGATAAGCCTTGCTCAGTAAAAAGGCATAAATGCAACTTGCCTAATGAACTGACACGTAGGCGATTACAGCTATTACAAAAGTCTTTTGAGTACGGCATGATCAAGCCTATTTTACCCGCGTAATCAGGATGATAAAACTCTTGTGCGGGCCCAGATGATTTGTCATTAATCACAGGTAACCAACCCTCTAAGATCAGGTTTTGTTTTATCCGTGAGCCTTGAACATGTTGAGCATCGAAAAACGCTTGATTATCGCCTGTTTGCATTAATTCAATAAAGCGTAATGTCACGGGGGTGTCTTTTAACCATGCTAGATAACTGGCAATGTCAAAAGCATTATATTCTCGCATTAATACCGTATTAATTTTAACGTTGGTATTGCCTGAAGCCAACGCCATATCAACACCTTTGAGGATATGGTTGAGCTTATCGTGGCCAGTAATGGCATGAAATTGCCTTGGATCTAAACTATCAATACTGATATTTATTGCATCAAGGCCCGCATCTAGCCATGCAGGCAAATGCTCAGGAAGTTTATAGCCGTTGCTAGTGATCGCGACCTTTTTAATGCCGGGAGTTTGTTTACATTGAGCAATTATCGCAGGCAGGTCTTTACGCAGTGAAGGCTCGCCTCCGGTGATACGAATTTTTTCCGTGCCCATCTGGGAAAATGCCGACGCTAAACGGGTAATTTCCGGCAAAGTGAGAAATTTTCGGTCGTGATCACATTGATAGCCTTTAGGTAAACAATAGCTACAACGAAAATTACAAACGTCAGTGATCGATAGCCGTAAGTAATAAAACTTACGACCGAAGTTGTCAGTTAACATGTCACCTTTCCAATGTCGGGAGGCAAACAAGTTTCCTTGTTAACCCTGGTAAACTCATAACTTAAATGGGTTTACGGCTATAGCAGCATGCCTGAATAAAGTACTCAAGTGTAGCTAAGATAGCTCGGCGAAAAAATAGGTTCTGTCTATATTTCAACTAATAACAGAGGTTAAAGTATAAGTGAGACACAACCATAATGATTAAATATTTTATATCATACCATCACAAGCATAGTATGATTAAGATCAATATAATAGAGAAAGACTTTAGTGATGTATCTGCCGCTGCATAATCAGGTCACTATTGGTTTAGTCAGTATTTACAGAGATAAATGGGAAAAGTTTTATGCTTGATTGTTGTTCTGCTCCTGGATTAATGCCTTTTGAACAAGCATTAGAAACAATGCTGTCGGCTATTACCCCAATTACCGACACCGAAACTATTACGCTAGCGCAGGGTTTAGGTCGGATATTATCAACAGATATTACTAGCCCAATCAATGTTCCACCGCATGATAATTCTGCTATGGATGGTTACGCATTTGCTCATACGAGCTTAGTAAATCAGCAGTGCTTAAATTTAGTTGGTCGTTCGATGGCGGGTCAGCCCTACCAAGGTAATTGTGAGGAGGGGCAGTGCATACGGATTATGACCGGCGCAAAAATGCCTGAGGGATGCGATAGTGTAGAAATGCAGGAAAACTGTCAGGTAACGGGTGAAAGCGTTAAGTTTTTAGCGACACGGAAAGTGGGAGACAATGTGCGTTATGCTGGCGAAGATATCAAACAAGGCCAGTTGGTTTTTGCTAAAGGTCGGCGCTTATCTGCCATTGATATTGGCGTTCTAGCCTCACTGGGTATTAATAAACTGAAGGTGTTTCGCAAGCTTACCGTGGCGTTAATTGCGACCGGGGATGAGTTAAAAGCCCTACATGAGCCTTTAGGTGATGGTGATATTTTTGAAAGTAATAGTTACGCGTTAGCGGGCATGCTAAAAAATCTTAATGTTAACGTCATTAATTTTGGCGTGATTGTTGATGATATTGTAGCGATTCGACAAGCTTTCTTGCAAGCAGATGAACAGGCAGATGCGGTGATATCTTCAGGCGGCGTTTCAGTAGGCGACGCTGATTATACCAAACGAGTACTTGAGGAGATTGGTGAAATTGCTTTTTGGAAAATAGCGATGAAACCCGGTAAGCCCTTTGCTTTTGGTAAATTGCCGAATAGTTTGTTTTTTGGCTTGCCGGGCAACCCTGTGTCAGCCATGGTTACCGCTGATTTATTGACGATGCCGGCGCTAATGAAATTACAAAACAGTCATTTACCCACCCCAATAATATTACCCGCAAAAACGCTAACCGCATTAAAAAAATCGCCAGGTCGTATGGACTTTCAGCGAGGTGTATTGGCAAATAATAATGGACAATTAACCGTACATAGCACTGGCAGCCAGGGCTCTGGTATTCTTACCAGTATCGCGTCGGCCAACTGTTATATTGTTTTACCTGCCGAGCAAGGTAAGGTTGAGGCCGGTGCAATAGTTAATGTGCGTTTATTTGAACGTTTTTATTCCTAACGGCCTAAAACCTAAAACTTACAACCTAAAAAGACAAAAGAATAGCGTGTCAAAAACTATTTATTTTATTCCTGGTACCATGTGCGATCAACAGTTGTGGCTACCTGCATGGCAGCAGCTGCGTCAACAATGCCATGCAGATTTTCAGCTGATACATTTAGTGATCCCAACAGTTGACAATATGGATGACGTAGTCGGTGAATTGTTGAAGAAAATTATCGCAGATGAGGCGATACTTGTGGGGTTTTCGTTGGGCGGCTATATTGCTAGCGCCATAGCATTAGCGCTAGGCAATAGGCTTAAACAGCTATTAATAGTGTCAAATCTTCCCAAAAATTTGCCGATAGCGGAAATTAAACAACGTAAACGTACGGTCGCTTGGATCAATCAACGGGGTTACTCCGGTATTCCTGATAAGCGTATTAATGATTTACTGCACGCTGACATTCAACAGCTTAATTCCCATGGCTATCAAGATATCAAGCAAACTATTGTTGATATGGATCGCAAACTTGGCGTCAAGGTCTTAGTGCATCAATTGAGTGTCTCTATGCATCGTCCGAATTTATTGCCGTTATTAACTCAGCTGACACTACCAATTACCTTTCTGGTCGGCGATGCTGATCACTTATTTGAACTTACTACTTTCAAACAAGCCCTTAAAGGCGCGACGAATATCTCACTTAAGGTAGTTGCTAATACTGGTCATATGCTGCCCTTAGAATCCCCACAGGCGCTTGCTGCAACACTTACTGATTTGATATCTCTCTAGGCTAAGTTCGGAAAAAAGAATTACCCTCAATAATAAAATAGCGTAAAGCTGTGTTTGCTAGTGCGAAGCGTGTAAAATAGCGGCAATTATATTTTACTTTAGGACTTAAACGTTGAGCGACAGCAAATTTTCATCACTTAGCTTACAACCGGCAATTTTAGATAACCTTTCATCACTGGGTTACCACGAGATGACAGAAATTCAAGCTAAAAGCCTACCGGCTATTTTAGCGGGGCAAGATGTTATAGCTCAAGGTAAAACCGGCTCAGGAAAAACTGCGGCGTTTGGTCTGGGTTTGTTGAATAAATTACAAGTTAAAAAGTTCAGAATTCAAACCTTAGTACTTTGCCCAACGCGCGAATTAGCCGATCAAGTCGCTAAAGAAATTAGAAAGTTAGCAAGAGCGGTGCATAACATTAAAGTGCTAACTTTATGCGGAGGCACACCATTTGGTCCACAAGTCGGGTCATTAGAGCATGGTGCACATATTATTGTTGGCACGCCGGGTCGAATTGAAGATCACTTAGGGCGAGGAACTTTGTCACTAGAGCATGTTGATACCTTAGTATTAGATGAAGCGGATCGCATGCTAGACATGGGCTTTCAAGCGGCTTTAGATAATATTGTCGATAAAATGCCACAACAAAGACAAACCTTATTATTTAGCGCCACTTTTCCACAACAAATTCAAATGATTGCTAATCGTTACTTGCAGACACCTGCAGTGATTAAAGTTGAATCAAACCACGAAAATAGCAGCATTGAACAGCATTTTTATCGTGTGGAAAGTGAAGAAGAGCGTATAACGGCTATTCGATTACTGTTGTTAACTCACCAGCCAGAATCGAGCGTAATATTTTGTAATACCAAAATAGATACACAAAACGTTGCGAATAAATTGGCTGCCTATGGGTTCGGTGTTGTGGCGTTACATGGAGACTTAGAGCAAAGGGACCGAGATCAAACCTTAGTGCGCTTTGCCAATAAAAGCGCCTCAATATTAGTTGCTACGGATGTAGCTGCGCGTGGCTTGGATATAGAAGCACTTGATGCAGTATTTAATTATAACCTTGCCCATGACAGCGAAGTCCATATTCATCGCATTGGGCGAACAGGTCGCGCAGGCAGCACGGGCCATGCTTTTTCGTTATTTAATGATAAAGACCGCTATAAAATTGGCTTACTGGAAGATTATTTAGATCGCCGTATTGAAGGTGAAGCGTTACCCTCTAGTGAAATATTAGAGCGCAGTGTGTTTACGCCAAAAATGGCCACGATACAAATTGACGGCGGTAAAAAGCAAAAAGTCAGACCGGGCGATATTGTCGGCGCACTGACTGGAGAAAATGGCATCACCTTTGAGCAAGTAGGTAAAATTCAATTAGGTGCGAACTGGGCTTATGTTGCGGTTGAAAAAATGGTCGCTAGAAAAGCACTGAATAAATTAACCCATGGTAAGTTAAAAGGTCGTACTTTTAGAGTTCGAGAATTAAAGTAAGTTTATTATTCAATACCTGATAAGAAATGACACCAAGCAGGGACTCAGTTTGAGTAACTGCTTGGTAGACTGCATAGCTGATTAGCTATTCATTTTTATTTCACTGCACTGCATTTAAACACTACAACTGAAAATTCACGTTGATTTTTTCAATTGCCGCGACATCAATAATGTCGACTCTACTGTTAATGCTGCGTTCTAAGCGTGCTGCGGTTTTATTAGCGCCATATTTTTCTGCAAAAGTGGTAATGTCATCACCATTACAAACAACTTTCAGCGCGACAGTTTTTACGGGTAAATTATAAGATTTCACTGTTTTATTAAATCTCGCTACGCTGTTAGTTAAGCTCGATTTACACACGTCAATCAGGGCCGTTTCAATATATTTGTCC
>JBFJQB010000097.1:0-10750 GCA_041616855.1 Cognaticolwellia sp. | reverse complement strand
TACCCCGCCATGATCGCGTTTTACTATATTTTACCGGCGCGAGTGGCCGGTATCATCTGCTTTATCGCGATCATAATGATTGCTTTTATACTCTCTTATATGACCAATATTGTAGAGCTGTTAACTGTTATTTTCACGCTGTTTTTAACCGCAATATTTTCTTATGTAATTTTTAATAACTACAGCAAAACCAATAGACAATTAGTGTTATTAGCCAGTATTGATCCTCTCACTTCGTCGGGTAATCGACGCGCGTTAGATAAGAAACTAGAAAAAATTATCGCGGATCAAAATAGAGGTTTATCTGATGTTTCTCTGCTGTTACTAGACTTAGATCATTTTAAGAAAATTAATGACAATTACGGCCACGCTAATGGCGATATGGTGCTGATAGAATTGGTAGAACTTATCCAAAAATATACCCGCCCCCTTGATGCTACTTATCGTTATGGCGGCGAAGAATTTGTTATTTTACCGTTAAAAGTTGCTTTATCTGAAGCTAAAATAGTGGCAGATAAGCTGCGGGAATTAATTGCTAACACGACTTTTGCCGATAATATCTCATTAACCGTTTCGATTGGAGTTGCGCAATATCGTGAAGGAGAGACTGCTGAACAGTGGATTAGTCGTGCCGACGCAGCATTATATTTAGCAAAAGGTAGTGGTCGTAACCGTGTGGTGACTGAGACAGAGACAGAAGTCACCGAGTCTATCAGCTTTGATATTTAACCCTAGGTTTTAGAGAATAGCTAGACCTGAACAAGCCTAGCTAAAATCGTTACTCTTTTATCGCTTTAATAGCTTGCTGGTGTTTTAACTGTAAGCCATTAAAAAATTTCAACAAGGTCTCATCATTACAAGCACGGAAGTGTTTATGCTCTGGCTTGCGGAAAAAAGCACTGAGCTCATGTTTGCTTAAGGTTAATTCTGCCGTGCCCAGTAAAGTAATAATCTCGTCAGCTTTTAATGCCAGGGCAATTTTAACTTTGTTGAAGATAACATTGTTGTTTATCGTTTGATTTAATTGCGCTTGCGCCCCTTCTTTTGCACCACGAAACTCAATAATTAAACCATCGAGAAAACTCGCTAACACGTTATCCGCAACACGAGAAAATGCTGCTTCACCATTTTTACGGAAATAGTTGTTAATTGCTTCTGCGGTTTGTGGGCATTGGGCTAATTGAAAAATTGCTGATATTTTTTCATTGTCGAGGGCAAAGATATAACGAATGTGTTGTAAAACTTCGTTGTTAGTCATGTTTTTTCCTGTTGAATTAATCTATTGGGTATTACTTAATGTTTAGTGCTAAGACCTAACACGCTGAACTTAGGTCGCTAAGATTAAAACTTGTTAAGTAAAGCTAATGGTCAAGCAAATAGCGATCGTGGCAATAACAGCCAATTTGGTTATTTGCTTGCTGTGTTGTTGCTGCTGCAACTGTATTTCTTTCAAGGTCTTTAATTGCTGACGCTGGGCGGCTCGGTTAGTTTTTAAGTAATCGTAGACCAGATCAGGGATTTCAGGCAGTTTTTCATTCCAAAAAGGTAAGTTGTCTTTGATTTTAGTAAAAACCGCTTGTACGCCCATTTGCTCTTGCACCCAGTTTTCTAGAAAGGGCTTTGCGGTTTGCCAAAGATCTAACGCCGGATAAAGCTGACGACCTAAGCCTTCAATATAGAGTAGTGTTTTTTGCAGTAACACCAATTGTGGTTGTACTTCCATATTAAAACGACGGGCGGTATTAAACAGGTTAACCAGCACCTGACCAAAAGATATTTCCGCTAGGGGTTTATTAAATATCGGTTCACATACCGTGCGAATAGCAAATTCAAATTCATCAACACTGGTATCACTTGGTACCCAACCAGAATCGACATGTAATTGTGCAACTTTGCGATAATCGCGGTTAAAAAAGGCAACAAAATTTTCCGCTAAATAACGTTTATCTTCTCGATTTAAAGTACCGACAATGCCGCAATCAATGGCAATCCAAGTGGGATCAGTTGGGTCGGTGGCATCTACAAAAACATTACCTGGGTGCATGTCAGCATGAAAAAAACTATCGCGAAACACTTGGGTAAAAAACACCTCCACGCCTCGTTCGGCAAGAAGTTTCATGTCGACATTTTTGTCATGCAAGTGCGCTATTTCACCGACACCAATGCCGTAAATCCGCTCCATAACCATGACATTTTTTGAGCAATATTCACTATACACTTCAGGAACGTATAAAACCTTATCGCTATCTCGCCCTTGGCTAAAGTTACGTTTTAACTGAATGGCATTGCCAGCTTCTCGGTTTAAATCGAGCTCTTCTAAAATGGTTTTTTCATATTCCGCCACCACTTCAACAGGTCGTAAACGCTTGCCGTCAGGTAACCAGCGGGCAACAATTTTAGCAAAGAGTGCCATCACTTTAATGTCAGCTAAGATGGTTTTGGCAATCTTGGGTCTAAGTACTTTTAAGACCACGGCTTGCTCCCCCGCTTTGCCCAGCATGGTAGCGGTGTGAACTTGCGCAATGGAGGCAGACGCTAATGGGGTTAGATCAAAGTCTTTAAAATGTTTTTCGAAAATATCAGCACCCAGCGCTGCGATAATAATTTTTTCAGCTTCTGCACCCGAAAATGCGGGTACCTTATCTTGTAATAAGGTTAATTCATTGGCGAAATCTTCCGGTAACAAGTCACGGCGGGTTGATAGCATTTGGCCAAACTTAACGAATACCGGACCCAATGATTCTATCGCTAAACGAAAGCGTTGTGCCTTGGTTTTATTTTTGTGTTTGTTTCGTAACCAAAACAAAGAGCTGCGCGCTATTTTTACATACCACGGCAGGTACTTTTCCGGTAAAAGCTCATCAAGCCCAAACTGAAGAAATGTTTTTACTATCTTGTATAAACGTTTAGTACTCACCGCAAAACCTTATGATTTTTTATTTTGTTGGTTGATTAAGTTGTCAAGGCGTTGGCTTATAGCGCTAACTTGTTGCTCGACCTGTGCAACCTCTTGACTAAAATAAGTTAATTCCGCTGCCGTTACCATCAAACGTTGTTCATGTACTAGCCATTCGCCAGCATCGGCTTGGATTTGCGTGGCAGCGAAGTTTAACTTATTGAGCAGTTGACGACCTAGTTGCCCAAGCTTGTAGGTTGGAATATCGCCAATACGTTTTGCTAATTCACTTTGCCAATCAATATCGAGGGTTTGCGCAATCTCGGCAAAGCGCTGCGCTACTTTGAGATCGCCTTGAATATCAAGTTGGTCATTTTTAATTAAATCGGTGAGTTGCTGAGCTTTATTTAACTCGATTAAAGTGCTGATACTGGTGATTAAACAGCAATCGTTATATTCATCACGGCTAGTTACATGCACTTTTTCATGGCTAATTGTAAAACTTAAGGGGAATGGTAGTTCTGCTAATTTTACCGTTAAGGTTTTTCCAGACAGCGGCTTTAACGCTCTTGTGCCGTGTAAGTTATAACGCAGAAACTGATTAATCAGCGTTTCTAACACCGCACTTAAGGTTTGTGCAAACATAAGTTGCCCACCATTAGCCTGATGCATAGCTTAAAATTTATAACCTTTATGCAACGCCACAACGCCACCGGTTAAGTTTTTGAAACTGGTTTGTTCAAAACCTGCGTCGTCCATCATGGTTTTTAAGGTTTCTTGATCAGGGTGCATACGAATAGACTCGGCTAAATATTGGTAGCTGTCACCGTCTTTAGCCACTAATTCACCCATTTTAGGTAAGATATTAAAAGAATAGAAATCGTACGCTTTATTAACCAATTCATGTTCTGGTTTGGAAAATTCTAATACCAACAACCGTCCGCCCGGTTTGAGTACACGGTACATCGAACGCAAAGCCATATCTTTGTCGGTAACATTACGTAAGCCAAAAGCGATAGTAATCACATCAAAAGTATTATCTTCGAACGGTAAATACTGCGCGTTTGCTTGCACGTATTCTATGTTTTGTACTAAGCCGCGATCGCGTAACTTATCACGCCCGACATTAAGCATTGAACTATTGATATCGGCTAATATTACTTTACCTTCACGACCAACCAGTTGAGAGAATTTTGCCGTTAAATCACCAGTGCCGCCGGCTAAGTCTAATACTTTATTGCCTGGGCGCACGCCACTAGCATCAATGGTAAAGCGTTTCCATAAGCGATGAATACCAAATGACATCAAGTCATTCATGATATCGTATTGTTGAGCAACGGAATGAAACACGCTGGCAACTTTCGACTCTTTTTCATTTTTTTCGACGGTTTGAAAACCAAAATGGGTCGTGTTTTCATCATTACTGTCATTGTTACTCTGATGATTTTGATCGTGTGCAGACATCATGGTTTCGCTATTAACTAAAATTACCGCTAGTTTACCGCATTTTTTTATAATTATTAACACTTGAGAGCAAGCAGGTCAGTATTAGCTATAAATAGCGGCTAAAGGCGACTTTATTTACCCTTAAGCGTTGGAGTATTTTTCACGATTTGCTAACCAGCGATTAATCAGCGCGTTAGCTTGTGTTGGGTATTGTTGCCATATCAGGCGGGCTTGTTGCTGCACTTGCGGTATTAAATGTGCGTCTCGTTGTAAGTCTGCAATTTTTAAATCCGCCAACCCGGTTTGCTTCGTGCCGAGTAGCTCCCCAGGCCCACGAATTTCGAGGTCTTTTTGCGCGATAATAAAGCCATCATTGCTTTCTCTGAGCACATTTAAACGTTTCGTCGCCGTTTTAGATAATGGCGCTTTGTACATAAGTACACAATGAGAGGCCACCGAACCACGACCGACACGACCGCGTAATTGATGTAATTGCGCTAACCCTAAACGCTCAGGGTTTTCAATGACCATTAAACTGGCATTAGGTACATCAACGCCAACCTCAATCACCGTTGTTGCCACTAACAGGTCAAGTTCGCCCAGTTTAAACTGCTCCATCACCGCTTGTTTTTCATCGGCTTTCATTCGGCCGTGCACTAGGCCAATTTTTAACTCAGGTAATTGAGCTTGCAAATGCACGGCGGTGTCTTCAGCGGCTTGACACTCTAAGACTTCAGATTCTTCAATTAGGGTACATACCCAATAAGCTTGACGGTTGTCGTTGACACAACCTTGGCGAATACGCTCTATAACATCATCTCGACGACTATCGGGTAATGCGATGGTGGTGATCGGGGTGCGTCCTGGCGGCAGTTCGTCAATTACTGAAGTGTCTAAATCGGCATAAGCGGTCATCGCTAACGTCCGTGGTATCGGCGTCGCCGTCATAATAAGTTGATGGGGGTAGTTACCTTGCCATGCGCCTTTTTCACGCAGAGATAGACGCTGATGAACGCCAAATCGATGTTGCTCATCAATAATAATAAGCGCCAATTTATTGAATATAACTTGCTCTTGAAATAAAGCATGAGTACCAATGACCATTTGCATATCGCCATTGGCAATATGCTCTAAAGCATGTCGTCTTGCTTTCGCTTTGGTTTTTCCCGCAAGCCAGCCGACGGCAATGTCGAGCGGCTGAAACCATTTTTGAAAATTAATGGCATGTTGTTCAGCCAATATCTCCGTCGGTGCCATCAAAGCCACTTGAAAGCCTTGACCGATTGCCGTTAACGCCGCTAGCGCTGCCACCAGTGTTTTACCTGAGCCAACATCGCCTTGCACTAAGCGCATCATCGGCATAGCTTTGAGTAAATCTGTACGTATTTCGGCGCTAACTCTTGCTTGCGCACCCGTAGGTGAAAAAGGCAATGACGCTAAGAAACGTTGCTCTAGTTGCTCATCAATGGCCAAGGTAACAGCCGGGTGGTGATCACTCGAGGCGCGTAATTTCAACATACTGAGGTTATGGGCTAATAACTCTTCTTTGATCAGGCGCAATTGTGCAGGATGTTTTCCCGCCTCCATTAATTCCACAGAAGTTTCAGGCGGTGGTCTGTGTATCAGTGCTAGCGCCTCGGCTAAGTCATATTGCTGTTGGCTAATTTCAGCGGGTAATAGCTCTTCTACTTTGCCTCGTTGTAAGCGAATTAATGCCTGTTCGGTTAAATTACGTAGTGATATTTGTCGTAAGCCGTCAGTGGTTGAATATACTGGTGTTAAGGTTTCCTCAACAGGCGTCAGCGGTTTATCTTGGTCTAGCGCTTTATATTCTGGATGCACCATTTCGAAGCCACGCATACCGCGATTGACTTCACCATAACAACGAATATTGAGCCCGACGGCAAGATTGTTCTTTTGACTCGCGGAAAAATGAAAAAAACGCAAATTGATACTACCGCTACCATCATTGATGGTCACTAGCATCATCCTGCGTTTACCTTGGATTATCTCATTTTGGGTAATTTCGCCGATAATATTGGTGTAGATACCGGGCATTAAATCACGTACTGCGGTTATACGCGTACGGTCTTCATAGCGCAGCGGTAAATGAAACAGTAAGTCTTGCAGCGAACTTAAACCAATTTTTTCCAACTTACTCGCCATGCCAGGACCCACACCTTTTAAGGAGGTCACTGGAATTTGGGCTAAGTTAGTTAACGCTTCCATTTGGCGAGACACTGCAGGTTTCCTTGCTAGATTGATTTTTAACGTTGAAGCGTTATTTACTCGTCGTCAATATTTTGCCAAGCATCTTGGGTCATTTGCATTTGTTGCCACCACTGCTCTGAGGCAACAATTTGTCCGGCTTCATCAATTTCAGGGTACGGTAAACCTTTACGCTGACAAGCTTTGGCAAAAATAGGGTGGCCACCTTCAAATAATATTCGTTGACGGCGTTGCAGGCTTATTCTCGGTTGTTGGTACATGCCCGCCGCTTGACGTTGGCGTTGCGCTTCGTATAACACCACTGAGCACGCAACCGAAACATTTAATGACTGCACCATACCAACCATAGGAATAATGATATCTTGATCGGCCATTGCCAGTGCTTTTTCCGAGGCGCCAAATTTTTCTTGTCCCAAAATAATCGCCGTGGGTTTGGTATAATCAATTTCACGAAAGTCGACCGCTGTCGCTGATAAATTGGTCACCAATACCTGCATACCTTGCGCTTTTAAGGTATTAATCGCGTCTTCCGTATTATTATAGTTATGTACATCTATCCAATTTTGACTACCGGCAGCACTGCCACCAGAAACCCGCATGGTTTCATTTTTCCATACCGCATGAACATCGCTAACGCCTATAGCGTCTGCCGTGCGAACAACTGCCGCTAAGTTATGGCTTTTGTGCACACCTTCCATACATACCGTTAAATCAGGTTGGCGTTGATCTAGCATGCTGTTAATTCGTTGTAGTCTATCCGGAGTCATATACTGGTTCTAAAATTGAGTTAAATATGGGCAAGCTATCAGTGTTGCTTGCCAGTAAAATTGATTGTTTTGTTCGCACTACTAGCTGTAATTAGGTAATTCCATCACACCGTCAATTTCAATAGCAACGTCTTTTGGTAATCGCGCAACTTGTACTGCCGCTCTGGCTGGGTAAGGCTGCTGAAAATATTGGCTCATAATTTCATTAACCGTAGCGAAATTGGCTAGGTCTTGTAAAAATATATTCACTTTCACTAAGTCATTAATATTGCCACCGGCTGCTTCGCATACCGCGACAATATTTTTAAAAACTTGCTGAGTTTGCTCAGCAAAATCATCAGAAATAATTTCCATGGTCTCAGGGACCAGTGGAATTTGTCCTGAAAGATAGACGGTATTATTTACTTTTACCGCTTGGCTATAGGTGCCGATCGCACTCGGTGCGAGTTCTGTACTAATAATCGTTTTCATATTTTTCCTAAGCTAATGCTATTTATTACGCACAACGCGTTGAACGTCGCCCATAACTTTAATTTTTCGAATAATATCGGCAAGGTGAACCCTGTTTCGACAAGTAATTTCCATATCAATAAGATACAGGCCAGAGTCTTTTTCTCCAGAATTGAGCGAGTGGACATTTGAACCACAACGAGCTACCACATTGGTTAGTGCTGCTAGCGCGCCTTTATGATTAAGGATCTCGATGCGTAATTTGGCAATAAAATCACGTTCGATATCGGTATCCCATCTCACTGGAAACAGGCTACCTTGCTCATGACCTTTATTATTTCGACAACCATGTTGGTGCACCATCAAGCCTTTACCAGGGCTTAAATACGCGAGAATAGAATCACCCGGAATAGGTCGACAACACTTACCATAACTGACCATCATGCCTTCCGTACCTTTAATCGGCATTTTGCCTTTCGTTGCGGTAAGTTTTAATTCTGACTCTTCGGTAAATTCGTCTTTTAAGCGTTTAGCAATGCCAATACTCAATGCATTACCAAGACCGATATTAATCAGTAGTTCTTCAATGGTTTTATTGCCAGTGTCTTTCACCACTTCGTTAAGTTTTTCTTTGGCAATATCTTCTAATTTTGTCGACCCGAGCGCATGGCTAAGTAAGCGTCGCCCGAGTGCAAGAGATTCTGTCTGCTCTTGTGAGCGTAGATACGTGCGAATTTGTAAGCGCGCTTTCGAGGTAACAACAAAGTTAAGCCAAGTGGCGTTAGGCCTTGCGGCGCTGGATGTCACTACTTCGATAGTTTGACCGGAATCTAACGGATGACTTAGTGGAAAAGGTTTACGGTCGACTTTTACGCCCACACAAGAGTTACCGACATCGGTATGCACGGCATAGGCAAAATCAACTGCGGTTGCCCCCATGGGTAATTCGATAATTCGACCATCAGGTGTAAAGACATAAATTTCTTCTGGAAACAGATCAGATTTTACATTTTCGATAAACTCAAACGAGCTACCCGCACTTTGTTGTAATTCCAATAAACTTTGCATCCAGCGGCGTGCTTTCATTTGCGCTGTAGTGCCCGTGTCTTCACCGTCTTGTTTGTACAACCAATGGGCCGCAACCCCTTTATCCGCCATTTGATCCATATCATGAGTACGAATTTGGATTTCCACGGGGATACCATGTGGGCCAATTAATGAGGTATGTAATGATTGATAACCATTGGTTTTCGGAATGGCGATATAATCTTTAAAACGTGACTCTATTGGTTTGAATAAGTTATGAGCGGCACCTAATGAGCGATAGCAATCATCGATATTGTCACCGACAATAATTCTAAAGGCATAAATATCCATCACTTCATTGAACATAAGTTCTTTGTTTTGCATTTTGCGATAGATAGAATAAAGGTGTTTTTCTCGACCAATAACCTGTGCTTTAATACCGCTTTCGGCTAAGCGACTAGACACTTCCTCTTGAATGTTATTGATAATTTCTTTGCGATTGCCTCGAGCTTGCTTTATCGCAGACTTTAACGCGCGAGCACGCATCGGATAAAGCGCTTCAAATCCTAATACTTCCAATTCATTTTTTACATCATGAATACCGAGTCGATTAGCAATCGGGGCGTAAATATCTAAGGTTTCTCGGGCAATACGTCGACGCTTATCGGGGCGTAATGACCCTAAGGTACGCATGTTGTGGGTGCGATCGGCAAGCTTGATCAAAATAACACGAATATCCTGCACCATGGCCAAAACCATTTTGCGGAAGTTTTCCGCTTGCATTTCTTCTTTATTATCGAATTTTAACTTATCGAGTTTACTTACGCCCTCAACCAATTCTGCAACTGTATGACCAAAGAGTTCGGCTAATTGATCTTTCGTGGTATCAGTATCTTCTATCACGTCATGCAGCAAGGCTGCCATTAACGTTTCGTGATCTAAATGCATTTTCGCAAGGTTTAATGCCACCGCCACTGGGTGAGTGATATAGGGTTCACCACTCGAGCGCATTTGGCCGTCGTGTGCTTCACGCGCAACAATATATGCCTGCTTTAGCAGGTCAACCTGTGCTGTTGACAGATAACTCGATACGAGTTCTTTTAATGGTTCAAAAAGGTACACCTAGTATTTCCTTAATGATTAATCGTGCTTAAGACTTTAGCGATAACTTTAGAATACGATTATTTTAGCGCTATGCCAATGTTTAAGCGCACTAGCGTGAGTATTTGTGATAAATCTGTTAAAAAATGTACTGATAATAAAAAACGCGTAAATCACAGTGATGTAATTTACGCGTTTTGGATGTTGCTACTAACGTAAAACGAAAGTAAAGCTTATTGGTTACCACCAACAATGGCTGCAACAGCTGCTAATTCAGCAGAATCTTGTTGTACTTGCTCATGACGATCCGAGCTGTCCATTACTGCAGTAGTAATTAAACCGGCTTCGATTTCACGCAAAGCTATTACTGTTGGTTTGTCATTTTCAACTTCAACCAATGGATCTTTTCCGCCCGTAGCAATTTGACGAGCACGACGAGATGCAATTAACACCAGGTCAAAACGATTACCGACTTTTTCTACGGCATCTTCAACAGTTACGCGAGCCATTTGGTCACTCCAACAATTAAATTTATAAAATAGTGGCATAGTTTACTTGATCCACATACCCGTTAGCAAGCGCTCTAGGCTAATAATTCTGCAAATAAGCTTTGATGCTCACAGACTTGTTGGCTGCGCTTTAAACGCTGATTATTAACCACCGTAGTCAAATCAGCTAATGCTTGTTCGAAATCATCATTGATAATGATGTAATCGAACTCTTGATAGTGTGAACATTCTGCTTGTGCTTGTGCCATCCGATCTTGAATTACAGCTTCACTGTCTTGACCTCGACCACGTAAGCGATTTTCTAACTCTTGTTTTGATGGCGGGCT
>JBFJQB010000096.1:0-10862 GCA_041616855.1 Cognaticolwellia sp. | reverse complement strand
TAGGGCTGTAATGCTTCGGGTAAATCGTTGTTAGCGATTAATTTTGCAATGCCGTCTTTATACTCGCCGGTTTTTTGCGCGTACTCATCGGCTAATTGATAGATGCCAGCGCCTGAATGGCTGTCTATGTAATAAAAACCCTTATCCTTTCGGGTCATGTATTCTAGTACTAAGGTGAGGACTGAGTGTTTTAAAACATCAGCAAAATTTCCGGCGTGAAAAGCATGACGATAACTAAGCACTATATTTCCTTAAAGAAAAAGAGATTTTAATGAGCAAGGTATTACCTTAAGTGCAGGCAATACCTTGTTATAGGTTATTAATGCCGTTTATTCTTGTGACGCTAAGTACTCGTCGTAACCACCAGCAAAATCAGTGTAGCCGCCAGTTTTTAATTCAATAATACGAGTCGCCAAACTTGAAACAAATTCACGGTCATGGCTGACGAATAATATCGTGCCTTCAAACTGTTCCATCGCCATGTTTAATGACTCAATAGATTCCATATCCATGTGATTGGTTGGTTCATCCATCACTAAAATATTTGGACGTTGCATCATGATTTTTCCGAACAACATGCGGCCTTGTTCACCACCAGAAAGTACTTTAACTGATTTGTTAATATCATCAGCCGAGAATAATAAACGGCCTAAATAACCACGTACTGCTTGTTCGTCATCGGTCGGTTGACGCCATTGGCTCATCCATTCAAATAAGGTCATGTCGTTTTCAAATTCATGGGCATGATCTTGCGCGTAGTAACCAATGTTTACGTTTTCTGACCAAGTGTATAAACCCGTTGTAGGTTTATAGTCACACTCGCCCATAATCGTGCGTAAGAAGGTGGTTTTACCCACGCCGTTTTCACCGATAATCGCGACACGTTCACCGACTTCAATCATCATATCAAGGTTGTTTAACACTTGATTATCATCAAAGCTTTTACTCATGTTTTCAATCACAAGTGCGTTGCGGAATAACTTCTTTTCTTGTTCAAAGCGGATAAACGGGTTAACACGACTTGACGCTTTTACTTCGGCTAATTGAATTTTATCAATTTGCTTAGCACGAGAGGTGGCTTGTTTTGCTTTTGATGCATTGGCAGAGAAACGTGCTACGAACGCTTGTAATTCACCTATTTGCGCTTTTTTCTTGGCGTTATCAGCCATTAACTGTGCTCGTGCTTGGGTAGACGCCAACATGTACTCATCGTAGTTACCGGGGAATACTCGTAATTCGCCGTAATCTAAATCGGCCATATGAGTACAAACACTGTTTAAAAAGTGACGGTCATGCGAGATGATGATCATGGTTGAGTCACGTTCGTTCAAGGTTTCTTCTAACCATTGAATGGTGTGAATGTCCAAGTTGTTGGTAGGCTCATCTAATAGCAAAATATCGGGATCAGAGAATAACGCTTGCGCGAGTAATACACGCAGTTTCCACCCCGGCGCCACCTCACTCATTAAACCGTAATGTTGCTCAACAGGAATACCAACGCCCATTAATAATTCACCAGCGCGACTTTCTGCGCTGTAACCGTCCATTTCAGCGTATTGTGACTCTAAGTCGCCGACACGCATGCCATCAGCTTCGCTCATTTCAGGTAAGGCGTAAATGCGGTCACGTTCTTCTTTCACAGCCCATAGCTCGGTATGGCCCATGATCACGGTATCAATGACAGAGTATTCTTCAAAGCCAAATTGGTCTTGACGAAGTTTACCAATTCGCTCGTTTGGATCTAAATTAACATTACCCGAAGTTTGCTCTAAATCACCACCTAAAATTTTCATAAAGGTAGATTTGCCACAGCCGTTGGCGCCGATTAAACCATAGCGGTTGCCGCCACCAAATTTTTGTGAAATGTTTTCAAATAACGGCTTAGCACCGAATTGTTGGGTAATATTGTTTGCAGCTAACATATAAGTTCCGTAGCGAGTGTATTGACGAGTGCTAGACTCATAACTTTAAAATAATGCGCGCGATTATACGTGAAGTGTCAAATAATGACAGTAGAAGATGCTAAAAAGCAAAAAGCCTAGCGAGGCAGCTAGGCTTTTAAAAGTAGTATTTTCGCGGTAAATACCTTACGTATTAATGCGCTTTTTCTTGGCTGGACCATTCGGTTTTCTGTCGCTAAACTGATTGTCCGAAAAGCGTGTTAAGCCTTTTTTAGCTTTATCTCCGGGTTTCGCTTTTTTAGCGGTTATTGGTTTTTTACCATAACGTTTTTCTTGCCCTGGTGAGGTTTTGTTACCTTGAGCGTTGTTTTTGCCTTTACCATTATTTTTATAATGCACTTGCTGAGTTTCATTTCTGCTCTCATGCGGCACTAAACAGCCGGGTTTGCTACCAATGAGTTTCCTGGCTAAGCCCATTTTTTTCAATGCTTCACGAATTATGCCCCAGTTAGCAGGATCGTGATAGCGCAATATCGCTTTGTGTAAACGGCGCTGAATCGTGCCTTTCGGCACGGAAACCGAGGCACTGTCTTTTTTCACATTACGCAATGAATCAATTTCAGTATGGTAGAGCGTGGTCGCATTCGCTAAAGGCGAAGGATAGAAGTTTTGCACTTGATCGAGCTTAAAGTCGTTTTCTTTTAACCACAATGCTAAGTTGACCATATCCATATCTGTGGTGCCTGGATGCGCCGAAATGAAGTAGGGGATCAAGTATTGTTTTTTACCGGCAAGTTTAGAGTAATGATCAAACATTTCTTTAAACTTGTTATAGCTGCCCATACCAGGCTTCATCATTTTATTTAATGGCCCTTCCTCAGTATGCTCAGGCGCAATTTTTAAATAACCGCCAACATGGTGAGTGGCGAGTTCTTTAACATATTCAGGGTCTTCAATCGCTAAGTCGTAACGTACACCAGAAGCGATCAGTATTTTCTTAATCCCTTTAACTTTTCGTGCGCGGCGGTATAAATTAATGGTTGGGGTATGGTCAGTATCTAAATGGCCACAAATGGTTGGCCAGACACATGACGGCTTGCGGCAAGTGGCTTCAGCCTTCTCACTTTTACAGTTCAACTTGTACATGTTAGCGGTTGGTCCGCCAAGATCGGAAATAACACCGGTAAACCCTGGCACTTTTAATTTTATATCTTCAATTTCAGCAATGATAGAGTCTTCAGAGCGACTTTGAATGATGCGGCCTTCATGTTCGGTAATCGAGCAGAATGTGCAGCCGCCAAAACAGCCGCGCATGATGTTAATCGACGTTTTAATCATCTCATAGGCAGGGATTTTAGCGTTGCCGTAAGCTGGGTGTGGCACACGCTGATAAGGCAAACCAAAGACGCCGTCCATTTCTGCTTCCGATAATGGTGTCGCTGGCGGGTTTAACCAAATAAGTCGACTACCGTGCTTTTGCACTAAAGGCTTAGCTGATGTTGGGTTAACTTCTTGATGGAAAATACGTGATGCATGAGCATAAAGTACTTTGTTGTCTCTTACTTGCTCGAACGTTGGCAAGTTAATATAAGTCGTTTCCCAAGGCTTTTTCTTGTCTGCCCATGATTTGTTCTTATGTGCCGCGGCTCTAAATTCACTTAATTGGATTGGCTGTGCGGTTTTAGTGATATCTTTTTCAGCTGCGTTTTTAGCCAAGCTTTCTGCTGATTTCGCCGCTGCATCGGCAGAAGTCGACGCACAGTCAGGGGAGGTCATGTCTTGGTATGGACTGTAAATAGGGTCAATTTTACCTGGCTTATCAATATTACGAGAATCGATACCTTTCCAGCCCGGTAACACTTGGTTCGCTAAAAAGGCGCTACCACGGACATTGGTAATATTTTTAACGTCTTCACCTTTAGCAATACGGTGAGCTATTTCGATTAAAGGGCGTTCAGCGTTGCCGTAAACCAATAAATCTGCTTTTGAGTCAAAAAGTACTGATTGACGCACTTTATCAGTCCAGTAATCGTAGTGAGCAACACGGCGAAGGCTTGCTTCGATGCCACCAATAATAATAGGGACGCCTTTGTAGGCTTCTTTACATTTTTGCGTATAAGCGGTTACAGCGCGATCAGGGCGTTTGCCCCCTTCATCGTTTGGTGTGTAGGCATCATCGTGACGCATACGACGCTCGGCAGTGTAACGGTTGATCATCGAGTCCATATTGCCGGCGGTAACACCAAAAAATAGATTTGGTTTACCCAGTTGCATAAATGCGTCTTTTGAACGCCAGTCAGGCTGGGCAATGATACCAACGCGAAAGCCTTGCGACTCTAACATTCGGCCAATAACCGCCATACCAAAGCTGGGATGGTCAACATAGGCGTCACCCGTGACTAAAATAATATCGCAACTATCCCAACCCAATTCGTCCATCTCTTGACGAGACATAGGTAAAAATGGCGCGGTTCCATAACATTCCGCCCAATATTTAGGGTAATCGAATAGTTTTGGAGTTACTTTTTGGGTTGAAGCTAAGTTCATACAATACCTAAATTAATTTCTTTAATGGCTGCGATGTCGCACACTATTTAAAGGCTAACTTTTTAACGTTAGCAATGACCTCTTGACCGAAAAGATGAAATAATTCGACGATAAATATCACATTTACCTGATTCACCTGAGCGAGGCGCGCGATTATAGCAGAGATAAGCGTTAAGCCCAAATATGCCTAACGGTATTTAAAAAATCATTCACGCGAATAATTCTCAATATGATAACTTTCATCGCATAAAATTCGTTATTGGTCGCGTTGTTGCACACTTTGATTGAAAACTTACCCAGAGCTTAGTATAACTACGCCTAAGTATCATGATGAATAGCCTGTTGATTAAAAAGCTATCAACGAATTTCAGTCGTTTAACTCATAAACCCCAGCAATCCAATATAAGTAAAAATAAGTAAAATAAATTATGAAATTACAATTAATTGCCGCAGCTATTAGCTTCACTTTAGTCGCGTGTGCATCAACCGAACAGAAAAAACTCGCGTTAGACAGTCATGTTATATCGAGTGAAGTCGCAGCAACACCCGCCGTTGGTGTGGCGAGTTCTACCACCATTACCTTAGAAAAAATCATGTCAGACCCTGACTGGTTTGGTCGCTCACCCCAGTCATGGTATTGGGGAGACGACAGCGAAACGGTATTTTATCAGCAAAAGCGCCAAGGTAACCCGCTACGAGACCTAGTGCAAAAAAACGTTAGCACACCCGGCAATGGTGAGTTAGTGAAGTTAGCACAAATGCACGTTGTTGCTGACCGTAACGCGGTATTAAATAGCGCCGGTACCCATGAAGCTTACGCCTTTGAAGGCAATGTTTTTGTTAAAGAATTAGCAAGTCAAAAAGTGCAACAGTTAACCTATACCTCGGCAGTTGAATCATCGGTAATGTTTTTAACCAATGGTAATGTCGCGTACCGTGTTGGCAATATTTTTTACGCACAAGATATGAATAGTCAAAAAATTATTGAGTTAGCCAACTTAAAAATGAGTGACAGTGAAGAGCCGACTGAAGATGCGCCTAGCTATATTGCAAAAGAGCAACATCAACTCATTGAATATATCGCTCTGCAACAGCGCAATAAAGATTTACTGGCGGAGCAAAAGCGACAACTGCGAGTTAAAAACAGCACAGTGACGCAAACTAACTTTTATTTAGGCAAAGATAACCGCGTTGTCCATGCGAGCCTTTCGCCTGCCGGCGATAAGTTAGTGGTCAGTGTCGCCCCTGAAAAATCTGCACGCCAAGACAGTGATATTATGCCTAACTATATTGCCAGTGACGGCCATATTAAAGCTGAAAAAGTACGCGCACGCGTTGCAGAAAATCGCCAATATGCTGAACAACTCTACTTATTGGACCTAAGCCAAGGCACGAAAGCGCTATTAAGTTATGACAGTTTGCCTGGTTTTGATGAAGACGTCTTGGCTAGTGTTCGTAAAGAAAACTATGCCCGAGAGGGGAAGCGGTATAAATCAGAAAAATCGCCACGTAATATTCATGTTATGCAAGCTTGGGATCCTATTCAATGGCAAGATAATGGCAAACAAGTCGCTATTATGCTTGAAGCTTGGGATAACAAAGACCGTTGGATTGCCACAGTTGACTTTGATAGCAAAGCGTTAGTTGCACAACATCGTTTGCATGACGATGCTTGGGTAAATTACAGTTTTAATGAGTTGGGTTGGCTAGATAATAGCAATAGCTTGTATTATCTATCAGAAGAAAGTGGCTATGCGCATTTATACGTTAAACCACTAAACGGTAAAGCTAGAGCATTAACCTCAGGTAATTTTGAAGTCAATGACTTAACGTTATCTGCGGATGAGCAAAATATTTATTTTAAAGCCAATAAAAAGCACCCTGGCATTTATGAAATATATAAAGTTGATGTTAACTCAGCACAGATCACGGCGTTAACAGATTTAGGGGGTATGAATGATTATGCCTTGAGCCCGGATGAGTCAAAGTTATTGCTCGAGCATTCAGAAATCACCATGCCGCCTGAACTTTACGTTAAAGATATAACGAGTAACGCAGAAGCGATTCGCTTAACACATACTGTCACCGAAGAGTTTTTAGCCATGCCTTGGGCAGCACCTAATGTTGTTGCGATTGAGTCATCACATCAAGATCAGCCGATATATTCAAAGGTATATTTACCTAAAAGTTACGATCAAAACCAGAAGAAAAATAAAGCAGTGATGTTTAGCCACGGTGCAGGTTATTTACAAAACTCACATTTAGGTTGGTCCGGATATTTTCGTGAATACATGTTCCATAGCATGTTGGTACAGCAAGGTTATGTTGTCATCGATATGGATTATAGAGCGTCAAAAGGTTATGGCCGTGATTGGCGCACAGCAATTTACCGTCATATGGGCAAGCCTGAAGTGCAAGATATGCGTGATGGTGTCAACTGGTTAGTTGAAAATGCTAATGTTGATGCAAAACGTGTTGGCACTTATGGTGGTTCGTACGGTGGCTTTTTAACCTTGATGTCGATGTTTACCGAACCAGATTTATTTCAATCAGGCTCGGCGCTACGTTTAGTGTCAGATTGGGCATATTACAACCACGGCTATACCTCGAATATATTAAATATGCCGAGTGATGATGCTATTGCTTATGAGCGCAGTTCGCCTATTTATTTTGCCGAAGGCCTAGAAAAGCCACTACTGATTAATGCGCCTATGGTGGATGACAATGTTTTCTTTCAAGATACTGTGCGTTTAGTACAACGTCTAATTGAATTAGAAAAACAAGACTTTGAAACCGCTATTTATCCCGTTGAGCCGCATGGGTTTGTGCAACCGAGTTCTTGGTTAGATGAATACCGTAGAATTTATAAGTTATTTGAAAGTACCTTATAAAACAATTTAGTAGATAAATGATAAAGGCCTCGAAAGAGGCTTTTTTTGTTGATAAGCATTAGCGAGGTGGTTTTAAAGTTACCAACACCAGCTAATTTGTCGACAGATAGCTTAAGCCCTGATAAATGACAATGTCTGAAAGTTACTTTTCCTCTTCTAGATTAATAAGCTTGTCTCGCCACTTTTTCCAGATAGCACTGTGCGTGCCATCATTATATAAACTTTGCAGGCTGTCTGCTAAATGTTTAATTATTTCATCATCAGTTTGAAGGCTGCAAGCGAAGAAGAAGTTTAGCGGTAACTCCTTCAGTTGATAAACACGTTGCAGGTGATCTTTGCTCACTCCTGCTAATTCACTATGAAACTTTATTGTCATATCATCGGCGACAATTAAATCTATTTCTGGTCGTGTGATCAATAAGCCGACCAATGATTTAGCATGGTCTAAAACATAAAGGTGCTCACCATCTTTAAAACCTAGCTCTATCAGTCCTATATGGCTCAAATCATCGCGACTAACGGCAGTGGTGTATTGCTTTGCATCATTTAAAGTGTGAACTGTAATCGTCCGATCTTTCAGGGTCCACATTGAGGTATTGTTCACAAAAGAAATCGGTCCCACCCACTTAAATAAACTTTCTCGTGACTTTATCCGAGCCATAGAAAATATACAGTAATTAGCTTTCTTTTGAGCAAGTTTATATGAGCGAACCCAAGGGTAGCTATTTAAGGTGTAACTATACTGGCTCCGTTTCATGGTTTCTTTAATAATATCAATTGAAAATCCGGATAACGGTTTGTTTTTTTCTTCTATTTGGTATGGCGCTAAATGTTCGGTAACTAGATGTATGATTGGCTTGTTTTCCGCGTTAACCAGTGATAGAGGTGCCATTAACCCCAAAGCGATATAAAGCAGCTTCTTTACTTGCTGTTTAATATTTCTTTGTTGACGGTAAGTAGAAATTAAACACTTGTTATGTTTTTGCTGCATTAAACTACCTTAGGTAAAACGAGCAATTAATTGCTTGTTGAGGGCTGCTCTTTTAGTCACTAAATATCATAAACAACTGTTACACAAAAGCCAAATTGTTGAACGCTTGATTTTAAGCGTTTTGGCAAAATACTATCGACATTTTGAAAAATTAAGAAATAAATGATATAGAGCTCTAAATAGACCTTTTTGAGTTATAGCTCTCACGCGCCCTTAACTATGAGTCAAGAGGTTATTTTTTTATGTTCAATTGATCTTGCCACTTGTCCCATATCTCGTCATAGGTGCCGTCTAGGTAGACACTTTCGAGGTTTTGAGCTAAATGCTTAACGACGCGGTCACTGGTTTTTTTACTGCAGGCGAAGAAAAACTCTAGTGAGAAGTCCTCAATTTCGTAGACACGTTGCCAATGTTGGATATCCACTCCAACCAATTCAGCACGAAAATTAATGGTAGTATCATCAGCGATGATTAAATCTATCTCAGGTCGAGTAATGAAAATATTGATTAATGATTTTATGTCATCCAAAACATATAAATGTTTACCTTCAACAAAGCCCCGCTCGACTAAACCCGTATGAGCAACATCATCACGAATAACAGCTATGGTGTAGTTTTTTGCGTCTTCTAGCGTGGTCACTACAATGTTTTGATCTTTAAGCGCCCACAGTGCCACGTTGTTAGCTTTTGAAAGCGCTCCGACCCATTTAAATAACTTTTCACGCGACTTTAAACGCACAAGGGAGAATATGCAGTGATTCGCTTTTTTTTGTGCGAGGTTATAGGAGCGCACCCAAGGGTAACTTTTTAAGCTATAAGCATAATGGCTTCGTGCCATGGTACTTTTTATAATATCGACGGCAAAACCAGACAATGAATTGTCCGGTTCGATAATTTGATAGGGGGGTAATTGTTCGGTAACGATATGAATTTGTTGCTTATTGTTATCGCTCGCCAGCGCTAGCGGAGCCACTACCCCTAAAGCGATATAAAGCAGTTTCTTTATTTGATGTTTAATATTACTCTGGTCATGATAAGTAAACATTAAACGGTGACTATTTTTGTGCTCCATTATGCTGCCTTTCTTAACAAGAAAAATTGCTCAATTAATCGCTTGTTTATGATTGCCTTATTGTTCAATAAATAATCATAGACAATTGAAATTAAAATACCAATTTGTTGAAAGCAATGAAGTTAAAGTGCTTTTAGCTGATAGTTATTGGCAAATGGAAAAGCTGTAGCATCATTAAACATAAATTATCAGTAAGGGAATATCAGACTCAATTCATCTAAACTAACAACAACGAATATCATTAATGAGGTATCCATGGATAACATGTACGGTATGCTTGGCTATTTAGAAAAACTTTCTGCACTATTTATTTTTCTATTGGGGGTCGGGGTATTAGCGATAATTTATATGTATATCGTCGATATAACCCAAAATAAACAGGCGATACGCCGTAATTATCCGGTTATCGGTCGATTTAGATATTTTTTTGAAAAGCAGGGCGAATTTTTTAGACAATACTTTTTCGCTATGGATAGAGAAGAGTTGCCTTTTAATAGAGCTGAACGCAGTTGGGTTTACCGAGCCGCGAAAAATGTTGATCGCACGGTTGCCTTTGGCTCGACGCGTAATCTCGAACCAACTGGTACCATCATGTTTATGAATTGTGCCTTTGCGACACTCGAAGAAGACGCTGTGCCACCGAGTAGCATTACCTATGGTACTGATTGCCCTGAACCTTACACCTCTGGCTCATTATTTAATATTTCAGCGATGAGTTTTGGCGCTTTATCTTCGGTGGCGGTAAAGGCACTGTCAAATGGCGCGGCTAAAGCGGGCTGTTGGATGAATACCGGTGAAGGTGGTGTCAGTAAATATCATTTGGATAGCGGCGCGGATTTGGTCTTTCAAATAGGGACGGCAAAATATGGCGTCAGAGATGAAAGCGGAAAAATGTGCGATAAAATGTTGGCTGCACTAGCGGCTAAGCCACAAATTAAAATGTTTGAAATCAAGCTATCTCAAGGGGCAAAACCGGGCAAAGGAGGAATTTTACCCGGTAAAAAGGTGACGGAAGAAATCGCTAAAATACGCGGTATTATGCCTGGAGTAGACTCAATCAGCCCTAATGCCCATCCAGAAATCAAGTCAGTGCAAGACATTTTAACTATGGTGAATCGTGTGCGTGAAGTGACGGGTAAACCGGTAGGTTTTAAGGCCGTTATTGGCGAGTCACAATGGCTAACGGATTTATTTGAAGAGATAAAGCATCAAGGTGCTGAATCTGCCCCTGACTTTATCACCATTGATAGTGCCGATGGCGGCACGGGCGCAGCACCACAACCACTAATGGATTATGTTGGCTTGCCGTTAAAGGAAAGCTTACCTTTGGTGGTTAATTTATTAGTCGAATATGGTTTGCGAGAACGTATTAAAATAATCTGTGCCGGTAAATTGATCACGCCGTCTAAAGTTGCTTGGGCGCTAGCGATGGGAGCAGATTCAGTAAGTTCAGCCAGGGG
>JBFJQB010000095.1:0-11211 GCA_041616855.1 Cognaticolwellia sp. | reverse complement strand
ACTAGGGTTAACGCGAAACGAAAAGTAAAAAGTAAAATACTGATCGCGGCTATCGTCATATGTAAGTGTTTAAGCATGATGAACTCCATTGTTATTGTTATTGTTATTGTTATTGTTATTATTGGGGGTATCTGAGTAACGAGCCAAGGTAACTCGGTCGTTGCCATTAAAATCTTTTATTGTTTGCACGTCACTATACGCTAAATCCATTAAAATTCTTTGTACAGCATGACTCTGCTCAAAGCCATGCTCAATATACAAAGAACCAGTCGAATTTAAAAAAGCACGGGCTTGCCTTGCAATGATTTTGATATCAGCTAAACCGTTATCTGCTGCGACCAGCGCGGTTTTTGGCTCAAACTTAACATCACCCTCATTCAAGTGATGATCACTCTCATCGATATAAGGCGGATTACTGACAATAACATCAAAGCGCTGCGCTTGAGAAACCTGATTAAACCAATCACTTTGATAAATATTAACTTGAGCAAGGTTTAAGTTATGGGCGTTGCGCTTGGCGAGCTTTACCGCTTCATGGCTATAGTCTACCGCTTCTATTTGCCATTGAGGCCTCTCTGATGCTAACGCTAAGGCGATTGCGCCAGTACCCGTTCCTAAATCTAAACAACTCAGGCTTGTGTTTTGATGATGCAGTAACACCTGTTCAACCAACACTTCAGTATCAGGACGTGGAATTAGGGTAGCGGGTGAAACTTGTAGCGGCAATGACCAAAACTCGCGCATGTTAACAATATAGGCAATCGGTTCACCTTGCGCTCTACGTTGCATTAACTGTGCAAATTGTTCTGACTGGGCCGCATCTAACCTCTGCTCAGGCCAAGTTAATAAATAGCTGCGCGGCTTATCACTTACAAAGCAAATCAGCAGCTCAGTATCTAATTTAGCGCTATCAGAATCAGGCGAAAGCCGTTGTTGGCCATAGCGAATTAATTGCGCAATGGTCATCGATGATATTTCTGTCACCGATAACAATTGCTTTACAGCAGACTGCGACACTAGTTTTGCTCGGATAACTCTGCTAACAAGTCAGCTTGGCTTTCTTGCATAATGGGATCAAGCACCAAATGTAAATTACCTTCCATGATTTCGTTTAAACGATACAAGGTCAAATTGATACGATGATCACTCATGCGCCCTTGCGGAAAGTTATAGGTGCGAATGCGCTCAGAGCGATCGCCACTAGCCACCAAGTTACGGCGTGAAGACTCTTCTGCACTACGACGTTTTTCATCTTCAGCTTGTTGCAGGCGCGCTTGTAATACTGACATCGCTTGCGCACGGTTTTTATGTTGCGAGCGCTGATCTTGACACTCAACAACTACGCCACTTGGAATATGGGTGATACGAATAGCTGAATCAGTTTTGTTAACATGCTGTCCACCCGCCCCTGAGGCGCGGAAAGTATCAACTTTCAAATCCGCTTTATTAATTTCAATCGCTTGAGATTCAGGAATTTCTGGCATCACGACAACCGTACAAGCTGACGTATGTACACGACCTTGCGATTCGGTTTCTGGTACACGTTGTACTCGGTGACCGCCAGATTCATATTTCATCTGACCGTAAACGCCAACCCCATTAATTTTTGCAACAATCTCTTTAAAACCGCCCTGCTCACTTTCGTTCGAGTTCATTAACTCAATTTTCCAACCTTGCTTTTCAGCATAACGGCTATACATGCGGAATAAATCGCCAGCAAAAATAGCCGCTTCATCGCCGCCAGCGCCAGCGCGAATTTCAACAAAACAGTTGTTATCGTCTTTGGGATCGCGAGGCAACAACAAAATTTGTAACTCGGCAGTCATTTTTTCTACTGCTTTTTTCGCATCTTTGAACTCGTCTTGCGCCATTTCACGCATATCGGGATCTTCATCCTTGAGCATCTCTTCTGCGGCCGCAAAATTATCTTCGGCTTCTTGGTATGCATGAAAGGCAGAAGTAACCACTTCTAATTGTGAGAATTCTTTCGATAAGGCTTGGAACTTTTCTTGATTAGAAATTGTTTCAGGATCAGAGAGTAACGCTTGCACTTCTTCAAAGCGTTCGACAAGTATCTCAAGTTTTTGGTAAACAGATTTATTCATTAAATGATCTTATATAGTCAATAATTGATGAATTACCCGCGCATTATATTCGACTAAGCAGGTAAATAGCAGTACTTTATATTAAATGGGTATGTAATCGAGCAGTATAATGAGCTTAGCTATCAGTTTCAACGCATGTAAAGGTAGCGCAAGGCAAATTATTCATTGCAAAGCCCAAGACAATTTAAAATAACGCCGAGTAAACTCAGGTACTACTCTTTATGCTCAATATCGAAAATATCACGGAGATAAAGCAGTCGATCTAATTTACCACCCTGTGCGGCGGACTGAATAGCACTGGTCGGGGCATGCATAAACTTGTTGGTTAACTTAGTGGCAAGCTCTGCAACTACAGCTTCAGGAGCTTTATTGGCCGCTAATTGCTGTAGCGCTTTTTCGAGTAATACATCACGGTTTTCTAAGCATTGTTTACGGTAGGATATAACGGTTTCTTGAGTATTTAAACCTCGTAACCAGGACATAAAGCTAGATGAGTGCTCTGAAACGATACCTTCAGCCTGTATTGCTTCTTTTCGGCGATTATCTAAATTTTTTGCAATAATATTTTGTAAATCATCGACGGTATAAAGAAATACATCCTCGAGATCTGAAACTTGTTCTTCAATATCACGTGGAACGGCTAAATCAACCATAAACATTGGCCGATGTTTTCTTTTCGTTAAAGCTTTTTCCACCATCCCTTTACCAATAATAGGCAAGGTACTGCCGGTTGAACTGATCACGATATCTGCACTGGCCATCATTTCTGGGATTTGCGCCAGAGTAATCACATCCGCACCAAAATGTTGTGCCATGTTTTCTGCGCGAGAAAGCGTACGGTTTGCCACGGTAATATGACCAACATTATTTTCGTATAAATGTTTGGCAACTAACTCAATAGTTTCACCAGCCCCCACAAGTAGTACCCGAGCTTTATCTAAACTGGCAAAAATATGCTTGGCAAGGTTTACCGCAGCAAAAGCAACAGACACAGCACTTGCGCCTATTTCAGTATCGGTTCTCACTTGTTTAGCAACGCCAAAAGTTCGTTGGAAGAGCCGATCCATTACTAAGGCCATCGAGCCTGCAGCTTTTGCTTGATTGTAAGCTTGCTTCATCTGCCCCAATATTTGCGGCTCACCAAGCACTAATGAATCTAAACCACACGCAACGCGCATCATGTGATTAACGGCTTGTTGATCTTGGTGCCAATACAAACTTGAGGTAATGGTAGAGGCAGGAACATTATGATGCTGCTCTAACCAACGCACGAGCCGTTCCTGGGTTAAGCTAACGTCACCCTCTTGCACGAGATATAACTCGGTTCGATTACAGGTAGACAAAATCGCGGCTTCTTTGCAATCCACTGAGTTAATCAGCTCCTGCAAGGCCGTACTCAAGTTATCGGGGTTAAATGATATCTTTTCCCTGACAGCAACCGGAGCGGTTTTGTGATTGATACCTACTGCAACTATCGACATATGAATATATTGAATCCAAAAAATTTTAACGGCAGGCAAAATTTGCTGCGAATGACTAATCAAATGGAGGTTAATTTTACACCGACAATGACCGCTTAACGCTATTATCAGTCATATAGTGAAAAAAACCTATGATCTGCGACAAAAAATCGCGATAATTTTACGAAAGTTCAGCATGAATTGAAAGCACGTTATGCCAGACGGCTAATATGCTTTCCTTATTGGCTATCAATTTTATTTTTCAACAAAGCTGATTTATTTACCTCACTACAGGAATGCTATGTATAGCAAACGACTTATTACGCTATTTTTTGTCTCAATATTAAGTGCTTGTAGTAGCATCCGCGATATACCAGTAGAAAATAATCAAGCAAGCCAAACGATTACCTCTCGTAATAAACAAGTTTCCCAGCTCAATAACTGGACTATAGCGGGAAAGATAGCCTTTATAAATAATGAGCAGCGTCAAAGCGCAACACTGCATTGGCAACAAAATGCCATTGATAAAACCGAATCGTTAAATTTATCAACGTTATTTGGCATTAAGGTCCTTGAGTTAACGCGTCAACACGGCAAGGTTACTTTGGAAGTCGATGGTCAACACTACCAAACTGAAAATTTGGATCAGCTAATCTATGCCCTGACCGGCTTAAATTTTCCTAGCCGAGCCATGAGCCACTGGTTAAAAGGTTTAGCATTTTTACCGACTGATAAAGTCAGTTATCATGTAAAAACACGGTTACCCGAATCGTTAAGTAGTCGTTATAACAATAAAAACTGGTTGATAAAGTACAGTAAATATCACCATATTGGCCCATTTCAATTGGCCAAGCAATTGACGATATCTCAAGGCGATTTACGCATAAAGATTGTCATTCATTCATGGAAAATTTAACGAGGTACCAGTGACTCAACAAGCATTTCATTCCTTTCCATCACCGGCAAAACTGAATTTATTCTTACATATCGTCGGCAGAATGGACAATGGTTACCACCAATTAGAAACCGTGTTTCAGTTCCTTGATTATCATGACACGATCGACTTAAAAGTCACCGAAAATAAAGCCATCAAGTTACTAACGCCCATACCTGGTGTAAATAATGAAGACAATTTAATAGTCAAAGCGGCATTGCTATTACAAAACAAGGCTCAGTGTCAGCAAGGCGTGGAAATTAAATTAGATAAATTATTACCCATGGGGGGGGGCTTAGGTGGTGGTTCTTCAAATGCCGCGACTATACTGCTCGCACTAAATGCTCTTTGGAAAACTAAACTTGATATTAAACAACTTGCAGAACTAGGCCTAACGTTAGGTGCTGACGTGCCCATATTTATTCACGGTTTTGCTGCCTTCGCCCAAGGCATTGGTGAGAAGCTTACCCCTGCATCGCCAAAAACTTATTGGTATTTAATTTCTAAACCTAATTGCAGTATTTCTACGGCCAGTGTTTTTACTGCGCAAGATTTAACCCGAGATACACCCGCTATACGCTATAGCGATAATGACATCGAAAATTACCATAATGATTGCCAAACTTGGGTAATAAAACATTACCCTGAGGTTGCCAAGCTACTGGCTTGGTTGGTAGAATATGCGCCGTCCCAAATGACTGGAACGGGTGCCTGTGTGTTTTCACGCTTCAGTACTAAAAAAGACGCCTGCCACGTACAATCTTTACTGCCAAAGGGTATTGATTCATTCGTGGCTAAAGGACTCAATCAATCGCCCTTACATGCTGCAATTGCAGCGTTAGACGAGCATTAAGTTCAGATGAAATTTCATCTAAATGCCATTTAAACTGGCAAAAACAAAATAATTTGCTGATATTTAACCTACCGTTTTATTCAGTATCGTAATTAAAATGTCAAAAGTTTCTGAGGAACTGACAGTGCCTGACATGAAAATTTTTGCGGGTAACGCCACCCCTGAACTGGCCAAACAAATCGCTAATCGCCTATACATCACCTTAGGCGAAGCCAAGGTCGGTAGTTTTAGTGATGGTGAAATTAGTGTTGAAATTACTGAAAACGTGCGTGGTGCGGATGTTTTCATTATCCAATCAACATGTGCCCCTACCAATGATAACTTAATGGAACTGATCGTGATGATTGATGCACTTCGTCGTGCTTCAGCTGGACGTATCACTGCCGTTATGCCTTATTTTGGTTATGCTCGTCAAGACCGTCGTGTTCGTAGTGCTCGTGTGCCAATTACAGCGAAAGTTGTCGCTGATTTCTTATCTAGTGTTGGTGTTGACCGGGTCTTAACGGTTGATTTACATGCTGAACAAATTCAAGGCTTTTTTGATGTACCAGTGGATAACGTTTTTGGTACGCCTATCTTATTAGAAGATATGCTAGCAAGAAACATCGAAAATCCAGTGGTGGTTTCTCCTGATATTGGCGGTGTTGTACGTGCTCGTGCCGTAGCTAAATTATTAGACGATGCTGATCTTGCCATTATCGACAAACGACGCCCGAAAGCGAACGTTGCACAAGTAATGCATATTATTGGTGACGTTAAGGGTCGTGATTGTTTTATCGTTGATGACATGATTGACACCGGCGGTACCTTAGCTAAAGCTGCAGAAGCATTAAAAGAACACGGTGCTAAACGCGTATTTGCTTACGCAACTCACCCTGTACTTTCAGGTAATGCTGCTGAAAACTTGAAAAACTCTGTGATTGATGAAGTGGTCGTTACTGACTCCATTCCATTATCAGACGAGATAAAAGCGCTGGGCAATGTTCGTCAGCTGACGTTAAGTGGCATGCTCTCAGAAGCCATTCGTCGTGTTTGTAACGAAGAATCGATCTCTGCAATGTTTGATGCTTAATTATTGCCGCTACTATTTGCTCATTAAATAGTCGTGGAAAATAAAGACATTCGAAAAAGCACCTAAAGGTGCTTTTTTATTGCCATAAAGCTTTCAACTCACTTTAATAATACAGCGCAATAACAATAACATTTTAAAAGTAATCATAAGCGCTAAAATCATCCCCTTGATGATTTTTATTGTGGTATTTTATTTACAAATAAAATCTATGGCGTACTATTTGAATAGAGCAGAATTTAATCGAGGTATATTATATTGTTTTTAAAAAAGATGACGATCATTATATGCAGCGTTAATTTGTTGCTTTTTTCCAATGATACGTTTAGTAAAACTGTTTATATTAATAATATTGAGTGGCCGCCATTTTTCTTTTCTGATCGGACAAAAGACAAGATCGGTCTAGGTGGAGAAGTGCTTGATATTTGTCTTAAACAAACAAATTACCAAGTAGAATATAAAACCCTGCCAATTAAAAGAACCCATCTGTATATGCAAACAGGCGAAATAGACATTAGTGTTTATTCCTATAAAGATGAGCGAAATGCTATTATACACTATGCAAAAGAGCCATTATTTACCTCTACATATGCGCTTGCCTCTAAAAAAGATAGCAACGTTACTATTAACAAACTTGATGATCTGAACAACTATGTTATTGGTCACCTGTCAGGGTTGGCACACACCCCTGAGCTGTTAAAAATTATAGAGTTAAAAAAACCTATCAATGAAGTGTCTGTCGGTCATAGCGTCGACGCTATGTTTAACCAGATGTTAGCCACACCGCAACGCTTTGACATCATGCCTAACTCGAAAGAAACCTTACTTTGGCGTGCAAAACAACTTGGCATAACAGATAAAATCACCATCCATGACCTAGTCGTTGCCGAAAAAAATTATTACATTACCGTGTCGAAGTTTTCCAAAAACATTGCACAGCCCAGACAACTTTTAAATCAGCTAGACAACTGTATTCTAGGTTTAAAGGCTGCAGGCACCTACCAAACCATATCCCAACGATATGGTTTGCAATAACCCTCATATATCAGTAAAACCTTGACGACCGGTAAGTTAATACCTAGCTGCTAAATAGATTCAATCTTAAAGCCACATAACAATGGATCTCCGCTTAAGGGGGTGTTATTATGCTGCGCCTTTTTTAGCTAATTGTAATTAGTAAAAAGGGAACAGGTTGCTTTTGGTCGCAAAAAGCAACAACCTTTAATTATTAAATAATGGATATTACCCATGACTGATTTATTTACATTGGACGCTGAAGTACGTACAGATTTAGGGAAAGGTGCGAGCCGCCGCCTACGTCACGCGAACAAAGTTCCAGCGATTTTATACGGTGAAGGCCAAGAGCCTGTTTCTTTAACGTTAGAGCACAAAAATGTTTACCGTGCACAACAAGAAGAAGCGTTTTACTCTCACGTTTTAACTCTTAACGTAGATGGCAAGCCTGTTGAGTGTCTTTTAAAAGATATGCAACGTCACCCGTTCAAGCAAGTTATCATGCATTTAGATTTTTTACGCATTGATGCAAAACACGCTGTTCAAGTTAATGTACCAATTCACTTCCTTAACGAAGACGTTGCAGAGAAGTTAGGTGGCACAATGGCTCACCACGTGAATGAAATCGCAATTACATGTTTACCTGCGAACATTCCTGAGTTCATCGAAATTGATGTTGCTAATTTAGAAGTTGGTCAAACATTGCATTTATCAGACGTAGCCTTACCAAAAGGTGTTACTTCTGACGAATTAGCTAAAGGCGAAAGCCATGACCAAGCCGTTGCTACATTGAATGCACCGAAAGGTTCAAGTGACGACGATGCTGAAGCAGAAGCAGCAACTGAAGAAGCACCAACTGAGTAATTAATAACTTTACTCTAGGTGAGCAAGCTTAAAGGGGAGTGTTGTAAAACATACCCTTTAAGCTTTTTAGTTTTAAACTGATTAGTTTTAAATATGCTTGAACTTATCAACCTTAAGTTTGAATGATAAGAGTAAAAAATAGATGACGATTCAGTTAGTAGTCGGCTTAGGAAATCCAGGCGCAGAATACAGTAAAACCCGTCATAATGCTGGTGATTGGTTCGTTCAAGAGCTTGCATCACGTTACAACATTTCGCTAAAGCCAGAAAAAAAGTATTTCGGTCTCTACGGTAAAGGGTTAATTGCCGGTCAATTAGTTCATCTTCTCATCCCGACCACATTCATGAATCGAAGTGGTCAAGCTGTAGCTCCCTTAGCCAAATTTTTTCGTATCCCTGTTGAAAATATTCTCGTTGCTCACGATGAACTTGATATGCTTCCTGGCGTTTGTAAAATTAAACAAGGTGGCGGACACGGTGGGCATAACGGCTTACGTGATATAATTTCATCTTTGGCTAATAATAAAGAATTTTATCGGTTACGCATCGGCATTGATCATCCAGGTCATCGTGATCGCGTTACTGGGCATGTGCTTGGAAAGGCACCTGCCAACGAACAAAACTTAATTGACCAAGCGATAGACGAAGCTGCGCGCTGTTTTGAAATTTGGCAAAAAGACGATGTTAAGAAAGCTCAAAATCGTCTACATTCTTTTAAAGCGCAATAATGAATATTGCGACAACATTATAGGTAAACATCATGGGATTTAAATGTGGTATTGTTGGCTTGCCCAACGTAGGCAAATCAACACTTTTCAATGCGTTAACTAAAGCGGGTATTGAAGCTGCTAACTTTCCTTTTTGTACAATTGAGCCTAATACCGGTGTTGTACCCGTACCTGATCCGCGTTTAGATGCCTTAGCAAATATTGTAAAACCAGAACGTGTGCTAGCAACAACAATGGAATTTGTTGATATCGCAGGTTTAGTCGCGGGTGCTTCAAAAGGTGAAGGTTTAGGTAACAAATTTTTAGCGAATATTCGTGAAACTGACGCCATTGGTCATGTAGTTCGTTGTTTTGAAAATGATAATATTATCCATGTTGCCAACAAAATTGATCCCGCTGATGACATCGATGTTATCAATACCGAATTAGCATTAGCCGATATGGATACTGCTGAACGCGCTATTCAACGCCAAGCTAAAAAAGCTAAAGGTGGTGATAAAGACGCTAAATTCGAATTGCCGATATTAGAGAAAATTTTAAAGCACGTTGAAGATGGTGAGATGATCCGCTCTTTAGAGCTGTCTAAAGAAGAAAAAGCTGCCGTTGCTTACTTAAATTTCTTAACCATTAAACCAACCATGTATATTGCTAACGTTAATGACGATGGTTTTGAGAATAATCCTTATCTTGACGTTGTTCACGCTATCGCTGAAAAAGAAAATGCTGTGGTTGTTGCTGTTTGTGCTGAAATTGAAGGTGAATTGTCTGAAATGGATGATGAAGACCGTGTAGAGTTTATGGCAGAGATGGGCTTAGAGGAGCCAGGACTGAATCGCGTGATCAATTCAGGCTATGGTTTACTCCATTTACAAACCTATTTTACCGCTGGCGTTAAAGAAGTCCGTGCTTGGACCGTTAAGCAAAATGCTACCGCCCCACAAGCTGCTGGTGTTATTCATACTGATTTTGAAAAAGGATTTATTCGCGCAGAAGTCGTTGCTTATGATGATTTCATTGAATTCAACGGTGAAGCCGGTGCAAAAGAAGCGGGAAAATGGCGCTTAGAAGGTAAAGAGTATCGCGTCAAAGATGGCGACGTTGTGCACTTCCGATTTAATGTGTAAACCGAACTGATAAAAAGAGAGCTTTCGCTCTCTTTTTTTGTTTTCGCTATACAATTTTATTTCGTAAATTATTTTACCTTAGCGATAAAGCCCTCAATGTTTAAAAGATCAAATCAACTTAGTTTATCTTGATTAAAGCTGCGTTGGTGACATAAATACATTAAAATACTCCTTAGCTTTGTTTGACGATTTTTATGATGTCTGAACAAAACTGGCAAAGTGTAACTTTAGCGTTAGACTTTCAAGACAACAACATCAATATTTTAGGAATTATATGAAAACTACCCTACTAACTTCTTTAATCATCGCAACGGCTATTTCTTACACACCACAAAGTTTAGCGTTTAATGACAGCATGTCTTTACGTATTTGTGAATATGTCTCTATTAATGACAAAAAACGTCTGAGAAAATACCTAAAGTCAAACAAAGTTAAAATCCGCAGCATTTTTGATAGCATTCAATGTAATGGTGAGAACTTATTACAATTCGCTGCCAGCTCAAATGCCCTTGACATAGGCGAGTACTTAATTGGTAAGTTACCAGTAAAAACAGTTACCGAAAACTTAGCCGCTGTTAAGAAAAGTTCAGCTCATCTAGCAAAAGTTGCAAACGAGCGTATTAAATAATCCTATTAAAATAAAACTCACTCGCCTAATTAACGAGTGAGTTTATCTTTTTAGACTGTTTTTGCACAGATATAAGACAAATTGCACAGCGAATAGCCAAACAATCAAAAAGTCTTATTTATTTGATAAAAAACGGTTGACGTAGCCCAAACAGATTTGCATAATACGCGCCACTTGCTGAGAGGCGAGATGGAAAGGCTACATAGCTCAGCTGGTTAGAGCACATCACTCATAATGATGGGGTCCCAGGTTCAAATCCCGGTGTAGCCACCACTTAACTCGAAGTAAGCATTGAAGTGCGGGAATGGCGGAATTGGTAGACGCGCTGGATTTAGGTTCCAGTATCGCAAGATGTGAGAGTTCAAGTCTCTCTTCCCGTACCATTTCAATGGCAACATATTAAATCAATATTGTTGTGAAAGTAAGTTACATT
>JBFJQB010000094.1:0-11274 GCA_041616855.1 Cognaticolwellia sp. | reverse complement strand
ATAAACCAGCAACAAGCTCGTTGGAACGCTTTAACTTAGGTTATAACGCTTATGCCAGCGAATTGATTTCGGTAACCAACCAGCCTGCTTATGTCAATGCTGCCTTTAGTAACTTAGCCAAATTTGCCTTAAGCCATGAAGCTAGCACCATTTACACCGCAAACAACAGTAGCGAATGGGCAAACTTTGACGGCACAACCTACACTGACAATGGCTTATTGCAAGCCAATGCCAATGTGCAAAGCTTTAACACCACCACCGACACCAGTGACAATAGCTATTTCTATCGTTTTGATCCAACACAAGGGCTTACGTATAGTAAATATAACCACGCCCAAGTTGAGCTTTGGTCTGAAGTAATTGCTGACGGTACCGCTGAGAGTTACTTAATGCCAGCTTACCAAAGAGTGCTGATTTATGATGCGGCCTCGTCAACCTTAAAGTTACGCTCGCATCAGTAATTATTAGTAGTAACCCGCAACAAACACACGGCTGATTGTTATTCAGTCTTTGATAACAAAAAACCGCAGCGATGCGGTTTTTTTATCTTGGCAATTTCTCAAACCAATTAAGTTTGTAAGCGCCTGCTTAATTAAGCCGTCACGATTTTGTCTCATTAGTATGCACAGTGATGGTGATTAGCGCGACTCAATGCCTTTAATGCGCAATACTTAATCACAATGCAGTCGGCTTAGCTTGCGCTGCGTTTCAAGCAATAGCAGGTTATAGAACAGATAAACGGCCGTTATTATCACGGCCCTGAAGTGATAGCTTATAGCCTCTAGATAAAACGACCTAAATTGGCATGGCAGCTTAACTTAGGGCAAGCTAGAAAGTGGCGATGAATATATTATGCTGCTACCTTTAAATACAGACAAAATATCATAAAAACGCATTCGCACATGGATTTCATTAACGAATTAAAACGTCGCAATGTATTTAAAGTTGGAGTAGCTTACTTAGTGCTTGCTTGGATTGTTGTGCAAGTAACAGCAATAGCCGTGCCTGCCCTGCGCTTACCTGACTGGGTAAACGCCTTAGTCTTTTTCTTTGGCTTGATCGGCTTTCCTTTCGCCTTATTTTTTGCATGGGCGTTTGAAATCACCCCAGAAGGGGTTAAACGTGGCTCTACTGTCGCACCTGAAGAATCAATTGCGGCCAACACTGGCCGCCAACTCGATTTTATTATTATTGGCTTATTGGTAGTTGTTGCAGGCTATTTCATTTATGAAAGCCGCTTTGCATCAACATCAACACCAGCATCCGCTGCCAGCGCCAGCCCTAGCGCTGAAAATCAAATTACCGATCAAAACGCAGCAGTCAGCGCTGAAACATCAGAAGATGAAAAAGGTGACAGTGTTATTGCCCTTGCAGTGCTGCCCTTTGTCAATATGAGTAACGACCCAGAGCAAGAATATTTTGTCGATGGCCTTACCGAAGAATTACTCAATAGTTTAACACGGGTGAAAGGCTTAAAAATCACCGGCAGAACCTCAAGTTTTGAATATAAAGATAAAAATATTGATTTGCGGGAAATCGCCAAAAACCTTGATGTTGCTTATTTAGTTGAAGGCAGTGTCCGTAAAAGTGCAGATAATCTGCGTATCACCGTACAGCTAATTGAATCAGAATCCGGCAGCCATATTTTATCCGAAACCTTCACCCGCAAACTGGTCGATGTCTTTGCCCTACAAGAAGAGATAAGCAATCAGGTGGCCGCGGCGTTAAACCTGACTTTAGTGCTTAAAGATGAGCAGTATCACTCGGCATTATCAACTCTTGATTATCTCGCAGTTGAAAAATTGGTGACCGCGAGAGCCTTAATTAGTCAATATGCTGCCGCGCCGATATTAAAAGCCTACAACACCTTGCTTGAATTAAATCAGCACTATCCACAAACCCCCGAAATCATCGGGCTAATGGCTTATGCGGCAATGGTACACAGCAGTGTAGCAGAGCCGCTGATAACACGAGAGCAAGAGGTTGCTTTAGCTAAGAAAACCTTAAATTTGGATAGAAAAAATCATGATGCGCTCACTACACTTGCGGTTATTTATGATGATTTCCCCCAACACTTCGCAAAAGCTAATGATATCTATCAGGCCTTAATCCGCTTTTATCCCGCCAAAGCAGAATCTTATAGTGATATGTTGATTTTTTTAATGCAAATGAATCGAAGTTGTGAAGAGATTCAAAAGTTTTTGAATACCGTGCCTGAAGGTGTGTTTAGTGAGCAGAAACAACAAAATTATGAATTTGTAATTAGTCATTGCTTAACACCTAAAATGGCAGAAGCGCATTTAGCCACATTAGCCGATAAATCTATTGCTGACTTACCTTTTTATTATTCTATGCCCTCATTTAGGTTTGAAAAAATTAAAGAGCTAGTCGCTAAAAATCCAAATCAGCGTTTTCTTACCCAATACTATGAGCATTTGCTTGTTATTGCTGCAAAAGACGCTGCGCATACAACTAGTAACAATATTGATTTTACTGCCCCTGGGTTCTGGTCTTTATATGCATCGCTAAGTGCTTATGTACACAACATTGAGGGTTATCAAAAGCCATTTAATTTTATGTTAGCGCTAAAGGATGAGTTTGATAATGGAAGTGATTTGAATATTTCCACTGCACTTGCCAAACAGGCCGTTACTGAAGGGCGAACAGCAGAGCTGAAAAGTTACCTTGATAAGGTGCCCGTATTCCCCATTGGCGTTGATACCGCTTATTATTCTTATGGCTTGGTTATTTTACAATATTATTCCGGCGAAAAAGCTCTGAGTAAACAAAGCGCACATCAGTTTTTTAAGCAACTTCAAGAATACAAAAGTAAATACCCTGAATCTTTCCGCTATTGGCGATTAAATGTTTATTTATTACCCATGGCATTGTTCTCAGGTAATGAAGTATTAGCCGCTGACATTCTTGTGCAAGACTTTACTGATAATTATGAATATTGGTTTGATGGTTATGAACTGGTGGCTTTTGCGTTACATCCATGGGCGGCTCATCCTACTGTTATTGAGTATATAAAGCGTATTAAGGCTGACCAGCAGCGCATGTTGCAAAAGTATGACTTACAGTAGTTAGCCGCCCTACTCGCGTTTATATCAAAGGCAATATAGCTGGCATTAAGCGCTGAACCTAATCTTGAAGGGCTAGCAAGCTATCGAGAGCCGAGATAGTGCGTGACAACATACATTTTTATAACTAATGTTACATTAAGCCCAGAAACTAGAAAGCAAACAAAACACTTATTTTCAATGAGTTAGTATATTTTTGCCTGAGTAAATCGTTGACTATTCCATGGTTCTGGTTATGATGAAATTATGTTGAGCTTAGCAGCGGGAAGACTAGCAGTGACCAAACTTAAAATGCCGATAAATGAGGAAAACAGGTTATTGGCACTAAAATTAACCAAGTTATTAGATAGTCCGCCCGAATCGAGTTTTGATATGCTAACGGGTTTGGCGAAGCAAATTTTCGGCACGCCGGTAGCGCTAATCACATTAATCGATGAATCAAGACAATGGTTCAAATCTAATCTGGGTCTGCCGATTAACCAAACATCCCGGGATGTATCTTTTTGTCATCACACCATCCAATCGGACAGCGTGTTTATTGTCAATGACGCACTAGTTCATCCGGACTTTAAAAGTAACCCATTAGTAACGGGTGAGCCCAATATACGTTTTTACGCCGGCGTACCACTAATAGATAAGCGAGGTTATGCGCTTGGAGCATTATGTGTCATTGCTCATGAGCCTAGAGTACAGATCAGCGAGTATCATATAAAAAGTCTGTTTGACATTGCCTCATTGGTGATAGAGCAGATTAATATGAGGCTGACTTATGGGCTTCTTGATCCGGTAACTGAGCTACCTAATCGCCTGAAGTTGCAACACGACATTCAAAACACTTTTCAGCAAAAGTCCTTAGCACGGTGCGACCTAATTATTGCCGATCTCGCACGTCACGAACAATATACTTCACTGTTACAATCCTTGGGGCATAATAATAGTGATAGGATTTTACGCTCAGCAACCGAAAAACTTACTAAAACAGAAAAGAAGAACGTTACTGTCTATAACTTAGCCGTCTATCGGTTTGCTTTGCTAGTGGTCGATCATAGCGAGGCAGAAGTCAACGCTTTACTTGAGCAAGTTCAAAGCTACCTTCAACAACCTTTTATGTGTGGGCCTTTACCTGTGACTTTCGATGGCGTAATAGGAGTCGCCACTTATCCAAGTGATATTACTGAACCTGATGAGTTCATAAGAGCAGCTTCCTCTGCGCTTTTGGACGCTAAAAAACACCATAGCCCCATGGCGAAATATGATGTCAATCGTGACAAGTTACAACAACGCAGTTTTCAAGTGTTATGTGATTTACCAAAAGCATTACAAAACACTGAACAATTATTTATGGTTTATCAACCCAAAATTGATTTACGAGACAACCGTTGTGTCGGCGTTGAAGCATTAATAAGATGGCGTCACCCTGATTTAGGCATGATACCACCAGATGAGTTTATAGTACTTGCAGAAAATACCGCGTTAATGACACAAATAACTGACTGGGTTATCAACAGCGTATTTGAGCAAATGGCGAAGTGGGACAATGAATTGAATGTCGCCATTAACATATCTATCGAAGATTTGGAGGCTCCTTGCTTTGTTAGCAAACTGAAAAGTTACATGTCAGGTTATAATATTGCCGCGCAAAAAATTACACTAGAAATAACTGAAACCGCCTTTATGCAAAACCCGAAAGAGGCCATTAAAGCCATAAATGCAATTAAAACGCTAGGCATTGCGGTGTCGATTGATGACTTTGGTACCGGCCAAAGTAATTTCTCGTATTTAAAACATATCAATGCTGACTCTCTAAAAATCGACAAGATATTTATCCAAAAAATTCCACAAGACAGTAAAGATACCTTGTTAACATCAGCAATATTAAACATCGCAGAAACTATGAACTTCGGTGCAATTGCGGAAGGTGTAGAAACCAAAGCAGCATTTGACTGGCTGGTTGAGCATAATTGCCACTTTGCTCAAGGTGATTACCTGTCAAAACCATTAACCCCCGAACAATTGAATGCATGGCTGAAGAAGTGTGAGTTTGCTGCAATCTAACAATAGACACATTGCACTTAGCCATCAGCTCTGACAACTTTAGCTTTTAAGTCGAGTGTATTGATAAACAATCTTGGGTCGACAATATCCCCCAACATTACTGCATCTGGCAAGCAGTCGTCATCAACAAAATCTGCCAAGTTAGCGTTGGGATCAAAAACCAAAATATCTAAGGCCAATCTGTCTAAGCCGTACAGACCACGGTGGATCATATCCGCCGAAAAAACCAATAAGTCACCAGCCGCTAAGCTAATTTTCTTACCAGTGGATAGGCTGTCACAACTTAATTTTCCCTGCTGCTCTTGTCGAACATTAAACTCTTCTTCGCTGTCCCAGCGCTTATGACTGCCAGGCACGAGTTCGACACCGAGTTCATCAAATAGCGGCACCCGAAGGTGCAATACTTGTGTGTTATGAATAACCTGCATTTGCTCTTCAACGTCATGATCATATTGACAATCTCGATGCCAAAAATCTTTTAGTTGTGGGTTAACCGGATTGAAAAATAATTGCGTGTTCATAAAAGCGGGTTGAATCGGGATCAGTGAATCAACCACCTGCATTAACTTTTTTGAGCTGATAAAGTTAAAGAGCTTGATCCTATCCGCAGCCCCTAGGTACTCGCTACCGGTAATTAAAGAAGAATTAAACGCGTCTTCTTGATAAAAAACAGCATTGTCATCTTTCCATAACTGATGAAATTTTAATATTATCTCTCTCAATGAGCTAATTTCAGCGGCACTAAAATAATCTCGAATAACAAAATACCCTTGCTCGTCATAATGACTAAGCCATTGCTGTTGACTGCCTTGCATTAACGCCCTGTGCCTCACAAATTAATCTAAAAATAATAATAAAAATTCAATCATCTCAAATGCAACAATCAACGTTTACTGTAAATCTGCCACTAAGGTTTTCAGCCATTTCTCTTCAGTAATAAATGCCCATGACAAATGTTGATATTTTTCACCTATACCCTCTGCTAGAATTTGCTGCTCTGACTTTCCTGCCGCGAGCGCTGAGCTTACTTTTTCAATACTAAAAGCGATCATATCAGCAAAAGCTAACAAACTATTTTTATCGGTTAATTTACCATGTCCTGGAATAATCACTACGTTATCAGGCATATGTTTAAGCATATGGCGCACATTAGCTAAATAGCCTTTAACACTGCCGCCACTATTAAGATCGACATAAGGAAAGCCTATTTCGAAAAATAAATCGCCGGTATGTAATACATTGGCATTTTTAAAGTAAACATAAGTGTCGCCATCAGTATGACCCGCAGGTAAATGCTTTAATTGCACTTCTTCACTGGCTAAGTGAATGGTGATGCCGTCTTTATAAGTGACAACCGGTAGGCTACTTTTGTCATGGTCACCTTGGCCGCTTAATCGGTTACGGACATTTTCATGAGCAAAAATGGGGGCTTTATGTGAGAAAAAGGCATTACTGCCAGTATGGTCGCCATGATAATGGGTATTGATAATATATTTAAGCGCTTTATCTTCAATACCTTTCATTGCAGCTTCTATTTTTTCAGCTAACGGGGCAAATTTATCATCCACCAACAGTAGACCTTTTTCGGTGGCTAATACCCCGATATTCCCTCCAGGGCCCTGCAACATATAAATACCACCGGCAGCGGCTTGCACCGTTATATTAGCAGCAGCCATTTTGTCGGCATAGATTGAAACACTCCATAAAAACGTCAACGCTATTAACGATTTTTTAAACATAATTTCCCCACTATATAATCATTTTGCCCAATCTTGCGAGTTCGCATTAGCTCTTACCGATCCGTGACGGTTTAAACTTTAGTTATAATCTAGGTTAATTTCCGCTGATTAGACAGTATATACTGGGCTTTATCTGAAAGATTTTATCCGGTTGTTCATTTTACTAAAACAACGCCAGTTGACTTTGCTGCTCATGATTTTGCTGCTCGGCAAAGCCAAGCGCCAAACCGATTAAACGTACTTTTCGATTATTTGCACGGGTCATGGCTTTTTGTAGCAATGAGATATAAACCTCCTCAAGACAAGCCGTTGATTTTATATCGACGGTGGTTTGCTGAAAGTCTGCGAACTTAATTTTTACTGTTTGTTTACTGATTTTTCGATCTTGGTGTTTTTTTAGCCGCAGTTTAAGTTGACTAAATAAGGTCATTAATATCGCCTGACATTGTTCAATAGAGTCGATGTCTTCTGCCATCGTGGTTTCAATTGCTAGTGACTTTCTTTGCCGTGCTGTTTCTAGCATTCTATTATCTACCCCAAAGCTGCGTTGGTATAATACCTCAGCAAACTTGCCAACGATCATCTGTAATTTAGCCACTGAACTGGCTCTTATATCAGCACAGGTTTCAAAGCCATAAGTTTTAAGTTTTTCACTGGTTTTTGGACCAATACCGGGAATTTTTTTTAGTGGTAAGTTTGCGACGAATGTACTGACCTTATCAGGAGCGACCACACATTGGCCATTTGGTTTATTTTCATCACTGGCAATTTTGGCTAAAAACTTATTCGGGGCAATGCCGGCTGACGCGGTGAGGTTGAGTTCATTATAGATATCACGTCGAATTTGCTGCGCAATTAACGTGGCGCTGCCGTGACACAAGGTAGAGTCGGTAACATCAAGATAGGCTTCATCAAGTGATAGCGGTTCAATTAAGTCGGTAAAACGTAAAAATATCGCTCGAATTTGCTGTGAAACTTGCTGATATACCGACATCCGGCCATTAACAATAATCAAATTAGGGCAAAGTGCCTTCGCGCGTGAACTGGGCATTGCTGAACGTACACCATATTCTCTGGCCTTATAGTTACACGTGCACAGCACACTACGAGGGCCGTTGCCACCAACAGCAATAGGTAGGTCGCGCAGTTCAGGGTTATCGCGCATTTCAACAGCGGCATAGAAACAATCCATGTCGATATGAATAATTTTTCGCAGCTGATGACTGACTTGCGCCATTAATCCAAACTCAAGATGCTGTACATAAAAACAGTATACTTATTTTTAAGTTCGGCACAAGTGCTGACTTATCCAGGGGTGAAAGAAAGCCCCTAAAATAGCGCGCAGTTACAGTTTGTTGCTCGCCTGAAGATAATTCTCAAGCGTGTTTATTGGCTATTCTTGGGTAAATAATAGAGTACTGTTTTAATATGCCAATGATAATTAAGCCCACAATAATCACCTATGTCGCCTGAACTTGGGTTAAGTATTAAACTTGCCAAAGGCCATATTGAATGCCGCCAAGCGTATAGATTGCAAATATGCCATGACCGGTAATTTCCATTGCAGGGTGAGCAATTTCTGCACCGATGTTGACCACTTCAACTAATGCCGCCTCAATGTCGTCTACGCGCATGTAAGGACGAATTAATGGCTGCTCTGACTCATGCATTGGCGCACGTATACCTATCATCCCACCATTAGCTAAGGCAGCCTTGCGGGCATTGCCGAGCTCAGGAATAATGTCAGAGAACTTTACGCCGTATAACTGAGCATAAACAGTACAGGTATTCGTAACTTCGTTGGTGACAATTTCTAAATAATGGACTTGCATAGTACCTCTTTAGTTATTGTATAACGCTTGCTTGTTAACGTATCTTGATGAAGTATTAACAGAAGTTATAGGTTTGCTTAGCTGAATTAATAACGGTTTTAAAGCGCATTGAACTTATCAAGCCATTCAGAGAAGCTGTTAGAAATTTTATTAACACTAGCCAAACCTTGATCAAAAAACCATACAGGCACATCAAGTTGCTTAGTCTGACAATCACTTTCTTTAAAACAAAACATATTGCCCTTACAGTCAGATGCAAACAAGATATGTCCCTTTGGCATACCACTCAATTCATATAGCTTGGATAACATATCAACATCTTCTAGGCTCAAAAAATCTTGTACCTCAGAGAGGTCGGCATTTAAATGGCAAATTTTCGTTAAGACATTAGGTGTGTGAATCAAGCCATAAGTAGTGATCAAATACTTATAAGCGTCAGGCAAGAATAGCGCTAATTTTGCTTCAAGCGCGGAAATATCATTAATATCGATTGGCGCCATTGTGTTGTTGCTACTCCAGTTTTTTACGAACTGATCAATGCTATTCATTTAGCGATATTCCTCGAAAATTAAAATGTTTCTAAACTGAAATCTACTGACGATAACCCCCTGCGACTCATCCAAAGGGGATTAATATCATTGTTATCTTACAAGCCATTTCTATGGTGAGAGTTATCAATATAAAAAAGGCCAGCTAAGCTGACCTATTTCGACATTTACTTTTAAAAATATCGTTTAGCAAAACTAAACGTTATTGATTGAAGTAAATTAAATATTTTTTACGCTGATATCGCCAACGGCTAATGCAGCTTTACGCTCACGCTCTTGACGTTTTTCACAAGGGTTATCACAGTTGCACGACTTATCGATGCCAACGCTGGCTAGTCCGCCACAACTACCGGCAAGTGTTTTCTTTTGAAAAATATACCCTACAGCCATTGCCATTACAATAACGAGAAAAAATCCTAAGGTGATTAAAAATATAGCCATAATGTTTACTTACCTAGTAATAACAATTAGATGATGGCAGCTAACAGCCATTCATCAATAATCTGCACAACCCTATTTAAGGTATTGCATGAATTTTACCGTGCTTTGCTCAACAAAGCCATGATCAGTTTTTGCAATAATGTAAACTGCAAGCTCATGCTCTTTGGCAAACGCTAAGGCTTTTTCTTCGCCCATCACCATCAGCGCCGTCGATAAGCCGTCAGCGGTCATCGAAGATGGATGTATCACCGTGACAGAAACCAGCTTATGGTTAATTGGCTTGCCAGTGTCTGGGTTAATAATATGCGAAAATCGTTGGCCATCGGCCTGAAAATAATTGCGATAATCACCTGACGTTGCCACGGCATTGTCTTTTGGCACAATAATTTGGTGCACTGAACGCTCATTATTAATAGGCTTTTCTATCGCTATATGCCAAAGTTCGCCAGTATGTTTAAAGCCTTTAAGACGCATTTCACCGCCAATTTCAACGAGGTAGTTATTAATACCATTAGCCTCAATATACTCAGCAACTAAATCAACACCATAGCCTTTGGCGATAGTAGATAAGTCGACATAAAGATCGGGGATTTTTTTCGCTAACGTGTCATTTTCAAAAACTAACTTATCTAAACCGATCCGCGTTTTAGTCGTGTTAAGTAACACATCACTTGGCACGGTTTCAGGACGATATTCTGGGCCAAAGCCCCATAAGTTAACTAATGGCCCGACAGTGACATCGAGTGCGCCATGAGTTAGCCGACCTAAACGAACCGCTTCTTTTAACACTCGCGCTAGACCTGTCGACAGCTTAACTGGTTCAAGGGACGTTGACTGGTTAAATCTTGATAATTCAGAGTCGGCGATATAAGTCGACATTTCTTGGTTCAACTGCACTAGCTTCTGCTCAATGCCCTGCTGCAGTTTTGCCGTATCAATATTTTCTCCCACCACTTTAATGGTATAAGTGGTGCCCATGGTATTACCTTGGAGTAAGTATTCTTTACGACCAAGATCGTTACTTGGGAAGCAACCACTCAATATCAACACAGCAAGTGTTGCTAAAACTAGCCTAATTCTATATTGCATAACAATATCCTTGATAAAATTTAATTTAGTTAAAACAACTGAATACTCTGGATAGTCACAATGGCTTTAGCTAAATTAAATAACTTTAGTTATCTAAAGCTATCTAAACTTTTCTATAAACATTAAAAAGGCGACCGAAGTCGCCTTTATATATTACATTCGAAAATATCAACAGCATATTTCTAAATTTAAGCGCTGAATAATGATGCAAGTTCAAGATGGATGCTCGGAGCCTATGACTATAGGTGAGTACATCCAACGATGAAGTAGCATTATTAGACAAGCTTAAACTGAAATATTAGCCACCAAAATCATCAAGCATGATATTTTCGTCTTCTACGCCTAAATCTTTCAACATATGAATAACCGCGGCGTTCATCATTGGAGGACCACACATGTAGTACTCACAATCTTCTGGTGCTTCATGGTCTTTCAAGTATTGCTCGTGCAATACATTGTGAATGAAGCCAGTTAAACCGTCCCAGTT
>JBFJQB010000093.1:0-11296 GCA_041616855.1 Cognaticolwellia sp. | reverse complement strand
TAACGCCGATACTGTTGAGTTTCTAACACCGTGCTTTTTAATGCTAGCGCGCAGTGACTCCCAATCTAAATGTAACGGCTCACCGGTAATTTTATCGATTTCTTTTTTATAAGTATCGATAGGTAATATACCTTGCGATAAACGCGTTTCATTAAACTTAGGACATGCACCTTGCTCTTTTGCCAATTCATTCGAAGCTTTTAGCAAGTAATATTGAATGGCTTCAAACGTGCGGTGAGTTAAATTGTTGGCACTGCCGTTAGAGTAAAACACACCATTTTTAGCTAGATAATATGCGTAGTTAATAACACCTATACCTAAGGTACGACGGCCCATGGTGGCAGTATGTGCTGCGGGTACTGGGTAGTCTTGGTAATCTAGCAAGCTATCGAGTGCCCGTACGGCTAAATCAGCTAATTCGTCTAATTCATCAAGGCTTTCAATGGCGCCTAAGTTAAACGCCGATAGCGTACATAGGGCAATTTCACCGTTAGGGTCATTAACATCTTCCATTGGCTTGGTTGGCAAGGCAATTTCTAAACATAAATTACTTTGACGAATAGGTGCAACCGTTGGGTCAAATGGTGAATGCGTATTGCAGTGATCAACGTTTTGTAAGTAGATACGACCCGTACTCGCTCGCTCTTGAGCGAATAAGGTAAATAGTTCAATCGCTTTAATACGTTTTTTACGAATGGAATCGTCCGCTTCGTACTTCTCGTAAAGCGCTTCAAACTTGTCTTGATCTTCAAAGAAAGCGTCATATAAACCGGGTACATCGCTTGGGCTAAATAAGGTAATAGATTGGCCTTTGATCAAGCGTTGATACATTACTTTGTTAAATTGTACGCCGTAATCTAAATGACGAACGCGGTTTTCTTCAACACCACGGTTATTTTTAAGCACTAATAAACTTTCAACTTCTAAATGCCAAAGTGGGTAGAATAGGGTAGCCGCACCACCACGAACCCCACCTTGTGAACAACTTTTTACAGCGGTTTGAAATAGTTTATAAAACGGAATACAACCAGTATGGAAAGCTTCACCATTACGGATGGTACTACCTAATGCGCGGATACGACCAGCGTTAATACCAATACCGGCACGTTGTGATACATATTTAACAATCGAGCTCGACGTAGCATTGATCGAGTCTAAGCTATCGCCACACTCAATTAATACACAAGACGAAAACTGACGAGTTGGCGTTCTAACCCCCGACATGATCGGTGTAGGTAATGAAAGCTTGAACGTAGAAATAGCGTTATAAAAGCCTTTTACGTAATCTAAACGTGTTTCTTTTGGGTATTTAGCGAATAAGCAAGCAGCGACTAAAATATAAAGAAACTGTGCACTTTCATAGATTTCACCGGTGACACGGTTTTGAACTAGGTATTTACCTTCTAGTTGTTTAACGGCCGCGTAACTAAAGTCTAAATCACGGCGATGATCTAAAAAGCTTTCAAGTTGTTCAAATTCTTCTTCGCTGTAGTCAGCTAATAAATGCTCATCGTATTTACCTGCTGCCACTAAACCTACCACATGGGGATAAAGCTTAGGCGGCTCAAATTGGCCGTATGCTTTTTTGCGTAAGTGGAATATAGCTAAGCGTGCTGATAGATATTGATAATCAGGGGTTTCTTCAGAAATTAAGTCAGCAGCGGATTTAATAATGGTTTCATGAATGTCAGAAGTTTTAATACCATCGTAAAACTGGATATGAGACTTCAGTTCCACTTGAGATGGAGAGACATTGTCTAAGCCTTCTGCGGCCCAAGCAATAACTTTATGGATTTTTTCTAAGTCGATGGGTTCTTTTGAACCATTACGTTTTGTAACAAAAAGTTTGTTATTCATGAAAGACCTGTAAATCTATTATTGTTTTAATCACCCGAAAATAGGTGTTTATAATGTTAATAACCGCAAGATGACATTGATACGAGGTAAATCGTATATCACTCAAAAGTCGTTGAATGAAAAATGCACTATATCTTGGGGTTTTTAAAAAACTGATCACAAGATAGTGAGGTTTGCATGACAATGCAAGCGATAAAAATTATCGATTTTTGGTTGATTTTTTTAGAGTAAAAGTTCTGTTAGTAACAACTAACTTAGTAAGGCTTTTTAATTTTGATTTTTCTAAAACGCAACGCTTATTTTCATTTTTTTTTCAGGGTTAAAATATTTTCAGTTAATTTTTAGGTTTTATATGTCTCAAGAGCATATAAAAAATATAATTCTTATAATTCAATTGGTTATGTTTTTAGTTCAAATTTTACACGCTTTAATTGACGAGTGATTATTTTATCATCGCTGTGTAATCGAGTTTAGAACCTGCAAAAATTTCGTCAGGTAATTTTTAGGCTTTTTGGCTAAAAATGAACAAAAAGTGCTTACCGTATTTTACCCGTGATTAATGTGACACTTAAGCTAAGCTTTCTGCCCAATTTTCACCTTGTACTGACCGCTCAATATTGTGACTGAAGCACTTATTTTTCGCCAAACAGTGTCGTGAACGCCACGTAACTATCAATCTAAGTATTATAGGTTTGATAGTTGCGTATCGTGCTTAAATTACTTGATAAAGGCTAACAAATCCGTCGGTGTTGAAATGATATGATTCGCTTGCCAAGTGTGACAATTTTCATCACTAAGAATATATCCCCATTTGGCCACGAAAGTGGTCATTTCTGCTCTATTACCTGCTTGGATATCACGTAAAGCGTCACCGACATAAAAACATTGTTTATGATCAACGTTTATTAACTGACACGCGTGTAATATAGGCGCGGGATCAGGCTTTCGCTGAGGTAAGGTATCACCAGCTACCATCACCGCACAGTTGTTAAACTCAGGATAATATGGCAGAAGCAGTTTTGTTAACCCTTCAGGTTTGTTGGTGATAATACCCCAAGGTATGTCGTTACCTTCTAATGTTTGTAATAGTTCAGCAACGCCAGGATATAGGCAAGTGTGAGCAGCAATATTGTCTTGATAGTAATCAAGAAACTGTTGGCGTAACACCTCATAGTCATATTCTTTAATGGCTGCACCAAAGCCTAGGTTTAATAAACCTAAGGCACCATCGGAAGCGATCGGGCGATAATGTTTTGCCGCAACTAAGGGCTTATCGTAGTGGGTTAAGACATGATTTAACGCTGCGCCCAAATCATCTGCGGTATCTAATAATGTGCCGTCTAAGTCAAATAGCATACTGGCAATCTGATGGGTTGAATTATTAGTGGTTGGCATAATAGTGCTCTATCTCGTTAGGGTGATGCATAGTAAAATATCGTATGGCAATTTTACCGTCATTTATTGCGTTAAACTCGCTGACAACAAAGGATATAGTTAACATCAAGTGATGAGGTTAGTTTATGGTTTTCTGTCAGCGGATTATAGTGAATGCCTGCAGCATCAATACACTTTAAATCAACGGATTCAGCCCATGAAATCAGAGTTGATGGGCGAATAAAGCTGTTGTGATCATGCGTACCATCAGGTACTAGCTTGAAAACTTTCTCTGCGGCAACGATGGCCAGCAAATAAGCTTTTAATGATTTATTTAAGGTTGAGAAGAATACAAAACCTCCCGGTTTAACCATTTGTGCACAGGCATTTACAATGGAAGCCGGATCAGGCACATGCTCTAGCATTTCCATACAAGTTACTACGTCAAAATGTTCGGGCTGTTGTTGAGCTTTTTCTTCGGCGGTAATTTTTTCATACTCTACCTTAACACCTGTTTCCAAGGCATGAAGTTTGGCAACATTTAACGGCTCTTGCCCCATATCGATACCCGTGACTTCGGCGCCGAGTTGGGCAAGACTTTCTGCTAAAATGCCACCACCACAACCGACATCGATTATTTTTTTCGCAAAAATATCGCCAACATGCTGGCAAATAAATTGTCGACGTAAGGGGTTAATTTGATGTAACGGTTTGAAGTCACCGTCTAATTCCCACCATTGGCTAGCAACCTGTTCAAATTTAGCAATTTCGTCTTGATTTACATTTAAAGTGTTGGACATGGCTATGATCATTTTTTGTCTTTTAATATCGGCGATTCTAAACCAATAATTACATCAAGCCCAGTCTGAAAATTCATTCAGTTTAAATATTACAGGTTTACGGATGAACTTTTGATTATTGTCTCAGCTAAAGAGCCTGATTCGTTGCCTTGTGAGCGATAAAATAAGGTAATTGGCTTGGCTAGTGTCGATAATATAAACGCTTGGCTATAAGAAGTGCTTAAAATGCGAACAATGGCTGCTGTGGCAGCGAGTGTTGATTTAAAATAGTTCAACAAATGTCTTTAAAATCAGGATAGTATTGAGAAAATGCTTTATATCTAGCATTTACTTGAAACTTTGTGTTTTTAACGGCAGAATTAAGCAAAACAAAGCGGTAGGGCATCATAATTATTTATGTTAGTATGCCGCGTTAATTAAAAATAATAATTTCGATTTTTCTAAATTAGATTTATGTTAAGGGATACCATCAATTTATGACCGATTTGGCGAATAATATTGCTCCTGTCAATATTGAGGATGAGCTAAAAAGCTCCTATTTAGATTATGCTATGAGCGTAATCGTAGGTCGAGCATTACCAGATGTACGTGATGGCCTAAAACCAGTGCATCGTCGCGTACTCTTTGCGATGAACGTATTAGGCAACGACTTTAACAAGCCGTATAAAAAATCAGCACGTGTTGTTGGTGATGTTATCGGTAAATATCACCCGCATGGTGATACTGCCGTATACGATACGATTGTTCGTATGGCTCAGCCTTTCTCATTACGCTACATGCTGGTTGATGGCCAAGGTAACTTTGGTTCTGTTGATGGTGATTCAGCGGCGGCAATGCGTTATACCGAAATTAGAATGTCGAAAATTGCCCATTCTATTCTGGCTGATTTAGATAAAGAGACTGTTGATTACGTTGCCAACTATGATGGCACGGAAATGATACCAGCCGTTATGCCGACACGAATCCCTAATCTACTGGTTAACGGTACGTCAGGTATTGCCGTAGGTATGGCCACCAACATACCGCCTCATAACTTAACGGAAGTGATTAATGGTTGTTTAGCGGTTATTGATAACAGTGATATTACTTTTGAAGAGTTATTAGAACACATTCCAGGACCAGATTTTCCAACAGCGGGTATTATCAGTGGCCGTGCAGGTATTCAAGAAGCTTACCTGACGGGGCGTGGTAAAATCAAAATTCGTGCTCGCGCTGACATTGAAGTTGATGAGAAGTCGGGCAAAGAAACCATTGTTGTTCATGAATTACCTTACCAAGTTAACAAAGCCCGTTTGATAGAGAAAATGGCTGATTTGGTGAAAGAGAAACGCCTTGAAGGTATTTCTGCCTTGCGTGATGAGTCTGATAAAGACGGTATGCGCATGGTAATCGAAGTGAAGCGTGGAGAAGTGGGCGAAGTTATTTTAAATAACTTATATAAGCTTACTCAAATGCAGGTTTCATTCGGTTTGAATATGGTGGCTTTGACTAATGGTCAGCCAAAACTATTCAACTTACGTGAAATGCTTGATGCCTTTATCTTACACCGTCGTGAAGTAGTAACACGTAGAACCATCTTTGAATTGCGTAAAGCTCGTGAGCGCGCGCATTTATTAGAAGGTTTATCGATAGCGCTAGCGAATATCGACCCGATCATCGCATTAATTAAAAACTCACCAACTCCAAGTGAAGCGAAAGAGCAATTGCTCGCACGTGGCTGGGACTTAGGCCTTGTTGCCGATATGTTAGCTGCGGCTGGTGATGATGCTGCACGCCCTGAATGGGTGGAAGATGAATTTGGTATTCGTGATGGACAATATTTCTTAACGCCACCACAAGCACAAGCGATTCTAGACTTACGTTTACATAAATTAACGGGTCTAGAGCACGAGAAAATTTTAAGCGAATATAAAGCCTTATTAGATATCATTGCTGAATTACTTCATATTTTGGCAACACCGTCACGTTTGATGGAAGTTATCCGTGAAGAGCTTGAAGTGATTCGTGATGACTTTGGTGATGAACGTCGTACTGAAATTACTAATGCTTCACATGACTTATCGATGGAAGATTTGATCACTGAAGAAGATGTGGTCGTCACGCTTTCTCATGAAGGTTATGTTAAATATCAAGTACTAAGTGATTATCAAGCGCAACGTCGTGGTGGTAAAGGTAAAGCCGCAACGAAAATGAAAGAAGAAGACTTCATTGAGCGTTTATTGATTGCTAATACCCACGATACTATTTTATGTTTCTCAAACCGTGGCAAACTTTATTGGTTGAAAGTGTTCCAATTACCACTGGCTAGTCGTACTGCACGTGGTCGCCCAATTGTGAATATTTTACCACTAGAGGAAGATGAACGTATTACCGCTATTTTACCAGTGCGAGAATATGAAGAAGATAAATTCATCATCATGGCGACAGCGTCAGGTACGGTGAAGAAAACAGCATTAACGGCTTATAAAAACCAACGTGCTAACGGTATTATTGCCTTGAACCTGCGTGACGACGATACCTTAATTGGTGTTGATATTACCAATGGTGACAATGACATTATGTTGTTCTCAGATGCGGGTAAAGTCGTACGTTTTAACGAGAAAGTACGTGACAGTGAAACCGGTGAGATTAAAGTTGACCCTGAAACTGGCGAACAACGATGGGCATTAAAACCTATTGGTCGTACCGGTACGGGTGTTCGCGGTATTAAGTTAGAAGGCGATCAAAAAGTTGTCTCGTTAATTGTACCTAAAAATGATGGTCCAATCATGACAATTACTGAAAATGGTTATGGTAAGCGTACAGCACTGGAAGAGTACCCTGCGAAGAGTCGTGCCACTAAAGGTGTTGTTTCTATTAAAGTTAGTGAACGTAATGGTCCGGTTGTTGGCGCTGTTCAGGTTGAAGAACAAGACGAAATCATGTTGATCACCGATAACGGTACTTTAGTACGTACTCGTGTTAATGAGGTCAGTGTTATTGGTCGTAATACTCAAGGTGTTCGTATTATTCGCACCATTGAAGGCGAGCATGTTGTTGCCTTACAACGTATCGATGAAATAGAAGAAGTTGAAGTACCTGAAGATGGCGAAGGAGCAGAACAAGCTTTAGCTCAATCAACAACAGCAGGCGAACAAGTAGATTCACCAGAAACTGATATTGACAGTGATGGCGAAGATGCGGCGCTCAATAATGACGACACTCCAGAGTAACTGTCGTTAATTAAAAAAAGGCGGTAATTACCGCCTTTTTTTATGAGCAAAATTTAGTGGGGGATTTTGTTATAAAGCTTTTAACAAAGTATATTGATGAATTAATGCTATGGGCTAATTCAGTAGGCTAATAAATGCTTTACAAGGTTCGCCGTTGAACTTAAGTACAAGATTAAAATTGCTTGGTAATGTTAAGGTTCAGTGTTAAAAACACATTGGCTAGTCTTTGCTAAAAACTTAGTCGATGCCAATTTAACCAGTTAATTTGATAAGGGTGTAGTGTTCGATGTCTAGTGTTTACAATTTTTGCGCAGGTCCGGCGATGTTGCCTGTTGAGGTAATGAAAAAAGCGCAAAGTGAATTTTTAAATTTTGCCGACACCGGTAGCTCTGTAATGGAACTGAGTCATAGAAGCAAAGAATTTGTTGCGGTTGCTAAAAAGGCTGAAGCAAATTTACGCAACCTTATGGCGATACCTGACAATTATAAAGTGCTATTTTGTCACGGTGGTGGTCGCGGCCAATTTTCTGCTGTTGCTTTAAACTTGTTAGGCGAAAATAAAAAAGCGGATTATATTGTCACGGGGGCTTGGTCTAAATCTGCTGCAGAAGAAGCGGGTCATTACGGTAATATTAATGTTATCAATGCTATGGATAATATTAATGATGTTCAGCGCGTTAAACCAACTACTGAGTGGCCAATCAGTCAAGATGCTTCCTATGTACACTATTGCCCAAATGAAACGGTTGATGGTATTGAGATTTTTGATGTACCTAACACGGGCAATATTCCGCTAGTTGCCGATATGTCATCAACTATTTTGTCACGTGAATTTGATGTCAGTAAATTTGGACTGATCTATGCCGGCGCACAAAAAAATATTGGCCCGTCAGGTTTAACCTTAGTGATTGTGCGTGAAGATTTATTAGGAAAAGCACATATCGATACGCCTTCAATTATGAACTATCAAGTATTGGCTAAAAACGGCTCTATGTATAATACACCACCCACTTATGCGTGGTATTTATCTGGGCTTGTATTTGAATGGTTATTAGCAAAAGGCGGCGTTAAAGCGATTGCTGAAATTAATGCCGCAAAAGCGCGATTACTCTATCAATATATTGATCAAAGTGATTTTTATCATAATTCTATTGTGTCAGAAAATAGAAGCTTGATGAATATCCCTTTTTGGTTAACTGATGATAGCTTATCTGAAAATTTTTTAGCACAAGCAGAAGCGCAAGGATTAACCGCGCTTAAAGGTCACCGTATGGTGGGCGGTATGCGCGCAAGTATTTATAACGCGATGCCGATAGAAGGTGTACAAGCGCTGATTGATTTTATGAAAAAATTCGCTGCAGGAGCTAAATAGCATGGAGCAATTAACTTTAAAACCCATCGGTAAAATCAATGGTGATGTGTTTTTACCGGGGTCAAAAAGCTTGTCTAATCGTGCGCTTTTAATCGCAGCGCTAGCCAATGGTACAACTAAAATTACCAATTTACTGGTTAGTGATGATATCAATCATATGCTTGATGCACTTACAAAATTAGGTGTTGAATATACCTTAAGTGATTGTGGTACCCAATGTACGGTCGTTGGTAATAATGGTTTTTTTAAAACTACGCAAGCTCTAGAGTTGTATCTGGGAAATGCGGGTACCGCGATGCGTCCTTTATGTGCTGCACTGGCCGCTAGTGAAGGTGAATTTGTTTTAACGGGTGAGCCACGAATGAAAGAGAGACCCATTGGTCACTTAGTGGATGCGTTAGCTCAACTTGACGCTGATATTGAATATCTAGAGAGCAACGATTATCCGCCGCTAAAAATTAAAGGTAAGGCGTTAACAGGCAAAACCGTAAAGATTGACGGCTCTATTTCAAGTCAGTTTTTAACCGCTATATTGATAGTAGCACCGTTACTTAAAACCGATACGAGCATCGAGATTGCAGGAGAATTGGTCTCTAAACCCTATATTGATATTACCCTTGATATTATGGCTAAGTTTGGTGTTAAGGTGGAAAATAACAACTACCAATCATTTACCGTTAAAGGTCAGCAAAGCTATCAGGCTGTAGAGAAATATATGGTAGAAGGTGATGCATCCTCTGCTTCATATTTTTTAGCAGCAGGCGCTATAAAAGGCGGACAAGTTACTGTTCATGGTGTCGGTCGATTAAGTGTTCAGGGCGATAAATACTTCGCTGATGTGCTTGAAAAAATGGGCGCAGACGTTATTTGGCATGATGAATCAATTACGGTGAAAGGAAAACCGCTCAGCGCAGTGGATATGGACATGAACCATATTCCCGATGCCGCAATGACGATAGCAACTACCGCTCTGTTTGCTAAAGGCACCACAACTATCCGCAATATTTATAATTGGCGAGTAAAAGAAACGGATCGGTTAACCGCGATGGCAACCGAGCTAAGAAAAGTGGGCGCGACAGTTATCGAAGGTGAGGATTATATTTCAATAACTCCTCCTATAACGTTAAAGCATGCAGAAATTGATACCTATAACGATCACCGAGTTGCGATGTGCTTTTCGCTAGTCGCATTAAGTGACACACCGGTAACGATTAATGACCCTAAATGTACGGCAAAAACATTTCCTGACTATTTCGATAAATTATCGCAAGTCTCTTGTTAATGACTCTGTGGTTAAAAATTTTCCAAATTAAGCGTTAGGTTAGATGTTCAATTACAAGGCAGGTTTATTTTGTGGTAGTTACTCGACAACAAAATAACTTACGCTGTAGTGGGAGATGTAGTATCCCCCTTAAAATATGAGGGGGAAGTTTTAACACTGAATACTGCGTTATTGCTTTTATCAGACGTTCACATGGGTGTCAGCTATGTGCCCTAAAATCAATTGCTGTAAATCACTTTTATCTTCAACTTATACCTTGCCGCTAAACTTACTAATTATTGTTGCATGGCAAAGAGCTTAATTAATTTGCTATGAATATGTTCTAGAATAATTTTTTAGGCGATTTTGAACAATAAATCCCGTATAATGCCGCCGATTTTCGACTTTAGGAGATAAATATATGCAGGAAAGCATTCCAGTCATTACCATTGATGGACCAAGTGGTGCGGGTAAAGGAACCGTTGCGCGTATTGTCGCGGAGCAATTAGGTTGGCACTTATTAGATAGTGGCGCAATTTATCGTGTATTAGCCGTAGCAGCGCAACATCATAATATTAGCGTTGACGATGAAGAGTCTTTATTACCTATCGCGTCGTACTTAGATGTTCAGTTTCAAATCTCTGGTAATGGTGAGGGTAAAGTTATTTTAGAAGGTGAAGATGTTTCTAATGCCATAAGAACCGAAGAAATAGGTGCATTAGCCTCTAAAGTTGCTGCGTTTCCTCGTGTAAGAGAGGCATTATTACGCCGCCAACGCGCATTTAAAGTGGCCCCGGGTTTAGTTGCTGATGGTCGTGATATGGGCACTGTGGTTTTTACTCGAGCCCCCGTGAAAGTGTTTTTAACGGCAAGCGCTGAAGAAAGAGCACAAAGAAGATTTAATCAGTTGAAAGAAAAAGGCTTTGATGTTAAAATCGGGCGCCTTTTGGATGACATACGTCTAAGAGATGAGCGAGATCAAAACCGTAAGGTGGCGCCGCTTGTCCCTGCAGAAGGAGCGTTAATTGTTGATTCTACTGAGCTTTCTATTGATGAAGTGGTCAGTAAAATCCTTTCATTTAGTAATGAAAAATTAATGTAAAACGAAGTAATGATGCTTCAAAATAACCTAAGGTAAGGATGCGTTAGGTCTTATTAACAACCCCATGAAACATGTATGTTGATTGGATTAAAACTCTGAGTTCATAGACAAATTATGACTGAAAATTTTGCACAACTTTTTGAAGAAAGTTTAAAAACAATCGAAACACGCCCTGGTTCAATCATTAAAGGGACTGTAGTTGCTATCACTAAAGACAACGTTTTAGTAGACGCTGGCTTAAAATCTGAATCTGTTATTTCAATCGACCAATTCAAAAGTCTTACAGGCGAAGTAGAAGTTGCTGTAGGTGATGAAGTT
>JBFJQB010000092.1:0-11348 GCA_041616855.1 Cognaticolwellia sp. | reverse complement strand
CTTGACCACGCTGCAAAACCACCACAATTAAATCAGCACTTTGCACAACATGGTAGTTGGTTAAAATATAACCCTGATTATGCATGATTACGCCACTACCCAAGCGTGTAACCTTTCTCCCTTGACGGTTATAGCTCGGATTAACTTGAATATCTTCGCTGTAGATATTGACCACAGCGGGGCCAGCTAAGCGCACCGCTTTTGCATAAGATAATGGTTGTTGCTTTTTCTCAACAGTAGTAAATATTTGCCAAGGATTAATGCTTTTGTCTAGCAACTCCGGCACCAATAACAACAAAACCACTGCAAACATGACACCGTAGCTAGCCGAGCGAAGAATAAACTTTAGGGCTTTGATAATTTTCAACAGGAATATTTTTATTAGTGTAATTTTTAGTAGATTACCATAAACCCTTCATGGTTAAAAAGTATTGTTGGCGTAACTGCCTCTATCAGGGCTATGTAAAGCGATACCGGCACTTAAGCGTCAGCTTAATATCGATTACAGTAGGAATATAAGAGTTTGCATTCTCTGTAAAGTTGATGATTATTAACTGGGGCAGTCTACGCTTTATTGCTTGGTTAGACTTGTCAGTAATGCACATTAAGGGGGGAATTGTCATAAGCTAGTTTACTACCTTTAACTGAATTTCAAGCTGACTAAGCAGCGCTCAAAGGCCTTATGTAAACAGCATACTATATACTAAGCCACCACCTTGCTTGCAGGTTACCGTTGTAGGCTAATCAATGAATACAGAGTGTTATCGATGCTTTATGAAAAGACACTGCGAAGTAGAAGAGTTTGTCAATGCAATGAGGAGTTAGCTGCCTAGCGGCAGCTAACTAAATAAGATTCCTTATCGCTGGGCATAAGGTCATATCTGTTGGTGTTTTTTAGAATAGCCAGCGCGTTGGGTTTTCGACGGCTTTTTCGCAATCAAGCGCTTTAAGGCCTTTTATTGAGCGAACAATTAACCACACTACCCAGAATAAAAGTACCAACCAACCAACGAGAATTATTGACAAAATTCCACCTAAAATCAGGTATAAAGCACCAATCCAGAAGGTACGAATTTGAAATTGATAATGTGTTTTAAGCCACGCAGGCGCATCATCTTTATTGATATACGCCATTATCACACCAACAACTCCTGTGATACCAAAAATGAGACCAACCATATAAAGTATGTAAACTATTTTGGCGGAACCTTTTGTTGTTAAACCGTTATCTACTTCGATTTCACTCATCTATTTTCTCCTTGTATATTGATGAATTGCTTTTTGAACTAAGAGACAGGTACACACCCAATGTCATTTGGTGTTTTTAGTCTTTTTCTTTATCCCGGCATGCTTAGCTGGCTATTTTGTTACTATTACTTGCTTTCATTACACCTAATTTCGCACGATTAAGCAATGAAATATTATTAACGAATAGATCCGCATGTCGGAGATGTTAAGTAGGCTAACGTATTGATTCAATGTAGCATGTTGTGCTGATGACTCATTACAGTCTGTTTTAAAGCCTGCTGAGATAAGATTTATGATGTCAGTAAAATTAATATGTCATGTGACATAGTTCACAAGGTTATTGAGGGGGTAAGTGCAGCTAAAATGTTGGCAGAACGCATTAGAAAATACTTTATAGCTCAAAGTAACTTTGCGCAATAAACACCATTGCGTTTGAGTTAAAGCCCTGTGGGGATTAAAGCGTGAAGATGGGCTAGCGATAGCACAAGCATCGAAAAATGAACGATGGCGATATGCAATTAGCATCTAAAATTAAAAACTAAAAAATAAAAAAACGGCCTTGAATCAATTGATAATTAAATTCGAAGGCCGTTAAAAGCGTGCTATTTAAGCCCTGCAGTGACAAAAAATGGTCACAAGGAGGTTAAATAGTTTTACGGTTGCCATGCCATCGTAAGGTTCATGCCGCTTGACGCTGAATAACCATGTACACCGACTTTCCATGTACCGGCACTTGGGTTGTTAATGATACAAGACTCTGTATTACCATTTTCCCATGAACGACATGTATATGTAGATGTAGTCGGGTTAACGCTTTGTCTTAAATACAGATCAGCATCACCAGTGCCACCACTCATATTAACAGTCAGTGTTGACATGCCCGCTGGAATGGTCAAAGACGTGTAATTCCATGCGCCTTGTGCAAGTGATATATTTGACTTGGTTTGCGAACCACCAGCGCCAGCCTCAGTGAAGCTACCTGTTAAGCTAAGGTCTGCGAAGGTAGCGTATGCTCTTACCATTACATGATAAGTACCTGCTTGCGGCGAAGAAAAATCACAGCTTTCAGTATTACCATTTTGGTAAGGACGACAATCGTAAGTGCTAGTCGTTGGTGCTGAACCAAATCTAACATAGAGATCTGCATCACCGCTGCCACCAAAGATATCAAAGCTTAAATCAGTCGCGCCTGCTGGAACTACCATGGTATAGCTAAGCTCTTCGTTGCTGTTTGCCGATAAACCTGTTTCAGCGACGCCGTTAGTTAATTCGCCACCTCCTGGTGGTGTAGTACTTGGACATGCACCTACACCTACTGCACACCATGCAGTTTCGACTGCTGTCGCTTCTGTTGCGCCATATAAATCTAATGCTGCTTGCGCTGTACTGGTTCTAGCACCTGCAAAGTCGGTACTTGGCGTCATATAGGTATTTAACGCACGGTAAAAAATTTGTTCTGATTTAGCTAAACCGATACTCGGTACCACTGCTGTAGATTTACCGCGTGGATGTGAACCACCGTCAGTAACCAATTTAAAAGCTAAGTTAGCAATACCAGAATTACCATGAACGCCACCTTGGTCGTTCGAGCTCGAAGGGTTGCTGACAAAAGGAATACGGTCTGGATACCAATCTGTAGAGTAACCATCTTGAGTGGGGTTATTCATGTAACGCAGTGCACCACCGCTGACCATGACTTCTTCACCTAATTTCCAGTCTGGTTGTGTATTACCTAGCATATAAGATTCTGAGGCTACACCTAAAATGTCTGACCAAGCTTCGTTTAACGCGCCAGAGGCATTGGCATAAACTAAGCTTGCGGTGTATTCAGTTACCCCGTGTGTTAATTCATGACCGATAACATCGTGCGATAACGTTAAGTCATGAAACTGTGCTCCGTCGCCATCACCGTACCACATACGATCGTTATACCAAAAAGCATTATTGTAGTTAACACCAACGTGAACACCAGATACTACGGTCATGTCAGCATCATTAATACTGTTGCGGCCAAAACGTACTTGGTAAAAGTCATATACAGAAGATGCACCATCGTGAGCTCGTTGTGCCGATACTTCATTACAGGCTTCGTTATTTGAACATAACAAAGTTCCACGTGGGGTAGATGGGCCAACGGTATTTTCACTGATGTTGTTCAAGTCATCTGTTTGCCAGTTTTTAGCTTGATGCATTTGCGGATGACGCGTTAATAACGTTTCTTCATTGGCGCCAATAAATAAAATATCGTCACCAAAGTCATTGCCGCCATTGTTCCATTTTACTCTGATTTTCCATGCGAGCTTGGTTTCATCTGTAAGTGGTAAGTAGATATACGATAATTCTGCTTTGCCTGCTACATTGCCCAATGTTTCAGCCAGTGCTAAAGCATTTTTTCGGCTCTTTCCTTTCTTTTTCAGCGTGCTAACAGCGTCTATTTGTTCTGGGTTAACCGCTAACTTTCCTGAAAGCGCGTAAATGTCAGAGAATTTTTCGCCGGCAGCATTTTCTTCTAAAACTTTGTCAGTATGGATAATCATATTCGTACCATAGACTTCTAAGCCATTTATGGTTTGACTAATCTTACTGTGACCTTTGCCTAATTTATCTGTCCATTGACGTTTAATTTTAAAATCTTCATTGCCATTTGATTGAAAGTCTTTTTGCTCTTTTAGTAATTTTTTCAAAGCATAAATTTCTTGCCCTGGTGCCGCTTTACCTAATTTACCGGTTACGAATGCTGGACGACCGCTCTCTGTTTTACTTTTAATTTTGATATTTTCACCCATTGCCATAAGCGATGTCGTTGACAATGCAAGGGTTATAGCAACTGCTACAGGTTTTAACATATTCATTAATACATCCTATCTCTATTTTAATTATTTATTTATTGGATAGTTTTAGATGCGCCGCTTGTGGGTCATCTAGCTATTTAATATTCCAATGCTTTTCTCTCAGAGGGCACTAAATGTACAGGTTATTTCCTGACTAAATAGTCAATAAACGACATTTTTTCGTACAAAACAGACGGTTGTAAATAAATATGATGGTTGCTACCCATAGCGATTTTTTGCTGGGATATTGTATTTCTTGTTGTGTATCTGATTGATAAAAATAATTATTTTATATCTTGTGTTTTGTTTGTGGTAGCGTTCAGTCGGCAAAATCGTAAAGTTACTGGCTTTTTCAGCATCCAAAAATTATCAGTGATCAGTCATGCAAAAACGAGAAGGGAAAAGTTTGTAGTTATCAATCGTTGATGATTTAAGCATTTTATGGGGTAACGAATAGCCGAAAAAAATATAAAAACGCACTTTCGAGGGGATTACTATTTAAATGACTACATAGCGAAACACGCAAAAAGTATGCAAAAATGACCACATAAAGTGCTGTTAGCACTGCAAACTATGGCTTTAACAAGGAGAAATTGGGACTATAGAAATTTTTTATAAAATTGAGCGCCCCTAAGGGGCAACCATGCGCAACATTGCTAAAGCGTTGACTTACCCGTCAATACCGAACTGTTCGAGGGCTTCTTCCCAATGGGGTGATGATTTTAATTGGCTTATTTGCGCCTCTATAAAGGCACTTAATTGTGGATTGGACTTTTGCACTAATACCGAACGATCAAATGAAATTGTTTCATTTTTACTGATATAGACCTTGTCTTGCAGTTGCAGTTTATGAATCAAATACAGTAATGGAATTTTGCCAGAAACCACGAAATCTATGCGCTCATACGCCAGCATCATCATACTTTGCTCTAGTGATAGAGAGTTAAAAACAGTCAAACTATTATTAGCAGCCAATGCCTCTACCTGCTCGTCTACAAAGCCAATCACTTGACTTGTTCGAAGCCCAACGACTTGTTCTTTTGCTATGCTTTCTATTTTTTTGTTTGCTGAAGATAAAATCACATTAGCATCATTCAGAAGCGGTTGACTCCAATAATACAACTGCTTATCGGGGTCAAACCATTTATAAGATACAAAAGGTACAATGCAGGGGGTATTTGAAGCTAACTCTATTAACAGACGCGATCGTGGTATTATTAACACCTCAAAACTATATTGACCTTGCGCTTGTCTATTTAAGAAATCGGTATAGGTATAGATTAAACCTAAGCGACTTTTCTCATCTATAACGAACGGGCCTGACTTATAAGGTGAACATACGTATACTTTGTTGGCAAAAGCGCTAGTACTGATCGTGAGCAACAATGCTATTGCTATGATTAATTTTATGTTTGTAGCCAAATATTGAACCTCTTAAACAGGCTAAAAAATATTTGCATACAGCTTTCTTTGCTTATTTATTAGCGCTGAACCATTGGAACGCTTTCTCGCAAGCTTGATAAATAGACTTGCCGCTCGCTTAAAGGTTGTAAACGTATTCTATATTTATGCCATATTGAGATAAAATAGCAATACCTTTCTCCAATTGTCGGCTGGGGGAGCTTAACTCGTTAAGTTATCCCAAATAACTTATAATACCTACTTTACTATTACTGCCCTTGTGTTATTTGGGGATCACTTTCGATTTTTTAGCTTACTTTTTCTGTCAACCTGGGCTTTTCTGTAAAAGTTTTTTTAGGTAAGTGGTTGTTAAATAATAAGTAAAGCAATGTTTAGAGGCATTGTTTTAAAGCTAACTTAGGGTTGAGGTGCCCTTGCAATGAATCGACAAGAGCACTTAGTAAAATTAAGTCACTTAAAAATTAACTTGCAGTGGAGTTCGTTCAGCTAAAACTGTTACATTTTGTGAAATAATAAAGCTCACTCCGTCGTCAACCTCGGGGTCATCATCAGTGTCACAACTTAATGCAATGGTGTAATCACCTGCTTTTATAAAACCAATAGCAAAGTTATAACTCGTTAGCTCGCTATTGAAAGTAACAGCTGCACTAGTATAAGGTAAGTTGGCGTTTTCATTCCCGCCATTATCTTCCAGCGTTTCAAGAGCTAAATCAGCACCTTCATACAGGTAGATACTCGCTACACTTTCACTTATATCAGAAAGCGGTGTGCATTGATTATTAATTAATACCGATTCAGATACAACACCCTCAACATGGCCGGCGTCATTATTATTTACTAATCTGACACCTCGAGGCTTAAGAAAATAACCAGCTTGTCCGACAGGGTTTGTCATGGCTTTATTGAGGTCAAACTCTAATGTGAAGTCAACAGCCCCACCTAGTGTTGCAGTAAACCCATCTAACTTAAGTTCATTCGACGGTACACTCACACTAATTTTTTCACTGGTTTGTGCATCAATACCGTACGAGCCATCACTCATTATTAACCGTAATTGTGAATAATCACCAGCATCAATAGTGATACCATCGACTAAAGAAATAGAGTTGCTGCCTGTATATTGCAACAAATTAATACCAACAGTATTAGGAATAACAGTACCATCGTTACCTAAACATAAATCATTGTTGGCAATTAACCCGCTTTCATTACCTACAGTGAAAACAGCTCCCCCATTATTTCCTTTGAGCTCAATTTGATTGAAGCATAGAACAACTTCAGAAAGATTATCAACAGGCGCATCGCTCACTGATAAAGAAAAACTTGGTAAAGGAACGCTTTCAGCTGATGGAGAACTATTGTCTGCACTACCACCGCAAGCTGCAAGCAAATAGGTGAATAAAGTGCAGGTTACAATGTGTTTTTTATTTAACATAATTTATCCTAATGAATTAAGGTTACAGCGACTGAAGATTCAGTTGCTAATTCTTTAGAGAAATCATACAAATATGAATTTTATTTCATTATTGATAGACTTTTTCTAAGAAAAAATGACACGACTTTTGTCATATCACGATTGCTGTGGCGCAATTTATCAATTGAATTTAAGGTTCTATTCAAGCTATTTTTAAGCAAAAATGCTTACCAGCTTAATATAACATTAAATTAAGTGGGAATCTCATTCAGTTATAGTGAGTAGTCGCTGCGCGAAGTTAATAAACCTTTGGGTATAACTTAATGTGACCATTAATATGCTAAATAATGAATACTTAATGCATTAGCTAACTGCCAAGTTTAAAACACACATATCCTCTTGGGTGACGAAGTCGTTAAGATTAGGCTGTTTGGCTTTGGCGAATTTCCTGAGTAAACTTATCGTTCACCACAAGTGCCAATAAGATAATTGCGCCACCTACCGCTAAGCGAAAAATATCGGCATCACGGTTCCAAAATATGATGTTTACCACAATGCCTGCAGGAATTAATAAATTATTGGCGACCGCCAGTGTGCCAACATTTACCTGAGTTGCGCCCTTGTTCCAGGCAAAATAACCAAGACCTGAAGCGACAATACCAAGGTAAGCTAAAATTGACCACTGTAGTGTGGTGGTTGGGAGCTTGTCTGGGTTACCAAGAAGCAGGTAACACGGAATAACAACAGTTAAGGCGCCGATAAAAAACCAAGCAAAGACCGTACGCTGTGGTAAGTTTTCGCGTTGTTTTGCTATGGTGCGTTTGTAAGCAACCTGACCACTGGCGAAGCATAGATTGGCCCCTTGAACAATCAAAAAGCCCTGTAAAAATCCTTCATCTATACCCTGATAGCGAATGGTAACTGCGCCGATAACGGCTAACAACGCGCTAATGATAAAGCCAATATTAAGTCGGCGTTCAAGCAGATCATTTAACAGCGTGATGTAAATGGGTGTCATGACGGTGAACAGTAAAACCTCAGGGACTGTAAGGTATAAAAAAGATTGGTAATAAAAGCCATACATGATGCCTAATTGAATGGCTCCACAAACCATCAGTTGTAGAGCGACTTTTGCCTCGATTTGGCGTAACTGTAAAAATGGCAAAAAAATGATGGTAGCTAGAGCAACTCGCATCAACACTGAAAACCAAGCATCGACCTGCCCAGCAAGATATACCCCGATCAAGCTAAAAGAAAAAGCCCACATTAAAGTAACGGCAATAAGCATTGTCATAAGAGTAAGTTCCAGGCTAGGTTAAGTGGGTTAAGTGGGTTAAGTTTACCGATTTCTCTAATTTGGGTATATCTGTTTACAAAAATAAATATACCGCTAATGAGCATTTTTGAATTTATATTTTAAGTTTGGTGATATGGTGAGGCAAATATAAAAAAGCCTGTCATTTGACAGGCTTTTGATTTACACCGACGTTTTTAGTACATGTAGAGTATTACATCACTGAAACAGCCTTAGCGGATCATGAGGAACAATGACGAGTTATTACGAACCACGTTTAATGCAAAGACCCCTTTGTGATCATTTAAGTAGTTACGTAATTCACCAATATTATTAATACGCTGGCGATTTATACCATTAATGATGTCGCCTTTACGTAAGCCGATGGCTGCCGCTGGGCTGTTTTCAGCAACATCAGCAACAATAACGCCATTGCCTTGACTATTGTTTTCTAGCTCAGCACCCTCAAGCATACGGTGCAAGCTGGCTGCTTCGATATTGGCCGCCTCAGATTTTTTCAAAGTGACCTCATACTCTTTCTCTTTGCCATCTCTTCTGATCACGGTAATTTTTACGGTTTTACCGGCGCCAATTGAGCCAATTTTACCTCTGAGCTCGTTAAAAGTTTTAACCATTTTGCCATTAACTTCAATAATAACGTCACCAGCACGAATACCGGCTTCATCAGCGGCTGAATCTTTGGTGACTTGCTCAACAAAGGCTCCTTGGTTGATATCAAGTTCCATGGCTTTGGCAATTTCACTGGTAACACTGCGACCGGCAACCCCTAACACGCCACGTCGTACTTCACCGAATTCAATGATTTGATTAACGAGGTTTTCTACCATGTTACTAGGAATGGCAAAACCAATACCGACGTTACCGCCGTTAGGGCCCAAAATCGCGGTATTGATGCCGATAAGTTCACCGCGTAAGTTGATTAAGGCGCCACCTGAGTTACCGCTATTGATGGCAGCATCGGTTTGAATGAAGTCTTCATAGTTTTCGATATTGAGGCCACTACGACCTAAGGCGCTGACGATACCCGAAGTAACGGTTTGCCCTAACCCAAAAGGACTGCCGATAGCGACGGCAAAATCACCGACTCGTAAGCTGTCTGAGTCTGCTATTTTTAGGGCAACAAGATCATCGGCTTCAATTTGTAATAACGCGATATCACTGGCTTCATCGCCACCAATTTTTTTGGCTTCAAGCTGACGGCCGTCTTTTAAGGTGATTTGAATTTCATCAGCATCGTTAATAACGTGGCTGTTAGTGACAATATAGCCTTTGTCGGCATCAAGAATAACCCCAGAGCCTAAACCACGAAATTGTCGTTCTTGTTGCTGGCCTTGACGAGGGTTGCCAAAGAAAAATTTAAAGGCGTCTGGAACACGCTGCTTAACTTCATGAGTGCCACGCACTGAAATAAGTACCACACCCGGCGTTACCTTTTCCAACATCGGCGCTAGGCTTGGCATGCTTTGGCCATTTACCGATTGCGGCAATGTCGCATGCACAGGAAGACTTGCCATGGCAATCGTGCTGGAAAGTAATACGGTATTAATTAAAACTGATAAATTTTTCATATAACAGAAAACTCCTAATTAAAATATTTAATAGCATCAGGATTAATATCAAGTTTTAGGCATTAATCCAGTTGCTATCACCCAATTAAAGACATGGAATAAAAAAATTAGTTCCTAACCATTAGCTCCGATATTTGTAACACTTTGTTTCTTATCATCAAACAAACCACTGGGTGCACCAGAATAATCTAATGGCGGCTCTGAGGTGGCTTCCTCATTTTTACGTGACTCTTTGTTATGACGTAAGTTTACCGTTTGTGCTAACTGCTCTTGTGTTTCTTTAGAGAAAAACGGCATGCTTTCAATATTTTCAGGTGTTGCTTGTTGTAACAGCTGGGTACTTTGTGCCATTTGTGCCATCGCTATTTGACATGTATTATTCATTTGCTCAAGCAGCTTGGCTGAGTTTTCAAGATGGTCTGCCACATCAAGTTTATACTGTGCTAATTCTGATTCACTTTGGCTGGCTTTCGCTGCAAGTTTTTGTGTTTCTTGCGCGGATGAAAAAAGCGTTCTGTTCGCAAAAAAACCGATAATAGCGCCAACGACAAATAACCCTAGTCCTAAAACAACATTCATATTTCTATACCTTCATTGTATTCATGGGAAAAATTAGAGAAAATAACTCTCCAATTCAATATAACGTGCTTCACGCTAGTTTCCTAATGAATATATTTGCGAAAAAATATATTTCAAGCGTAGTTTGAATAAACCTCGTAATAAAATATAACTAGTACTTATTAAACGGTTGTTAAATGATTAAATTATCTCCAATTGAAAAGTATACGCAAGATTTAACCCGCGATGATTTTCATTTTGATGCGGCACAAGAACATGCCGTGAAAAATTTACAGCGCTTATATGACGATTTAATCACTAAACCATTGCCGGTGACAGGCTTTAAAAAAGTGCTAAATGGTTGGAAGCGCATTGTGGCAAAACCTGAGATAAAGCCTATTACGGGGATCTATTTTTGGGGCGGTGTTGGTCGTGGGAAAACCTACCTTGTTGATACCTTTTATGATTGCTTGCCGTTTAAAAATAAAATGCGTGTGCATTTTCACCGCTTTATGCACCGCGTACATGAAGAGCTAAAGACCTTACAAGGGCAATCGGACCCATTAAAAATTATTGCTAAGCGCTTTGCTGATGAAACGTGCATTATTTGTTTTGATGAGTTTTTTGTTTCAGATATTACTGATGCGATGATATTAGGCACGTTATTTGAGGAGCTTTTTGCCCACAATGTCACGTTGGTCGCGACATCAAATATTATCCCTGATGAGTTATATCGCAATGGCTTGCAGCGGGAACGTTTCCTGCCGGCAATAAAGTTAATTAATCAATGTTGCGATGTCGTTAATGTTGATAGTGGTGTTGATTATCGGTTGCGTACTTTAGAGCAAGCAGAGATATTTCATTTCCCTTTAGACAAACAAGCCGATGAAAATTTACGGCATTATTTTCAACAATTGTCAGTAGAAGCGGGTGAAAAAGATAAGGTGATTGAAATTAATAATCGCCAATTAACTACTGTGCAGGAATCAGAT
>JBFJQB010000091.1:0-11367 GCA_041616855.1 Cognaticolwellia sp. | reverse complement strand
TGAGACACTATAACTTGCCGGTAAAAGAATATTAGTTTGTATATGCTGTTGCGCATTACTAATGCCAAGCGCTTTGACTATTTTGGCGTCTTGGGAGGTATTAACGCTATTGTGACTGGTCGCTGAATAGCGACCGAGTTGGTCAATCACTTCATTACCGGTGCCGCTATAAGCACATTCATCGAATTGAAAATTTGCCAACAAACTTGCCGGTGGTGGCGCTTCAGATGTTACGTCTAAATAGAGATAATCAGTAAAAATACTATTGTTGCTGCCCGCAACCGCACTAGCCTGAGAAACAATATAAAAAATGATGCGGTTAGTGGCACTATCAATATAGTTGGGCACATTAACGGTAGCCGAAAAACTTAAATTAACCTCGGTACCCGTTGTATTTGACACCGCTAACTCATAACGTCTACTGGTAAAATTCCAAATATAGATGCGCACGCCATCGCTACGGTCAACGCCAACATTGGAAGCTTGACCATTCCATAAGAAACTCAGGCCGCTGACGTTGCTTCTGTCTTCTGCAATGTCAATGGTATAACGAAGACTGGCGTAATGATCGCTCGTTGCTGTGGATATAACGCTGGTTGAACCATCATTTCTCGAAATTGCGCGATAGTCTCCAACACTGTGCTGGACCGATGGCGTGGTATTAGTCGAGGGAACCTGCGTTAAGCTCGTGCCTTTATAGGCAAAAACATTTGCCCCTTGCCTTGGCACATTAAAATCATAACGGGTTGTGCTGGCAGCGTTACTTAAACATGACATCAGGGTCAGAAGCAGGAGTAATAAGTTCCGTGACATTTGTTGATACGCTCCTAATCTTTCATGTTATTGACGTTGATGTTGTTAGCGAATATTCGTTAAAGATAAAAAGGATATTAACTGTACAGATATTTAAGTAACAAGTGTTTGAGTAAATGTATCGTTAACTGTTTAAATAATCAATAAAAAAGCCCCGCTTGTGCGAGGCTTTAATAAAATATATATTGGATTATTTAGTCATGCGCTTACGTAAGGCAAAACCGAAAAGCCCGGCAGCAAAGATAAATAAGGTCGTCGGCTCAGGCACTTTGGCTACACTTGCACGAACATAGAAAGTTTCGTAATCCCACTTTAATTGAGGGTTGCTTGTTAATAGACTATTGATTTTTAGAGACTCAAAGTCATCAACATCTATATAATCTAATTCGGTATTCCAATATTCAACCGCATGTTTGTAATAAGTATTACCTGAAGAATCAATTCGAGTGAAAAGATCTAATATTTCCTCTGAGTTTAACCGTAAAATATTAAGCTCTGCGACAGTGGCGTACCTCCAACCAGTATGAAATTCTGGAGCCATTAATATATTAGTATAATAAGGAGTTACATTGACTGGTGATGCCCATGCCCAATCCATACCTTTATAAGATATAAAATTATCCTCGGTAAGATCAGTTGTTATAAGCCCTGCAAAAGAGCTGCTAGAAACTAATAACAACGTAGCAATAAGTAATTTAAAAGTAAACTTGATCATTATAAAACCTCGACTAATGAAAAACAGCAGTAATACAGTTACCTGATACAGAAATAAAGCAAGAAATAGACCAACAATTGAAACCCCTTATAAATCAGACACATTTAAACAAAGCTATTTTACCAAATGGTGACTGTGTAAAATTACCCAACAGTAAAAACCACCAAATGTAAGCAATATGTTAATACTATTTTTGCTATTTTAAGCTGCGCGCCTCTACTTCGACGGTTCTCGATGTTGCCTCACCATCAAGTGTACATCGGCCGGTGCTGGTAATGGAATAATAACGAATTGTATCACGTTCAAAGTTAGTGCAGCTAACACTGACGCTACATTGTCCAAGACCCTCCACATTAGTAAAGTTAGGCGTGCTAGCATTAATGTCTGCTTGGTTTTTACAGGCAATAGCAGCACTATCTAACGGAAATACTTCTGATAATTGCCACTGCAAACCACTTTGCGCAGCCGTGTAAGCACGCGTGCCTAGTACTTCATAGGCAACGCCTTGTTGACTCGAGTTAAGCATGTTAACTAAAGCGGCACCGAGCGCCGACAAAACAATAATAATAAAAATCGCGATCACTAAGGCACTACCCGTTTGCTGGTTTGGATAGTGACGCTTTTGCCATTTACTGGATAGATTAACGAGCAGAAACTGTTGCTTACGGTACATTAGGCACCTGTATTTCATTATTAAAGATAATGGTTTCTAGATTGCGAACAAATCTCAACCTAATTTGAACTAAACCATTTCGTTGTAACGTTGCTGGAAAGGTTTGAAATGGCGGCATATTACCTGAGGTCGAATAATTTTCAAGATACTCTGCCATTAGCACTTTCGTTGCACTTCCCCCTGGCGTACCATCACCTTGATAATCGCCAGCATTATAATATTGATAGCGGTAAACCCTGTTATTCTCAATACAGTAACTGACTGGGCTATCGATAAAGTACAAGCGCTTAGTAGGCGACTCAGCATTAAATAATATATTACTCGAAAAATTAATTTTTGAAGGGCTCGACTTATTGCCGGAATTATCTATGGATGAGAATGGCTCAATGATACCTGCAGCTTTATTATAAACATCGTTACTGTTTAAGGCATAAACCGCAACATGTTTCGTGGTAGGCAATAACGGCTGATCGAGCATCAACACCTCAACATTATTGCTTGCGGCTTCAGGGGATACGGGAATATCAAGGTAGATAACACTTTTGTCTATCGGCACAAACTCTAAACATTGATCGCTTGCCCCAATGGTACGAATGCTGTTCGGTAGTGCATTCCTCACCTCTCGATTAAGCCGTTCAACGACAAACCTTGCCGTCGAGATCAGCTCTTCTCTATCGCTCGCGTCGGTGTAACTTTGCGTGCCAAAACGCAAAAATGTAGCAATACTACTCGACAAAACCCCCAATATCACGATCACGGTAACCAGCTCTACCAAAGTAAAACCTTGCTGAGGTCTGGGTAAGCCTGTCATTAAAAATTCACCCGATAAACGGAAAAGACAAAGTTAAAATCTTGTGGGGTGGTTACCGTTACCGTGATTAACTTGGCGGTAAAGTTATTGTCTGCGTTGTCAGTTACGCCGTCATAGTTGCTGTCGTTAATCACCTGAACCTGTACTTGATAGCCTATATAAAGCTCGGCTAACGAATCATCATTTCCTAATGAGCCTTCAATAGTGGTTAAACTGTTATGATAATCGTCGACATCATCGAAAAACTTTCTGCTTTCAGTCCCTTCTGGTCCTAAATTTGCTGTCGGCGTACACGCTTCACCATCGGCCGCTTTGATGTCGCCATCATTATTTTGATCTTCGCCGCAACGGTAAAAGCCACCTGACATATCTGAATTTTCATCAAAGGCTTTACCTAAAATTTCATTGATCATGGACTGGCCAAGCTCTGCGGCTTTTATTTGATGCACTTGTTCCGCACTTTGATTCGCTAATGGATAAATCAGAGTAGTAAATATTGAAAAAGCAATCGATAACACCACAATACCTACAATGGTTTCAATTAAGGTAAAGCCTTGTTGTGATGTTTTAATCGCTTTTATCAATAGCGAAAACCTATTTTGGCTAGAGCGCATGAATATAACCCTCAGCTTCAATTTGCACACTAACACTTTGCTCGCCAATAATGGTAATGGTGCATGGAGCACATGACGGGCGCCCTAAATTATCGAAGGTAAAGCTATTCCCGGTGATATTGCTGGATAAGGTGATATTATCACCTGCATCAACTACCAAGCCAGTAGCACTCGCCTGCCAAGCACCGGTAAAATTAGGCGAATCATCACAATCATCCGGTGCACCTAACTTAGTGGAAGTGATAAGCACGCGGTGACAATAGGCGCTATTGGTTTGTTGCATTGCCTTGGTTTGAATTAAGCGTAATTTTGCCATCACATCCGTTCGGTATGCGAATTCGGAAAAGCCCTTAGAAGAAAAGAACTTCGGTGCTACTGTGGCAGAGAGAATCCCCAAAATAATGATAACAATAATCAATTCGATTAGAGTAAAGCCTGGAGCTTTTTTCAATTTTAATGTACGTGACTGAGCTGTTTTATTAAGTCTGAGAATATAATTTTTCATCTATGTAGTATCCAGACGGCATATATTTAAGATAATATGTTGAAAACATTATTTTAGATACACTTATTAACGGTTACCTTAGGTTTAATGCCTACCCCGCTTGGAGGGGCATAAACTACCACACAATTAGCGTTAGCGCTAAACAGCGAGCCTTGATCGCTAGAATAAAAAATTATCTTACCGTTAGTAGCTGCACGGATCACCAAATTATCACCTGTAATATTTAATAACCTTTTCCAGTAATCCTCTGGACTTATAGCATCGAACGGACCCGGCGCTAACGGATAGCCATATGCAATATCGATAGGATTTCCATCTGATAAGATAATAGTGCCATTTGCTTGCTTATGATTTCCTTTAACTAATGATTTACTATGCACTAAAGCCGATGCACCTTCGATAGAGGCCTGCACCCCTTTTAATACAGCTGTTTGAGCATCTGCTTTCAAGTTAATAAATTTTGGTGCTGCGGTTGCCGCTAATATACCTAGAATGACAATCACTACCACTAACTCAATTAACGTAAACCCTTTAGAATTCATAACATCTACCTTTACTAGTCACGGTTAAGTGACCTAAAACTCAATACCACAAAGAACATAGCGACAACAACTTTATGCCTAATTAGCATAATCTATTTAGTAATAAAAATATATTACCATTTTTATACTAAGCCACGTTGAAATTTATCCATAAAGCAGCAGTTAACTTAATCAGTTCAACTTCTGTAATTAAATTTTACTAAAAAAAAAGGAGAGCTAAGCTCTCCTTTTTTTATTCATCATCAGTAAATTAACAGTTAGCTAATTCACTGGTATCAATTACAGGGCGTTGATTAGGACCTGCTGATTTAGTATACGATATGCTACATGCCGTAGATGCTCCACTTACTGCGCTGGCGTGTTGAATAATCGCAGGATCTGCACTCGTTATTTTAAAATCACCAGTGAGACCGTCAGTACTACCGTTAATATCTAGTAAGCCTAAAATACCAATTGCATTAGCTGCGTCAGCACCAGTACCACCTGATAAACTTGCTGCGGCTGGGTATCCATTCACTAGTGCATAATGTTTACTATCAATGATAACGGTATTGCTACCAACAGTTTTACCCGCTACAAGCGCTTTTGCATGCACCATGCTAACCGCACTCTCAATACTACCTTGTACTCCTTTCATCACAGAGCGCTTAGCATCACCGGTTAAATCAATAAATTTAGGCGCAGCTGTTGCGGCTAAAATACCTAAAATCACAATCACAACCACTAATTCGATTAGGGTAAAGCCTTTTTGCGTACTAATATTATTATTTGTTAACTTCTTCATAACGTTTCCTTTTTACTTCTTAAAATTAATTATTATTGATATAAACAATCACTGAACTGTCTGCGGGTTGATAAGTAAAACTATTACCTGTACTTGTCGCTGTGCCTGGGTCAATAAAGTTATTACTGGCATTTTTATTCAAGGTTTCTTTTAAGTAAAAGTGACATAGGGTTGCTGCGCCTGTACCCGACTTAGCCACTAAATAGTCCATCGTGCTATCGCTGTTTAATGTCGTGATAGCGTCAGTCACTCGTGGGGGTTGCTGAAAAATATTTTGCCAAATATCAACACAGTTTGCTGAGGTAAAGTTACCAGCTAAAGTTTCGCCAGTATTTTCGCCAGCCACTGATGACACGACATAACCTGGACGAATACCGGCAGCTTCAGTCGTTAGTACTAATTGTGCACCATCATAATCTACCGAGTTTCTGTTAGTGGCGTCTTTTGGACGACCTTCTGCTTCCCATTGAGCACGAGCCAAGGAAACGGCTGTGGCGAACCCGCCTGCCATGCCTTCGATATTGGCTTGCTTAGCTTGATCAGTTAAGTCGAGGAACTTAGGAATCGCGGTAACCGCCAAAAACCCTAAGATAACAACAACAATAACTAACTCGATAAGGGTAAAACCTGACTGCTTATTCATAACAACCTCTTAACTATAATATTAATTTGATTCTAACAACGAAATAGCAATAAAGTCACTTACTTAGTGATTTTTTCACCTAAATTTAAAAAAAACTGACAATAACAACAAGTTAATAGCGGTCAGTTTGCTTGCTTGACTTCACTCACTTTGCCATTATGTCGATGATAAGTAAAATATTCACCGCTGGATAAACTATATTGGCAATACTGTAACGCGTCGTTTTGCTGCTCAACTAAAACGGCTCCCATAGGCTGCTTCATGTACAACAGAGGGGTTTCCATAACATATTGCCAAATCATTTGACACGACATGACCTCATCTGAGGCGTCGACCCAACCGGCCTTATTAACGGGTACTTTTACCTTATTGCCGCCATCAGGCTGTATATTCGTACTTTCAACAATAACGTAACGCGGCTTTTGATCCATAAACCATTGTGCGCGAATACCATTGACCCGCGCTGAAAACACTTGGGCAATTGATTGAAAACCTGCCCGAGTTAATTGCTCTTGATGCTTAAAAAAGTAATAAATAAAGCTAGACATCAACAGCGCTACTAACACAACAACAATCAGGATTTCTGTTAGTGACTTTTCACTTTTTTCAGCAACCTGTAAAGATGTCATGGTTTTATCATCCTTCTCGTCAACATTTTATTTGCCTTGAAATGCTGACATCATATTCCACATTGGGCTAAATATACCTAGCGCAAGTATTAGCACCATACCGGCAACAATGGCGATCATAATAGGTTCAATACGAGCTGTTAAGGTACTGAGTTCATAATCAACTTCTCGTTCATAATAGTCGCCTACTTCTGCTAGTAGTTCATCAACTCGACCGGTTTCTTCGCCAACCGCCACCATTTGTAATACTAGCGGTGTAAATAGCTTACTGGTAACAGATGACCGTAATAGGCTCTCACCACTTTCAATACTGCTGCGCATTGCCATAATTTTATCACGCATATAGGTGTTATCGACCGCATCAGCCACTAAACTTAAACCTGAGGTCATCGGGACACCCGCGCGCAGTATAATGGCAAAACTGTGGGCAAAACGTGATAAAATTGACCGTTCAATGACACCACCGACAACCGGTAATTTCAATTTACGTTTATCCCACAAGTACATACCAGCTGGCGTTTTCAAATAGTGGCGTAAGGCAAAAATACCGATAAGACTAGCAATCAACATATGCGGCCAATATTCAAGAAAAAAGTTTGAGCTGCCAATCAACATTTTGGTTGCCCAAGGTAAATCAGCCCCGAGCTTGCTAAACATATCGGCAAAGGTGGGGATAACAAAAATGTTTAAAATAACCATGGCGGCAACCAAGGCAATTAATACAAAGCTTGGGTAACGTAAAGCGGTTTTAATGCGCTTACGGGTTTCTTGTTCTCGTTCGAAATAGCTGGCAAGTTTTAAAAAGGAGTCATCGAGATTACCGGTGTTCTCACCAACATGGATCAGCGATACAAATAGTGGAGTGAATATTTTGGGATGTTGATGCAGCGCGGTGGAAAGTGGAAAGCCGCCTTCTAATTGCGTTGATATTTCGCCTAAGGCCGCCTTTAATTTTACCGAAGTACTCGATTCTGCCATGCCACCAATGGCTCTTAAAATCGGCACACCTGATTTCACTAAGGCATACATTTGCCGACAAAAAACAATTAAGTCATCTAAAGTAACTTGATCAAGGCCTAATAGGTCACTGATGTTTATATCTTTAGCGGTATCCGTCTCGTCAGCTTTTTTAGCACTTTCTATTGATGTGGGGATAATGCGCTTACGTGACAATTGCTCGGCAACAACAGCAGAGTTAGCCGCCTCAATCGCCCCTGTGACCTTGCTACCGCTGGCATCGCGTCCAATATAATTAAAAGCTGGCATAATGTTATGGCTTATCCTGTCACATCAACGGTTTCGACTAAGCGCAAAACTTCTTCAACGCTCGTTACACCAAGCTTAGCATAATCAAACGCCGCCAGTGCTAATGGCTTAAACTCGGGGTGCTGTTTCGCAGCTTGAGTAAAGCCTTCCGTATCATCACGTTTTAAAGCCGCCATCATCGGCTCATTCATCTCTAGCAATTCAAAAACACCAACACGGCCTTTATAACCGGTGTACTGACAGGTTTGACAACCTCGTCCTGTACTAAACTTAATTTCTTTAACGTCTTCACCAACGAGATGAGATAGCCACATCAATTCCTGGTCATCAGGCTGATAATCCTGTCGACACTTTTGACAGACTTTTCGCACCAAGCGCTGTGCGATGATCGCGCGCAATGAACTACCGACTAAAAAGCCCGCTGCCCCCATATCTAAAAGGCGCAACGCACTGGTAATAGCATCATTAGTATGTAAAGTGGATAACACTAAATGACCAGTTAATGCGCCTCGCAAACCAATTTCAACTGTTTCTTGATCACGCATCTCACCCACCATTAAAATATCGGGATCTTGTCGTAAGGCGGTGCGCAGAACACTAGAAAAGGTCAGGTTAATTTTGCTATTAACTTGTACTTGGTTTACCCGTGGTAAGCGGTACTCTACCGGATCTTCTACGGTAATAATTTTCTTACTGGCTTTATTTAGCTCACTTAAAGCGGCATACAAGGTGGTAGTTTTACCACTACCAGTTGGCCCCGTTACTAACACCATGCCATGTGGACGTGAAATTTGATGCCTGATACGTTCGACAAAATGTGCGGGCATGCCAGTTTCGTCTAATGATAATAAGCCAGCCGATTGATCGAGCAAACGCATTACCACGGATTCACCATATTGCACTGGCATTGTCGACATACGGACATCGATATTATGACCATTAATTTGCAAATTAAAACGACCATCTTGCGGTAAACGCTTTTCAGATATATCTAGGCCTGCCATCAGCTTTAAACGTAATACCATCGCCGAAGCAATTTTATTCTCTTTTAAAATGTTTTCTTGAAGCACACCATCAATACGTTGGCGTATACGTAACGAGTTTTCATCGGGTTCAATATGAACATCTGATGCACGCATTTGCACGGCATCTTCAAATACCGATTGCAATAATTTACCAACCGTTGCATCACCACCTTCATCAAGGAAGTTGCTTGATAAGTCAAAGTCACTACTTTGATCGTATTCTTCTTCTAATTGGCTAGCAAATGATTCAATATCAGCGGTACGACGATATAAACTGTCAAAGGCATCATAGAGTTGCGATTCCATGACAACAGCAAGTTTTAATGTTTTTGGTGCGAGCATTTGTTCAAGTTGATCAAGCGCGCTTAAGTCAGCAGGGTCACTCATACCTAACAGTACAGAATCACCTTGATCTTCAATAATAATGGCGCGCAAACGGCGTGCGTGCACCTCAGGCAATAATAGAGCAACTTCGGTTGAAATTCGGCGTTGGCTTATATCTAAAAAGGGCACATCTAACTGTTGCGCGAAGAATTCCAATAACTGTTGTTCACTGATATAGCCCAATTCTATTAGGGTATCACCGAGTTTTCTACCACTAGTCTTTTGGCTGTTTAGCGCCTGCATGAGTTGTTCATTGGTGATAATGTGTTCATGAACGAGTAAATCGCCCAAACGCATTTTTAATTTAGGTGCTGGCATATTATTCTCCTAACTCTATCAAGCGCTGCCGAGCAAATTGTATTGCCGCCGTTGATAAATTATTACTTGCTATTGCTTGCTTATACGCATCGCTTGCTAACTCAAACTTAGCTGTACTGTCTAGTGAAACGGCCAACCCTAACCACCAACGCCCAACATCAGGCTCAAGAGTGATTAATTTTCGGTAGGCATTAATGGCATTAACGTGCTCATTAAGCTCCGCGGCGGTACTGGCTAAAAGTGCTTGTATTTCAGTGCTGTTGCTGTGCTGCACAGGGCTTAATATATTGAATGCATCTCTCGCCTGCCCTTGTTCATAGTATATGCGAGCACTCATTAAGCGCATTTCTTGTGCTTGTGGCGCAATAGCAATCCCCTGAGATAACAGGTTAACAGCATCTTGATAATATTTTTTACCATACCACAGCGCTGCCAGTTGTTTGCGCGCCGTTTCATGCTCTGGCACCACCAACAACACCTCTTCAAATAACGATTCGGCTTTCGCTAGGTCATTACGTTCCATTGCTTGTTCAGCTTGGCTAATTTTATTTTCCGCTAATGCTTGTGGCGATAGTTGCGTGCGTGAAATCGTTAAACTGGGTGCTGGCACTTGTGCTTGCTCAAACTCAGCAGTGCTTTGTTCTTCAAGCACTGGGAGTTTATCGGCCTGTAAAGTCATGTGACTTGATTGAGATGTTGTGGTCTGTGTTGGTTCGCTAGGCACATGATTAATATGCGTTGTTTCTGTAACGCTGCTATCGTCATTATCTTTTGCAATTGTTTGCGTTGTATCGCTAAGTGCTTTCGGCAAAGACACAGTTTCTTTGGCTATCAATGGCGATTTAACTTCCGTTATTAGCGCACTCTGTTGACTCTGAGTGGACTCTAACGCATTGACATTATTGTTATCACTTGCAGCTTCATTGATAATTTTTTGGGCACTATTAATAACCGTTTGTTGCTGAAGCTGCGCTTTAAAGTGTTTATTTTCATTATAGAGTTGCCAAGCGAACATTGCAGCTAACAATATGGCTACTAACGCGACAGACACAACCGCCATTAACTTACGGGATGAGCTTTTGCTTGCCATCGGCGCAACAATACTCTGTTCGCCAGTATGCTCACTGTTTCTTTGATCAAGATCTTTTAGCATTTGATTGATAACACTCATACTGACAATTCCCAAAGACCCCATGTGTAATAAAGCGCAAAAATCATTAAAGAAAGTAGCAAAGCAACAACGTAAGTAGGGCGTGTTTTTTGACTTTGCATACCTTCAGTATCTTCAATGGCGTAGCGTAAATGTTTGTTGGTGAGTTGATAAGAGCCTTCACCGTAGCCTAACATTAGCATTTTGTGACAGAGGATATTCACTAATCTAGGTATTCCCTTTGTCACTTTAGCAATTTTTTTCGCGACACGATGGCGAAATAAACTCGCGCCTTTGTACCCCGCCACGTGTAATCTATGCTGAATATATTGCTCAACTTCATACCCGGTCATTGCCCGCAATTTATAAGAAAAGGTAATCCGTTGCTTCAATTGTCGAAATGCTTTTTCAGCAAGCCTTTCATCTAATTCTGGCTGGGCGAATAAGACTACTTGCAATAGTTTACGAGTTTCTGTTTCAAGGTTAGTAAATAAT
>JBFJQB010000090.1:0-11385 GCA_041616855.1 Cognaticolwellia sp. | reverse complement strand
TTTAACATTACACATTTTAACACGTTACAAGGGCTTTTTAGATGAGTTTACTGATCACTGGCGGTACAGGATTTATTGGTAGTCATACTGTTGTGGAATTATTAGCGCTAGATAAAGACATTATCATTGTTGATAATCTTGTCAACTCTTCTACCTTAGTACTTGATCGCATTTTACAAATCACCGGTAAAAGTGTCACTTTTATTAAAGCGGATATTTGCGATCGCAATGCAATGGAACAAGTATTCTCCCAACATAATATTGAAGCTGTCGTTCACTTTGCCGGCTTAAAAGCCGTTGGTGAGTCAAGTACCATTCCTTTGAGTTACTATCATAACAATGTCGCTGGCTCGATTACGCTACTGCAAGTGATGGCGGAACACGGCGTTAAAAACCTAGTGTTTAGTTCATCTGCAACGGTTTATGGTGAAAATAACCCGTCTCCCCTTGATGAAACTATGCCAACTTCGGCGACTAACCCTTATGGTCAAACCAAGTTGATGATTGAAAACATATTATTTGATTTGGCAAAAAGTGATGATGAATGGTCAATTGCTTGTTTACGTTATTTTAATCCGATTGGCGCGCATGAGTCTGGCTTGATTGGTGAAAACCCTAATGGTATTCCTAACAACTTATTACCTTATGTGTCGCAAGTCGCCGTTGGCCGTTTAGCTGAGCTACAGGTTTTTGGTGATGATTACCCAACAGTTGATGGCACAGGGGTGAGAGACTACATTCATGTAGTGGATTTAGCACAAGGCCATGTCAAAGCATTAGAGAAACTTAACGATATTAAAGGCTGTGTCCCCATCAACTTAGGCACAGGTAAAGGCACGTCAGTTTTAGAAATCGTTAATACTTTCAAAGAAATTTCAGGGCAAGAAATTCCTTTTAAAATTGTACCTCGCCGGGCAGGTGACATTGCCACTGTCTATGCTAATGCCAGTGTTGCCAATACTTTACTTACGTGGCAGGCAAAGCGTGATTTAGCGACTATGATAGCCGACACATGGCGCTGGCAGTCTGAAAACCCGAATGGTTTTGAGTAGCTAGTTTGGAATAGTAAGCTAGTGGAAGGGTTAATTACTAGTGCAGAGAGTTTATAAAAGCTTATTAAAATAGGAGAGTCGTATGCACAAAGGAATAATTTTAGCTGGTGGTAGCGGCACAAGACTTTATCCGTTAACCAAAGTAGTGAGTAAGCAATTGATGCCGGTTTATGATAAACCTATGGTTTATTACCCACTTGCTACGTTAATGCAGGCAGGCATCAGGGAAATTTTGATTATTTCAACTCCAGAAGAAATTCATCGCTTTGAGGATTTGCTTGGCAACGGTGAAAATTTTGGCATATCAATCTCGTATAAAATACAACCTAGCCCCGATGGATTAGCACAAGCTTTTATTCTGGCGGAAGACTTCCTTGCCGGTTCAGCTGCTGCTTTAGTGCTAGGTGATAATATGTTTTACGGTCATGATTTGATTAAGTCACTAAAGAATGCGAATGAGCAAAAAGCTGGGGGCACGGTTTTTGGCTATCACGTCTCAAACCCTCGGTCTTACGGTGTTGTTGAATTTGATGCTAGCGGTACGGCTATTTCAATTGAAGAAAAGCCTCAAGTGCCTAAGTCAAACTATGCAGTCCCCGGTTTGTACTTTTTCGACTCACGGGTAGTGGATTTTGCGAAAAAGGTTAAGCCATCTGCTCGCGGTGAGTTAGAAATTACGGAAGTGATTGATCAATATTTACAAGCAGGTGAGTTAAAAGTTGAAATTATGGGCCGTGGTACGGCTTGGCTTGATACCGGTACCCATGATGATTTACTCGCGGCGGCACAATTTATCGCTACTATTGATAAACGGCAAGGTTTGAAGGTTAATTGCCCTGAAGAAGTTGCCTTTCGTAATGGTTGGTTAAATGAAGAAAAGCTACGTGAAATAGCACAGCCTTTGCGAAAAAGTGGTTATGGTGAGTATTTAATAAAATTGATTGAAGAGCGGGTGTTTTAATGCGATATATCGATACCGCTATTGTGGATGTGAAAATAATTGAGCCGAATGTGTTTGGTGACGAACGTGGTTTTTTTATGGAGACCTTTCGGGTTGATGAGTTTAGCAATAATTGCGCAGAACGCATTTTTGTGCAAGAGAATCATAGTAAATCAAGCCATGGCATTTTACGAGGGTTGCATTACCAGCTGAAAAATACTCAAGGTAAACTTGTACGCGTCACATCTGGCGAGGTTTATGATGTTGCGGTAGATATGCGTAAATCATCACCGACTTATGGTCAACATGTAGGAGTAGTACTTTCGGCTGATAATAAACGTCAGTTATGGGTGCCAGAAGGTTTTGCTCACGGTTTTTATGTCATGAGTGAATCTGCAGAGTTCGTTTATAAATGTACTGACTATTACGCCCCTGAGCATGAAGTGTCGTTATTATGGAATGATCCACAGTTAAATATTAATTGGCCATTGGTTGGCGGCAGAAAACCTTCATTGTCAATGAAAGATGAAGTAGGGCTCTTGTTTAATGATGCCCCCTCGTTCAGTTAAATTGTTAGGTAAATAGATAAATAATGACAAACAGTAAAATGAAAATTATTGTTATTGGTAAATCTGGTCAGCTTGCTTGGGAACTAAATCAACTTTCGACACATGAACAAGAAATAGTTTGTTTAGGCAGAGATGATATTATTGTGCAAGATGTATCAGCAATAGTTGACAGCTTAAAGAAGCATAATGCTGAGGGGGTTATTAATGCCTCTGCATATACAGAAGTTGATAAAGCGGAAAGTAATGTTGAAAGCGCTTACGCATTAAATGCTAAAGCAGTGGGTAATTTAGCTCAAGCTTGTAAAACATTATCCGTGCCTTTTGTTCACATATCGACAGATTTTGTTTTTCATGGTAATAAAGGTGCGCCTTATTTACCCGGTGATGAAATCAATCCTTTAGGTGTTTACGGTGCGAGTAAAGCTCAAGGAGAGCAATTAATTGCCGATATTTATCCAGAGCACAGCACTATTATTCGCACATCTTGGGTGTATTCAACTCACGGTAATAACTTTGTAAAAACCATGCTGAATTTAATGGAGTCTAAACCTGAGCTTGGTGTTATCAGCGATCAAATTAGTAGTCCAACCTATGCAAAAGGTTTAGCGAAAGCTTGTACTGCAAGCTTAACTAACAAAGTTATTGGTGTTCATCATTATACAGATACGGGTGTAGCGAGCTGGTTTGATTTTGCAGTGGCTATTCAAAATATTGCTTTAGAGCTTGGCTTGCTAGATAAAAAAATAGTTATTAAGCCGATCAACACCTCTCAATATCCAACACCCGCTCAACGTCCGCACTATAGTGTGTTGGATAAATCGAGTTTAGTGCAAGTTTTACCAGATCTGAAATTGACGCATTGGCAAGAGCAGTTAAAACATATGATGTCAGCGTTAAAAGCTGAGTGCAAAGCATAAGCAGAGTTAATTAATTAGAGATTATTATGAAAAAACTATTAGTTACAGGTGGGGCAGGCTTTATTGGTGCTAACTTTGTACATTATTGGATGGCTAAATATCCAGCTGATCACATTGTAGTACTTGATGCGCTCACTTACGCGGGTAATATTACGAATTTAGATAGTGTAAAAGGCAAAGCTAACTTTTCCTTTGTACACGGTAATATTTGCAATCAAGCGTTAATTGAAAAGTTGCTCAATGAATACGGCATTGATACTTTAGTACATTTTGCTGCAGAGTCACACGTTGATCGTTCTATTACTGGTCCAGATGCTTTTATTGAAACGAATATTATAGGAACCTATAGTTTACTTAAGGCGGCCAAAAAAGTTTGGTTAGATGGTGAAAGTATACTAGAGGGGCATCGTTTTCATCATGTATCTACTGATGAAGTGTATGGTACTTTGTCACCTACCGATGCGGCTTTTACCGAAGATACTGCTTATGCGCCTAATTCACCTTACTCGGCAAGTAAAGCAGCGAGCGATCACTTAGTGCGTGCTTATCATCATACTTATGGTTTAAACATAACTACCAGTAATTGTTCGAATAATTACGGGCCATTTCATTTTCCAGAGAAATTAATTCCATTAGTGATTACTAATATCCTGCATGATAAAGCCTTACCTATATATGGTGATGGTCGACAAATTCGTGATTGGCTATATGTAGAAGATCATGCTTATGGTATTGATTTAGTATTACAAAATGGTCGTATTGGCGAGAATTACAATATTGGGGGGAATAACGAATGGGCGAATATTGATATTGTTAAAACTATTTCAAAACTGGTAGAGCAAGAATTTATTAAAAATTCAGAGCTAGCGACTCGCTTTCCAAAAGCTAAAGCTGCTATGGCGAAAAATACAAAATCACTTATTAGTTATGTGAAAGACCGACCCGGCCATGATCGCCGTTATGCCATTGATGCGACAAAAACCAATGATGAGTTAGGTTATCAGCCGAAAGAGTCATTTGAAACGGGTATTGCTAAAACAGTTGCATGGTATTTAAATAACGAAACTTGGTGGCAAAGTGTTATGGATGGTTCGTATCAGAATTGGATTGCAGAGCAATATTCGTAAACAGTTTTTTCGATGCTAATTCACAAGTTATAAAAAAACCTAATATGAAAATATTAGTTTTTTTTAATATAGCTAAAGGCTTTGGGAGTTTACCGATTAGTCTGTTATTTGTGTGTTAATAGTTCGCTTTTGATTGTTCATCAGCCCAAGCAATGGCTTCATTATAGTTTTTAATAACATTATCTTTTTCTAAGCCAAGCTTTTGCATTACAGCGGTTGTTTTCGACCATTCTGCTCGCTCAATAAACTCTAAGAGCATGATCAAGGCAGCCAATACCCCTTTACGGGTGAGTAGAGTGTCTTTTATTTCCTGAGCTAAAGGTAGCTTTGTAAGAATACTTTCTAAGTCTTCATCAACAATTGCATCAATGAGTGACAATAAGCCGGTTAAAAAGGCGATAGAATTATCTATGGGTGACTTAACTTCGCTTGCCATTAACTCACAAAATTTTGCCCGTGCCATCGCTTCATTAATCAGTTCAGAAGGTTTGTCAGGGTTAATGTTTGAGGCAAACATTAAGCCAAGAAAACGTTTTAATTCTGCTGAGCCTAATGTAACAAGTGCCTGTTTAATAGTTGAAATTTCATTACGGCGTTTAAAAATTGCAGAGTTTGCATAACGCAGTAATTTATAGGACAAAGTTACATCGCGTTCAAAAACGGAGGTAATACTGGCTAGATCTAAGTCTTTTTTTGATGTTTCGTAAAGTAACTCTGCCATCGCCATTTGTGAAGGTGATAAACTTTTAGTTTTTACCATCTCGGGTCTAGCAAAGAAGAAACCTTGGAATAATTCAAAACCTAACTCTACGGCTTGGTTGTATTCTTCATAGGTTTCAACTTTCTCTGCCAATAGTTTTATATGTGGGAAAGCTTCAATGGCAACTTTTACAGCTTCTATAGTATCTAAAGAAGTGTCTTGTATGTCAATTTTGATAATATGAATAAAAGGGTAGAAATGTTGCCAAACTCCCTGATGAATATAATCATCTAGGGCAATGGTGTAGCCCTTTTCATTTAAATCTTTGCAAATTGCTAATAATCTTTTACCTGGTTTTACCGTTTCTAATATTTCGACGACGACTTCATCTGTGGTTAACGTTTCAGGGTACCCTTGGATAAGAGTTTCTAAAGTAAAGTTGATAAAAGCGGGCTTATTACCGGTAAATTCACTGATACCAAGATTAAAGTTACTGGCTTCGATCATTCTAGTTGTAGCCTCGTCAGCGTCAACATCTGGGAAGACATTAACGATGCTATCGCGAAACAATAGCTCATAGGCAAAGAGTTTTTTTTCTTTATCTAAAATTGGCTGCCTAGCTGCATAAAAGTACATAAAAATCCCTGATTAATCCGATGTCTAACAGATAATTTTATAATGTCTGTTTGGTATTACTGTGCGGTGAAGATTAATTTTAACATTAGCTAGCTTATTTATAACACAAATATGTGTTATTACTCACGAAAAAACTTGGAATCCGCTATTTAATCAGCATATTATTTCTGTTCGAGTTCAAATAAGTGCTACAGTGCACTTTATTTGAACAGTTGCATACCATGCGAGGGAGTTATCGTTACGTTACTTTGTTTGGTTAAATTTTTTTGGAGGTTAAATGGCTGTAGGAACAATGATTTCATTGGCACTATATTTTATCGTTATGTTAGGAATAGGCTTGTATGCCTATAGAAAATCAACCAGTGATGTATCTGGCTTTATGCTGGGGGGGCGTGGTTTAAGCCCTGGGGTAACTGCGCTTTCTGCCGGTGCATCAGATATGAGTGGTTGGATGCTAATGGGTGTGCCTGGAGCGATGTTTTTAACTGGCCTAAGTAGTGCTTGGATTTCTTTTGGCTTAATCATCGGAGCGTATTTAAATTATATTATTGTTGCACCTAGATTAAGAACTTACACCGAGTTGGCAAAAGACTCGATCACTCTGCCTGATTTTTTCGAAAATCGCTTTGCTGATAACTCACGTGCACTTCGCATCACCTCGTCGGTGGTTATTATTATATTTTTCACTTTATATACTTCTTCAGGCATTGTTGCTGGCGGTAAACTCTTTGAGAGTTCGTTTGGTTTAAGCTATGAAATAGGGCTGTATATTACTGCAGGTGTCGTAGTGCTTTACACGCTTTTTGGTGGTTTTTTAGCGGTGAGTCTTACTGATTTTGTTCAAGGCTGCATTATGTTTGTTGCCTTGGTGTTAGTTCCGATTGTGGCAATTAACGATGTTGGCGGAACAGGTGCTATGTTGCAAACGATTGAGCAAATTAATCCTGATTTTTTAAATCTATTTAGTGGCGTAAGTATTGTGGCGATAATTTCCGCCTTGGCATGGGGATTAGGTTATTTTGGTCAACCGCATATTATTGTTCGTTTTATGGCGATTCGCTCAGTAGAGGACTTACCCAAAGCAAGAAAGATTGGTATGAGTTGGATGATCGTTTCTTTGTTTGGCGCTATGGCAACCGGCTTTGCTGGCTTGGCATATGTGGCTAAAACAGGTATGAAGATAGATGATGCTGAAACGATTTTCATCTTATTAGGACAGGTGTTGTTTCATCCGCTAATCGCTGGCTTTTTACTAGCGGCAATACTCGCGGCAATTATGAGTACAATTTCTTCGCAATTATTGGTAACTTCAAGCTCATTAACCGGTGATTTCTATCAAGCCTTTTTGAATAAAAGCGCCAGCGAAAAGCAATTAGTTTTTGTTGGCCGCTTATCGGTGGCTTTGGTAGCTCTTGTGGCGATTTCTCTTGCTTACGATCGAGAAAGTTCAATACTTACCTTAGTGAGTAACGCTTGGGCAGGATTTGGTGCGGCATTTGGTCCCTTGGTGATTATGAGCCTGTACTGGAAGAAAATGAACCGACATGGCGCATTAGCCGGTATGTTAACAGGGGCTGTGACCGTGTTGATCTGGATGTACGCGCCAATCACTATTAATGGTGAATCGTTAAGCTCGATTATGTATGAAATTGTCCCTGGTTTTATTATGGCCAGTATTGCTATTGTTTTGGTCAGTCGACTGACGGCAAAAGAGCAGCCAGAACTAGAAGCCATGTTTGACGAAGTTGCTGCAAAGCATAGTTAAGATATAGCTATATGCTTTTAGTTTTGAGCTGTCAGTATAAATGAAATGAAAGGGCGACGTTAGTCGCCTTTTTTTGTGTTTATTTTTAGCTAGGTGCCACGGAGAATAAATTCGCCTCTACGGTATGTTTTATTGACGAATCGACCGAGGGTATTGAAACTGATATTTGATGGGGTATTGGTTTTTTATTTGTAGAGGCGGCTTTAGCCATCGTTTTTGTGGTTATATTTAGGTTGGTGCCATGGCGAATAAATTCGCCCCTACAGTATTAATTAATATTAAATCGACCAACTGATATTTTGGTTAACTCGTTCTCGCCATTGCTCTATTGGCTCCTTTTTATCTCCAACCACGATAATGTTTGAATGGTTAAAGTGTAATGAACGGCCTTGTAATTTATCGTTAGCAAAACTGGCAATAAATTCAATATCTTTATCATTAGGTAATATAAACATATTCACTGGGCTCGCTTGGCCTTGAAATACTAAATGCAGACTTTTGTTACCGTCAAAGCGACAATAATCAGCAAAAATTAAGGTACCTAAGGTACTGTTAAAACTGCCGTTAAATACTGCCATTTTCTCGTTTAATGATGCTAGTGTCACTGAGGACAGGTCATTATTTGAAAAGTGCTCCGCCTCATGGTTAACGTGGGCAATGGCATAGTCACCTAAGTTTTTATAGCTGTTCGAAAACATCATAAAGTTAATGCTTAAGCCCATAACAAACGCGACCGATGCTGCCATCGCTAACCGAATACGTTTCTTGCTTTTTTGTTGCTGATGACTGGCAAGTGTTTGGCGTAAAATTAACTTGTTTGCTAAATCGTCAGGGGTAGGAATACACATCGCTCGAGCAATTTCAAAGTCGAGGGCTTCAACTTCTTTAGCAAATTTTTCTTTTGTCGGATCACTTTTGAGCGCGTTAAGCATCGCTTCGTCCCGACTTTTCGGATCTGCTAATATACATCGTCTTATTTGCAAATCATCCATTATGTCGACCTCTTAATTTTGGCTCGTTGTCTACGGCCTCTTTCAATTGATTGCGTGCACGAAATAATCGTGTCATCACAGTATTTTTGTTTAATGACAACATGCTAGCTATTTCTTCACCGCTGAAGCCGCCAATAACTTGTAGAACTAGAGGTTCGCGGTATTCTTCAGGTAACTGAGCGATTTTCTCACGCAACCAATGATTTTCAATATCTTGTTCACTACTAAGAGCCTTTACATCGGTAATCGTTGCCTCTTCATATTCGCTCATGTCAAAACGCTTGCGTTCAAATCGACGTGCATTTTCTCTGCGAAGAATGGTAATTAACCATGACTTTGCCGCTTTTTCGTCCTTCAACGAGTCAAGCGCGCGCCAGGCACGTAAAAATGTTTCTTGCACTAAGTCTTCAGCAATATGCTTATCGTGGCATAACCAGTAGCCATATCGATATAAATCAGCATGTAACGCTTTAACGAGTGCTTCGTATCTAACTTGTTTTGTCGCCATGTTGTAAGAGACCTGAGGCTGTGAGATTTAATTTCCAATTAAAGAAAGTATTTAGATATATTCACTATAGCGTGCTAGTGATTTAAAAGTGAAAGAAGTTGGCTTTTGCCTTGGTGTTGATATGAGATTGATGGCGGGTATTGCAGCAAAGCTGAGCAAGTAAAAAGGGCTATTATGGTAATAGCCCTTTTTATTCGATAAGTTTTCTGTATTAACTAGGGGTTGAGGTCAATTGTAGAATTAACTGCTTTGTCGTGGTTGGTTTTATTAACAGCTTGAATAGCGTGAAGTAGTTTTTTGCCTGACCACTGGCTAGGGTTTTTACCATAGTAGCTTTGCTGCAATTCAATAATGGCCTCTGAAAGCGCTTTATCGTTAAAGTAACCGTGCAATGAATCTAATGTACTCAGTGAGTCCCTGTGCTTGCGTTCACGTGCTTGTGAGCATGCCCACGGCAGTAGTGTGGCTAATGCGGCTTCACCATTATTTTGTTTACATGCTGCCATCAACGAAAGCTGCGCACTGTTAGTTTTAGCACTAATTGGGTTACTCTCTTTTTGACGCTTAAAAGGGCGTTTAGCAGAAATAAACCATGCGACTAGTGTGATCAGCCATAAACTTAAAAATAGCCATTGTAAAAAGTTGTTTTGTGGAATAACTGCCGGTTCAGCAATCGTTGTAGTTGTTGGTTTTTCAAGATGAAAGGCCGGAGTTTTTTCTGGCTGTGTTGGCACTAAATCAGCGTTAGCGAGTACGGTGATTTTTTGCGCTGGAATTTTGGCTATTTGCGCTTGGTTAGTTACGGTGTTCCACCAAGGTATGTTGATTTCAGGTAACAGATATTCACCTGCTTGGCTGGCAACAATGGCAAAGTTAACCACCTTTTGACTGACTAGTCGGTCATTGTTTAGCCCCGTGTGCTGCTCAGCTTGGTCAGGATAAACTTTCAGCCCTGAAGGTACTGTCATATCAATTTCTGGCAATTGTTCTTCTGAAAGCCCTACAGCAGTTAAGGTAATAGTGCGCGTAATTGGCTCTCCAACTTTAAATTGACTAGGCTCTGGCTGCCACTCTTGATGCAAGGCCAATAACTCACTGGGCAGCCATACGCCACTCACTTGAACTGGAATAGCTTTTACTGTTAATGGAATATCATCGCCTATCACACTGACAGGTTTGGTATCGGCAAAACTTAAAAAATTAGAGCGTCTTGATGATGGCATGATGATTTCGCCAGAAAAAACCGGTGATTTTAACGTTACCTCGCCACTTTCTTGCGGACTTATGGCATATACTCGTTCGATAATGCGGTAACGTTTACCGTTGATAATGTTTTCAGACTCTTTATCTTTGCCCACTTGTAAGATGTTAGCCCCAGCTAATACTGGCTCGGTTAGGCTGCCACGTTTCAAGTCTGCCGCCAAATGTATTTTTATCGTGAGGGTGATTTGTTGCTGCACGTAGATATCAGTGGCTGATACCTCGGTGGTGATAAACAAGTCTTGCTGGCTTGTTGTCGGCGAATTGCTCGCTGCCAACGCTTTAAGGGCGATGGGTTGAGTTTTTACGCCATCAATATTAAACGCTGGGATAGTTAACTCACCTGGCTTACGGGCGATCAAGACTGTGGTCCATGTCGTGCTGCGTGTGGTGTTGAAATTCACCATGCTGGTTTGTGAACTAACCGAGGTACGTCCGACAATAAAGTCTGTTAATAGCATTGAGGTATCTAACGCATTACTAGCGACATCGTCATCGGCGGTAACAGTTAAGATTAATGATTCATTGACGACCACGGGGTTTTTATCAACAGAGGCTGTGACCTTTGTTAACGCGTAGCTATTGAGCGAGTATAAAATAGCCAATAATGAAATTATAACTTTTACCACTTTTTCTTAACTCCTACATTTCGGCGATCTTGATGACGTTTTTGATACTCTAATTGCATTTTATTTCTCAGTAACATATAGGGGTCATCGGTTACTTTGTTAAGTAGCTGTTGATGCTTTTGTTCAGTTTCTTTGGTTAATTGCTCTGCCATTGCTTGGGCTTGAGCACTGTTTTCATTATCAGTATCTTCAAGATTCTGTGCTTGTTGAGTTTTTTGTGATTGTTGCTCAGATTGGTTTTGCTGATCACTCTCGCCTTGTTGCTGGTCTTCTTGCTGGTCTTCTTGCTG
>JBFJQB010000089.1:0-11424 GCA_041616855.1 Cognaticolwellia sp. | reverse complement strand
TCATCACCATTACAAACAACTTTCAGCGCGACAGTTTTTACGGGTAAATTATAAGATTTCACTGTTTTATTAAATCTCGCTACGCTGTTAGTTAAGCTCGATTTACACACGTCAATCAGGGCCGTTTCAATATATTTGTCCATGGCATGACTACTAAAGCTTGCAAGCGATAACATTGAACAGGTAATAGTGGCAGTGGCTAATAGTTTTAAAGTCTTCATTTTACTCTCCATATACATATAAAGTTACTTTGTACTGTGTACAGACTAATAGTGGCTTATTAATAAAATAAAGTTGTAACCATTGGCACATAGGGTGTAACAATTAATCAGCTGTAATATTATCGCCGTATTAGCTAATTGGCTGTTTAGGGGTTACTTTTTATCATGATATTGGGAGAGTAAATCGATTTATTGACATGAAATCTTACAGCTATTGGTATTTCTGCAAAGATTAATCTGTCATCAGGTTATATATCGTAAGATAAACACCATGAAAATTTAGCGGTCTAATAATAATTTCTGGTATTTTGGTTAAATCAGGGTATGATACTGGGAATATGTACAGTCTTTGTTGAAGTGGTATATGCACGCATAATTGCATGATAGCAATGATTCGAGTTTAGCAAATAGTGAAATAAGGGAAAACAATGGCAGTTGAAAGTCGATTTGTCGTGATAAGACAAGGTGTGGAGGTAGAAACGTTCATGGATAAAAAAGCCGCAGATGAATATGATAAAATGCTCGATATGGCAGATAATTTATCTGAGATGTTTGAACAAGCACCTGTCGAGCTTTCTGAAAGTATCCGTGAAGAACTCAGCGTATATTTAGCGCAAAATCGTGAAGATGTACTGATCGCTTTGCAAGCTAAAAAAGCTAAAGTTGCTAGTAAAAAACCGGCTAGTACGAGTCAAAAGAAGACTGAAAGTGAAGCGGAAGCTGCTAAAGTTTTCGAAGCCGAGAATGTTACCAGCACTGAAAAAGCCAAAAAACCAAAAGCAACGAATGTAAAAGTGAGCGCTAAAACCAAATCTGCTGTAGCTTAGTGGCTTGATTTAGCCACACACTTTTTGCTACGTTGGCTGCTAAACCTTAGCTTTATCTGAGTAAATAATTTTGGTGATGTTTTGGAATATCAACTGATTCGCAGTGCTCGAAGAAAAACTATTGCTTTGCAAGTGAGAAATGCAGAAGTTTTAGTCAGAGCTCCTAAGTTTGTTAAAACGACTTATCTTGATCAGCTAATACAATCGAAATTGGATTGGCTGGAGAAAAAAGTTGCCGAGCAAAAGCAGCAGCTATTATTAAATCCCCAATTTATGCCGCAATTTTTCGGCCTAACTCAGACTCATCAATCATCTATCTTTATAGATGGCTTACCTCATCATATTATCGTTGAATTTGGCCAAAGTAATGTTTTTCATAATCAGGCTGAGCAGCGCTTAACGGTAGTTCTACATCCTCGTTATAAAAATCACGATTTACACTCAAAGATTATTTTCACTAAGGTGAAATCGCAAATAGCGAGTTGGTTTAAAGAGCGCATTGAGGATTATGTTACTCAAAAGTTGTTGGTGTTTTCGCAACAAGTGTCGCTGTATCCATCATCGTTTAAGGTCAGGAAATATAAAGCACGCTGGGGAAGTTGTAATAGTCGTGGTGAATTAAGCTTTAATTATTTATTAAAGATGTTACCGAATTGGGTGATTGACTACGTTATTATTCATGAACTATGTCACCTGAAACATATGAATCATTCTGTAGGTTTTTGGCAGCTGGTTGCTCAGCATTGCCCTGAATATCAAGCTAGCAAAAACTGGTTACGCAAGCATCAACCTTACCTAACCTGGTCGTAATACCGCAAATCCTCTCTCTTAACTGCTTTCCTTCTGCTCTACTAAGCCGATTAATTTCTTATTTGTTATACTTTTTGGTGTTACGACGCGAACAAATGCTTAAACATTTTCAGTGTTTTCCCTTCAGTTTATAGCCGAAACTTAGCTAGCGCCAATACCGCAAAGCAATCATGAATTTATTTCAGGCAATACGCTTTTGCAGGTTTATTCTTGCCATTACACTTTGAATGCCCACTTAGCGCGGCAGTGTTTTGCCTAGTTGCTATTTAAACTTGCGCCTATGAAGGATAAGTCAGTGTGAGATCACAATACTAGCACCGTCGTTTACCCAGTCGAAATTAAAGTGAATGGATATGTTGGCACGGGAACTGCTGATTATTTTTAATATCAGCAGAGGTTAACCAGTTATATTACTTATACTCGTCTGCTAAAGGCATTTTATTGCAAGATTGAATAAGGAGAAAATGATGAAATTAACCACCTATAGTTGGAAAGCGACCTGTATATATTTGTTGTCTGCGGCTATGTCATTAGCCTTTCTTGAGTTATTAATCGGTTAATTGCGAGTAGGGTAACTGAATTTCGCTACGGTTTGCCATCGGTTGAAGCATCTTCACCTGTGCTAAAAATAATGTAATTTACGAAAATGAGCAGTGTGGTACGTTATTATTAGCATGGCTTTAGCTGAAGCTTGGTTATTTATTTGGTAAAAAACGGCTACCTGAACATTAAACTAGGTGACGCTCATGTTGTTATCCTCATCTTCACTTTCACACCCAAAGAAAACAAAACTTGCCCTTTATTCGCCTTTTTCAACGATAAAGTTGAAAATATCGGCACTTTTATTAGCATTAGTAATTAACAGCAGCACAAAATTAAGGTAAATTGAGTGTTAATAAAAAATAATAAAGGATTAGTGTCAAATGAGTACAAATGTTCTTATTTGTGATGACTCTAACTTAGCTCGGAAGCAAGTGTTTAGAAGCCTTCCTGAAAGTTTATCGAAAGATGTACAATTAGCGCAAAATGGTCAAGAAGCCCTCGATATATTACGAAGTCAAAAGATTGACATTCTGTTTCTGGATTTAACCATGCCAATTGTTGATGGCTTAGGGGTTTTGCAAGCATTAAAAGAAGAGAATATTCAATTGCCGGTATTTGTTATTTCTGCTGATGTGCAGCCAGAAATGCAAAATCGCGTGCTTGAATTAGGTGCAAAAGCATTTTTGCGTAAACCTATCCAATTAGATATTTTAAATGAACACCTGAGAACGCATGGTTTCCTATGAATGCATTTGACTTAACTGAAGATCAGCAAGATTGTTTGCAAGAATTGATTAATGTCGCAATGGGGCAGGCAAGCGATCAGCTGGCTCGTTATTTGGACACCTTTGTCTACTTAAAAGTACCTAGCATAGAGCAAGTAAAGGCTGAGCACCTGTTCGATACCCTTAACCAAAATTTAAAAGCAACGGCGGTTGTTAGCCAAGGTTTTTTTGGTTACGAAGGTATCCGTGGTGAAGCATTACTGATGTATCAGCCACAAGATTCGCATCGTTTGGCTGATTTGCTCGGATATGAAGCAGAAGAATTGACTTTTGATGAGCAAATTATCGATTTAAGTTCAATTTTAACCACAACATTTCTCAATGTGTTTGCCAGTCAGATAGATAATCAGATGTCTTATAGTGCCCCGAGGTTGTTATCGGGAAATTTAGGCACCATAAATAAACACTTGCAACAACAGGCATTTAATTGGGATTTAGCACTAAAAGTTCGTATCAGTTACCAAGTGACAGATTACTCTTTCAATTGTGATATGGTGTTATTAATTCCAGAAGAAGCCATTATGAACATTAAAACGGTCATTGATCGCATATTGGCAGAGTTTTAATGATGTTAGATGCACTTTGTAGCAATATCTCAAACCGATTAAATACCGGAATTTTGATTCTCGATAATAAGTTTAATATTCTTATGTGGAATCGATTTTTAGAAGTGCATGCCAACAAAAGTAACCAACCAGTTATCGGTCAAAGTATTTTTACTGTTTTTCCTGAGTTACCTAAAAAGTGGTTTGAACGTAAATTATCCAGTGTAATACAATTAAAAACCCAATCATTTTGCGGCTGGGAGCAACGCCACCATCTATTTGAACTTTCACATTCACGCCCGATCACTACAGATAGTGACTTTATGGCACAAAACTGTACTTTTTTACCTGTTGAAGTTGAAGGTGATGTTGAGCGTATTTGTATTTTAATTGAAGATGTTACAGACGTTTGTCATTACCAAAGTCAATTAAATAAAGCGTTGCAAGAACTGGCTTTATCTAATCGTATTGATGGCTTAACTCAAGCCTTCAACCGTAAGCACTGGGAAGAATGCTTAGCTGTAGAGTTTTCTCGAGCCTGTCGCTATAAACAAGACCTTGCCTTAGTAATGCTCGATTTAGACCATTTTAAATTATTAAATGATACCTTTGGTCATCAAGGAGGTGACAAGGTATTAATTGAAACGGCTCAAGCGATTATTGACTTATTGCGCATGGGAGATTTATTCGGTCGTTATGGCGGTGAAGAGTTTGCTGTAATATTACCTAATACTGATCTAGCCGGCGGAGAGGAAGTTGCAGAGCGTATTCGTAAAACCATTGCTAACAACACTATCGACTATCAAGGGCAAAATATTGAGGTTACTGTGAGTATTGGTGTTGCTGTATTGAGCCCGCAAGATTCGCGCTATGAGGACTTAATTAGTCAAGCTGATATTGCTTTATATAAAGCGAAGAACTCAGGCCGTAATCGCATTTGTTTAGCTAAAGAGCGTGTAGTTGCGTGAATAGTTTTTGTCATATATTCAATATTTCTCACTTTTATACAGATACCTGTTTGTTTTATTCATAAAAATCAGTTGACAGAAAAAATCTTATCAGGCAGTTTATAGTTTATGAATATTTTCCTTAGCCAAATCACTATTATGATCAGCACTACCACCCTCACCGGGATGGTGGTCATTGGCTAACGTGTAGAATATATTAATTTTATCAAGCCCGTAGCCTATCAAAGGTTACGGGCTTTTTTGTTTTTAGGGAGTGAGAAATGCGGGTATTAAAATTTGGTGGTTCTTCGTTAGCGACTGGCCAACGCTTTATTGATGTGGCGAAAATCATCAAAAATAAAACTCAGTCATCTCGCCTTGCGGTTGTGGTTTCTGCCCCACAGGGGGTCACTAACCATTTACTGGCAATGGCAGAAAATACTTCCGATGAAGAAAAGTTACAAAGTGACTTATTGCATTTCAAACACTCTATTGAAACTATTATTAACGATTTATCGGCCACATTGCCCGGTTTCTGTCCACAGCATAGCGAGCAAATTCTCGCTAATTGGGAGCAGCAACTAAGCCGATATTTGCAGGGGGCCACCTTACTGTCATTTTGTCCTGAGCATGTACGTGCTCGTATTATCAGTATTGGCGAGCGTTTGAGTGTAGCTTTGTTAGAGTCGGTATTATGGGTTGATGGTAATGCCGTGAGTGTTATTGAACCGGAGCGATTTTTACGTACTAATGATGTAGCGATGAATGCTGTGGCGGATTTAGTGCTTTGTAAACAGCAGTTCCAACATGTTTATAATGAGCGAGAGAATATTGCGTTAATGCCTGGTTTTATTGGTGTTGATAGCATTGGCCATGTCACGACATTAGGTCGCAATGGTTCAGATTATTCTGCTGCGGTATTAGCGGTATGTAGCGAAGCACAGGTTTGTGAAATTTGGACGGATGTTGATGGTGTCTATAACGCTGACCCTAGGTTGATAAAAGAAGCACAATTATTGGATTACTTGTCTTATCAAGAAGCAATGGAATTGTCTTATTTTGGTGCCAGCGTTTTACACCCAAAAACGATTGGCCCGATTGCTCAACATCATATACCTTGTTTAATTAAAAATACCGGAAATCCGGATGCAGCGGGTACCTTGATTGCTAATGAAAATGATCAAAGCAAGCGTGTTAAAGCCATTTCTAATTTAGATGATTTAACTATGGTTAACGTCTCGGGGCCTGGCATGAAAGGCATGGTGGGCATGGCCAGTCGTGTTTTTGCCACCATGAGCCGGGAAAATATTTCTTTAATTTTAATTAGTCAATCGTCTAGTGAATACTGTATTAGTTTTTGTATTTACTCTGCCGATGCCAATAAAGCAGAGCAAAGTCTAAAAGAAGAGTTTGAATTGGAATTATTAAACGGGCTGCTTGAGCCGTTAACATTAACCCATGAGTTATCTATTGTGTCATTAGTTGGCGATGGTATGCATCATCAACAAGGGGTAGCGGCTAAGTTTTTTAGTTCATTGGCACAAGCGCGAGTCAATGTTGTCGCGATTGCGCAAGACTCATCAGAGCGCAGTATTTCTGTGGTTATTGAAAGTAGAAAGTGTACCGATGCGATGAAAGTCAGTCATGAAAATTTCTTTTCACACAAGCACAGTATCGACATATTTCTGGTGGGGTGTGGCGTCGTAGGTAGTGAATTGCTAACGCAAATAGCGCGCCAACAAGCAAAGCTAAAAGCGGATAATATTTCACTAAAAGTTTATGGTTTAGCCAACAGTAAAGGTATGGTATTTAATTGTGAAGGCATTGATGCGGCAAACTGGCAGGATAGCTTAAACTCCAATCCAAGGCCGGTTAATGTTGAAAACATTAAAGACTTTGTTCGCGAAAACCATTTAATTAACCCAGTATTAGTGGATTGTACCTCTAACGAAAGTCTAGCTTTGCAATATGTAGACTATTTAGAAGCGGGCTTTAATGTTGTCACGCCGAATAAAAAAGCAAACACTGACTCTTGGCAATATTATCAAGCGTTACGGCTAGCTGCACAGAAAACTAACCGCCGATTTTTATATGAAACAACGGTTGGCGCGGGCTTACCGGTTATTGATACCCTACAAAACTTATTGAAAGCGGGTGATGAATTAGTGCGTTTTGAAGGAGTATTATCAGGCTCTTTATCGTATATCTTTGGTAAGCTTGATGAAGGGATGAGTTTGTCACAAGCAACAGCGTTAGCTAAAGAGCAAGGTTTTACCGAGCCAGACCCTCGTGATGACTTAAGTGGTATGGATGTCGCACGTAAGTTGCTGATCATGGCTAGAGAAGCGGGGATGGCTCTAGAATTAAGCGACATTGAAATCGAACCGGTATTAGCGGATACATTTGATGCGAGCGGCGACGTCGCAACCTTTATGCGTAATTTGCCGCAATTAGATCAAGCTTTTGCTGAGCGAGTCAATGACGCGAAAGTGCAAGATAAAGTGCTGAGGTATATTGGTAATATTGTCGATGGCAAATGTCAGGTGGTGATAGAAGCGGTGGCTAAAGACCATCCACTATATAGTATTAAGGACGGAGAAAATGCCTTAGCTGTGCATAGTCGATACTATCAACCTTTACCTTTCGTTCTACGTGGTTATGGCGCAGGTTCAGCGGTGACAGCAGCCGGTGTATTTGGCGATATATTAAGAACTTTAGCTTGGGAGCAACAACACTCATGAGCGTTTCAGTTTTTGCACCAGCATCGATTGGCAATGTTAATGTCGGCTTTGATATTTTAGGTTTAGCCGTTAAACCAGTTGATGGCACATTGTTAGGTGATGTTGTTACCGTAACCCACAGTAATAGTGGCGATCAACTTGAGGTTACCGGTGAGTTTGCTAACAAGCTACCGAGCGATGCCAAGCAAAATATTGTTTGGCAGTGTTTAGATGCGTTTAATCAACAATTACGAGCCAAGGCGCAAGATGTAGCGGCGGTAAAAATTACTTTAGATAAACGCATGCCTGTTGGTAGTGGTTTAGGCTCTAGTGCCTGTTCAGTAGTGGCTGCTATTGCCGGTTTAAACACCTTTTATCTTAAGTATCATGATTTTAGCTTTTCCGACAAAGAGCAGCTAAAAATGATGGGGCAAATGGAAGCAAAAATTAGCGGTAGCCTACATTACGACAATGTTGCGCCTTGTTTTTTGGGGGGCATGCAATTAATGGTGCCAAATCCTAATGTTATTGCACGCCAATTACCTCAATTTGAAGATTGTTATTATGTGATGGCTTATCCGGGTATTGAAGTTTCAACTAAAGCGGCAAGAGAAATTTTACCAACGTCATACTCTCGTGTGGATTTAATCAGTTTTGGCCAGAATTTAGCAACATTTGTTGATGCTTGTCATCGCAGTGATAAAGCCCAAGCCTTTGCCGTAATGCAGGATATTGTCGCTGAGCCTTACCGACAATCTATTTTACCCGGTTACAGTGAAGCAGTTAGTTTCCTTAAAGGTTCGGGCTGTTTAGCGGTTGGTATTTCTGGCTCTGGGCCAACGCTTTTTTGTGTCACAGACGATAAGAACAAAGCGACAGAATTTGCGCAATGGTTAAACGAAAACTACTTACAGACATTAGCTGACGGGAGGTGTGAAGGATTTGTTCATATTTGTAAAACAGACGCGCACGGTGCGGTGATTTTGCCATAAAAGGCTATTAATTTAACGGCTATAAAATCGTGAGATTAATGCCAATATAGGAATTTAGTGTGAAATTTTATAATTTAAAAAAAAATGATGAAAAAGTCAGTTTTGCTGGCGCGGTAAAACAAGGTTTAGGGCGTAACCAAGGTTTATTCTTTCCAGAAGAATTACCTCACTTTGACAATATCGAAGCTTTACTGGCAATGCCATTAGTAGAGCGCAGTGTCAAAGTACTTTACCCTTTTGTTAGCGAAGATTTAACACAGGCGCAGTTAACCGACATTGTTACCGAGGCGTTTAATTTTCCGGCTCAAATTCAACCGATCAGTGAAAGTCGTGCGATACTTGAATTGTTCCATGGTCCAACATTAGCTTTTAAAGACTTTGGCGCACGGTTTATGGCGAAATGTTTACAAGCTTTTAGTGAAGGAAAAAAAGTGACCATATTAACCGCAACCTCCGGTGATACTGGCGCGGCGGTAGCCCACGCTTTTCACGGTATTGATAATATCGATGTCGTTATCCTATACCCTAAGGGAAAAATCAGCCTATTGCAGGAAAAAATGTTTACCACCTTAGGTGGCAATATTAGGACTGTTGCAGTTGAGGGGACATTTGATGATTGTCAGGCATTGGTTAAGCAGTCATTTGACGATCAAGCGCTAAAAGATGCTATCGGCTTAAACTCTGCAAACTCAATCAATATCAGCCGTTTACTCGCACAAATTTGTTATTACTTTGAAGCGGTTGCTCAGCTGTATCGTCAAAAAGGTCAAGCAGCTTTAAACGAATTAGTTTTCTCAATTCCAAGTGGTAACTTTGGTAACTTAACCGCTGGTTTATTTGCGAAAGCGTTAGGGTTACCTATTAAGCGCTTTATTGCAGCAACCAATGCTAATGACACAGTGCCACGGTATTTGCAAACAGGCGAGTGGTCTCCTAATGAAACTGTTGCTACTATTTCAAATGCCATGGATGTCAGCAACCCGAATAACTGGCCGCGTGTTGAACATATGCTAAAAGCCGGCATAGTTGAACAAGGTTGTGTTAGTTCAGTGTCGATTGACGAAGAGCAAACGCAAATGACAATGATCCAGTTAGCTAAACTCGGTTATATCAGTGAGCCCCATGCTGCGGTTGCTTATAGAGCGCTACAATATAATGCCCTTGATACTGAGTTTGGCGTGTTTTTAGGGACTGCCCACCCAGCGAAGTTTAAAGATGTGGTTGAGAGTACGTTAGGACAACCAATAGGAATGCCTAAAGAATTGGCTGATTGTGCCAGTGAAACTATCTTATCGACGACAAGCTCAACCGATTTTGCTGAATTAAGAGCTTATTTATTGGCTTAGGCAGTTAAGCGGACTTCAAGTTAAAGCATTGTGAACAAAGCTCACAATGCTTTTTTTTGGATTCTAAAAGACAGTATTGATTGTCGGTTGCAGTTAAAACAGTTAATTAACAATACAGTTTCTCAATGTAAGAAAAGACTCGCTTTTTAATGCACTAAAGGATGCGTTATCATAGTGCTTCGCCGTAATGCATAAAGTTAAAGAGTAAGTACATGAGCACGTTAAAGCCACATTGGCAAAAAATCATTAACAATGAACAGCAACAAGGTTACTTTCAAAATTTAACTCAAGCAGTAGCAAGTCAGCGGGCAAGTGGTGAAGTGATACTGCCATGTGAGGCCGATGTATTTACCGCTTTTGCAACGGTTGACTTACCTGAGGTGAAAGTCGTGATCTTAGGTCAAGACCCATATCATGGCCTCGGTGCTACTGGTGATACACAAGCGCATGGATTAGCGTTCTCTGTTCGAAAAGGCATTAAAGTGCCGCCATCTTTGGTTAATATTTACAAAGAGCTGACACAAGATATAGCAGGATTTAGTACACCCAGTCATGGCTACTTAATGCAATGGGCAGAGCAGGGCGTGTTGTTACTTAATACTGTGTTAACTGTTAAACAAGGGCAAGCACATTCACACGCTAAGCTTGGTTGGGAAACTTTTACTGACAAAATCATTGCCGAGCTCAACGAACACAACTCTGGCTGTGTCTTTCTACTGTGGGGCAGTCATGCACAAAAGAAAGGTAAAAACATTGATCAACAAAAGCATTTGGTTTTAAACGGTCCTCATCCATCTCCGCTTTCAGCTTATCGAGGTTTTTTTGGTTGTCAGCACTTCTCTAAAGCTAATAGCTGGTTAAGCGAACGAAATATACCGGCAATAAACTGGCAAATAAGTGATTAAAATCAGTTGATAACCACGAAAAAGTAAGCCTAAAAGAAAATAATTTCCATTAAACTAAAATAGTAAAAATTATTTGCATTAATTGCACAACACCAAGCTATAAAGGTGGTTGTATTTCAATTTACCTTGGTATTTGAAATTTTTTTGCTATTAACTCTCGATTACTGGTTTTTAATTTCTTGTTGCGGCAATGCTGCTAATATATTGCTTATTATCGAAGTAGAGTAAGAGCATGCCAGTATGTCGTTAGAAGATTACTTTTTACCTTTTCGTCAGCAAATTATTGGGCAAAATTTACAGCATGAACTCAATGGTGAAAATTTAGCGATAATTTACGCTGATTGGACCGCTAGCGGTCGTTTATACCAGCCTATTGAAGACTACTTAACTAACGAGCTTGGGCCTTATGTAGCCAATACCCACACCGAAACCAATTTAACTGGTAGCGCCATGACCCATGCTTATCATGATGCTCAACATATTATTAAACGTCATGTTAACGCTTGCGACAATGATGTTTTAATCACTGCTGGCGCAGGCATGACCGCCGTTGTAAATAAATTTCAACGCATTTTAGGTTTGCGTATTCCAGAGCGCATGCAATCACAAGTCTGCTTTGCTGAAAATGACAGGCCGGTGGTATTTATTACCCATATGGAACACCACTCAAACCAAACCTCTTGGTATGAATGTGATGTAACATTAGAGATAATTGACCCAGATAGCGACGGCCTACCTTCTTTATCACACCTAGAATCATTGTTAGAAAAATACCAAGATCGG
>JBFJQB010000088.1:0-11452 GCA_041616855.1 Cognaticolwellia sp. | reverse complement strand
TTAAAACGTTAAGTTAACCAAAGTAGCCGAAACCGCGTTAGATAACTCATTAAAACAACCTCTTCGACTTGTCCCGAAGAAGTGGAGCGCATTTTAGAGATTTATCGCCCCGCGTCAACCGCTAAATGCAATTAAATTACACAAATGTGTTTGTTTGCTTTTTAAATAGACAAAGTGGCCAAATAGACAGCGTAATCAGCATCGAGAACTATAAATAAGCCTAAAGAGTATATCTAAGAACTATACAGATACTTATTATCACAGTGCAATAGTCGTAAAAGTATCATCTGTGGCTATATATAATAAAGCATAAAGTGATTCATCGATTATGTTTTCGAACCTTCAACTAAAGACACCTATATAAGCAATAAGCATACTTTAAAAAGCTCAATAGTTCAGTAAAGGTCTAATCAGTTCTTGTAACTTATACCGAGATTTTGATAGAAACCGACCAACAAAAAAGCCGCTAGATAACTAGCGGCTTTTTTGAACAACATTACTGTTGTTTATTATGGCGGTGAGGGAGGGATTCGAACCCTCGAAGGCTTGCGCCTTACACACTTTCCAGGCGTGCTCCTTCGGCCACTCGGACACCTCACCATAAACTAATAAGTACAAAGCTATAAGTACAAAGTTGCGCTATGTTAGGAAAATAATCATCTTAACGCAACTTAATTCCAATAAAGACCTTGCGGTTGCTCATTTAACAAACAACAGGTAAGACTTTTATTTATTCTGCTTAAGTTCATCATTGAAATTTAACATACGATCGAGTGATTTCAGAGCGCCTGTACGAAGTGTCATATCAACGAATACTTCACGGCCCGAAGGATTTAATAACGCTTGCTCTATTTCTTTTAAACCATTCATTGCCATCCAAGGACAATGTGCACAGCTACGACATGTTGCACCTTCCCCTGCAGTCGGAGCTTCAAAGAATTCTTTATCCGGACACAATTGCTGCATTTTATAAAAAATACCGCGATCTGTGGCTACAATAAACTTTTTATTAGGGAGCTCTTGAGCCGCTTTAATTAACTGACTTGTTGAGCCAACCGCATCAGCTAAGTCAACGATTTCCGCTGGTGATTCAGGGTGAACAAGAATAGCTGCATCAGGATGAAGTGCCTTCATATCAATGAGCGCTTTAGTTTTAAACTCATCATGCACGATACAGGCACCTTGCCACATGATCATATCTGCGCCAGTTTGCTTTTCAATATATGCACCTAAATGGCGATCAGGTCCCCAAAGGATCTTCTCACCCTGCTCGTCAAGGTGTTCAACAATTTCTAATGCACATGAGGAAGTCACTATCCAATCAGCTCGCGCTTTAACTGCTGTAGATGTATTAGCATATACCACCACGGTTCTATCAGGATGTTGATCACAAAAAGCATTAAAGTCCTCAATAGGACAACCTAAATCAAGCGAACATGTCGCTTCTAAGGTAGGCATTAACACCGTTTTTTCAGGAGTGAGTACTTTCGCCGTTTCGCCCATAAATCGCACACCCGCAACAATTAAAGTGTCGGCGGGGTGGTTATTGCCAAATCTTGCCATTTCTAATGAGTCGGCAACGCAACCCCCGGTTTCTTCCGCTAACGCTTGAATTTCAGGATCAGTATAATAATGCGCAACAAGCACAGCGTTTTTTTCTTTCAATAATTGTTTGATGCGTGCTTTGTATTCTTGACGCTCTACAACACTTAACGGCGTAGGCTTTTGTGGAAATTGAAAGTCAAAGTCAACGGCTAAATTAGCTTGGGTCATATGTATTCTCAATGAGTACCTTAAAATCGCGTGAATTATAAGGGATCAAATACTAAAAGTGTACTACGAATATGTACTAGCTAAGATCAGATTGAAGTAAGGTTATTTAATATAATTAGAATATGATACGAATGGGTAATGGACTTCAAGGATAAACATTATGAGTACTAAGAATTTATGATAATTAAAAGTGGTCGGTCGTGAAGGATTTGAACCTTCGACAAATTGGTTAAAAGCCAACTGCTCTACCAACTGAGCTAACGACCGATAAACTACTTTTAATTTTTAAGATGAAATAGCGAAGTGCTAATTCAATGCCACTCTTTATTTGAAATAAAAAAAGTGGTCGGTCGTGAAGGATTTGAACCTTCGACAAATTGGTTAAAAGCCAACTGCTCTACCAACTGAGCTAACGACCGACATTTGTTCTTCGCTGAACTACTCGTCCAACGCGGGGCATATAATACTCATAATATTTTTAAGTGCAACAACAATCTTCGCCTTTTTTACACTTTATTGTTTGTTCGAACAAAAAGACAGCAAAGCGGGCAACTTATCAGCAATAATTATGGTTTTAAACTATTTAATCTTGGCTGTGCTAATTTCGCAGCACTTGAGTTAGGATATTCAGCAATGAGTTTTTTGTATATCGCGATAGCTTTAGACTGATTATTCTCTTTTTGCTCAACCATGGCTAGTTTTAACATCGCGTCACTACGTTTACTCGAATCAGGATAGTCACTGACCACCACCTCAAACTCTTGACGAGCTTTCGTTAACTCACCTTTATTAAATAATAACTGCCCTAACCAATAATGGGCGTTCGCCGCGTAACTAGAATTAGGGTATTTTAGATTGAACGCTTCGAACTCTGGTATAGCTTGTTCGTAACGCTTATCTTTAAGTACCATATTGACAGCACGATCATAGGCTTCATTTTCAGTTAAATTACTACTGTAATTCAGCTTGCCTGTGTTTTCTTTCGGAGCAATAATTGTCGCGGGAATTTGGTTCGCTGGTTTCAACGCCTCAGATACTCTGCGGTCAAGTTCTTGATACAGTTCACGTTGACGTTCAAGTACTTGGCTTAATTGATAAGTATGCAACTCTGTAATACCGCGCAGCTCGTTAACTTCATTTTGCAACTCATCAAGCTGTCTTTGTACATTAACTTGCGCTCGATTACGGGCATCTAGTTTACGTTCAAGGCTAACCAGTTGGTCACTTAAGCTTGCTTTGGCACCGTTAGAAGGCATGCCAGCCATTACTTCAATAACAGGAGCAGGTTCTGCTGCCACTACCAAATTGGTAGCAACAGCAAAAGACATCCCGAATAGAATACTATTGGGTTTCATCGAATTACCTGATTAGTAGACCAATACTGCACGACGGTTTTTAGCAAACGCGCCTGCGCTACGATCTTTAACCATCGGTTTTTCTTCACCGTAACTTACTGTGCTTAACTGTGAAGCTGAAACGCCCATATTTTCTAAGTATGTTTCAATCGCTTTTGCACGACGCTCGCCCAAAGCAATGTTGTACTCAGGGGTACCACGTTCATCGGCATGGCCTTCAATTAACACGTTTACATTTGAGTTTTCGGTAAGAAACTTAGCATGTGCATCAAGAATGGCTGAAAAGTCAGCACTAACTGTTGATTTATCAAAATCAAAATACACAATATGCTCTGAACGTAATTTTTCAATTTCTTGACGTTTTTTAGCTTCAATTGCGTTAGCACGTTGCATAGCTTCAACTTTTACACGTTCAGCTTCTTCACGAGCTTTTTGCTCGGCCATTACTGCTTCATTTTTTTGCATCGCACTAGCGTCTTCGCTAACTGAATCCGATGAACTACAAGCCGATAAAGCCATGATAGGTAAAACAACCGCTAAGGCTTTTACTGTTTTATTCAAGCGCATTTTATGCATCCTTATTATCTACAAATTAACTTACTATAATTATTATAAAAATGGTGACCACGAAGGAGACTTCACTTCACCATTAAGTGCTGGCAATCTTGCCTTAAACCTTCCATCTACGGAAACTAAACTTAGTACCTGACGATTATTATGTAAAGTACTATAAATAATCATACCACCATTTGGTGAAATGCTTGGTGATTCATCCAAGCGTGTTGATGTTAACACTTGGAAAATTCCAGAATCAAATTCTTGTTTGGCTAGATGATACTTGCCACGTGTGCGATTTACCATTACTAATTGACGGCCATCGGGTGTTAACGAACCGCCCAAGTTCATTTCGCCATCAAAAGTGAGTCTTCTGATCTTACCATTGACTAAATTTACGCGATATAGTTGTGCTTTTCCACCTCGTTCTGAACTAAATACCAATGAATTACCATCAGGCGTCCAACTGGGTTCTGTATCGATAGCACGATGGCGTGTTACTCGACGTAACTTTTTCGTCGCAACAGTCATCACATACAACTCAGGGTTGCCATCTTTAGACAGTACCATGGCAAGTTTTTTGCCATCAGGCGACCATTTTGGTGCACTATTAATGCCCTCAAATGAACTAATTAAGTTACGTTGGCCTGAGTAGATATCAATAATATGAATTTGCGCTTGGCGATTTTCAAAGGTGACATAGGCTAATTGGTTGCCACTTGGGTGCCATGCTGGTGACATTAAGGGCTCTCTAGAGCTTAATAATACATGCTCGTTAAAACCGTCATAATCAGCAATAACTAATTGATAAGGATATTCACCTTGATCACGGACGATGACATATGCAATTTTTGTTAAAAATGCGCCGCGGATACCGGTGAGTTTTTCATAAACGACATCACTAATACGATGCGCGTAACGGCGAAATTGTTCAGCACCAACTTCAACCGTACTTTCATCAAGAATATGGTCTGAGGTTCGCACTAACTCACCATTACTTAACATCTGTGTTTCTCCGCCGGTAACTTGACCACGAATAACATCAACGAGCTGATATTTAATTTGGTATCGACCTATCGAGGTTTCACTAACTTCACCAATAACAATTGCTTCAACACCTTCACTTGCCCAAGCACTGTAATCTATTTCGCTATCGTCATAAGGCGACTGAGGAAAACGGGATTCATTAATCGGATTAAATTTGCCGCTGCGTAACAAATCATCACTGATCACTTGAGATAAGCCTTCTGGCATCACACCTGTTCCGGTCCATTTAAATGGCACCACAGCGATTGGGCGCGCACTATCAACACCTTCGGTGATCACAATTTCTAAAGTTGCCATAACCGGGTTTGAAAGCATTGCCGCAAATAATAGTAAGAATAAAGTTACTTTTTTCATAGAGTTGATTACTTTCCTAATATATACAAAAATTTAATTAAATTTGTCAGGTGCTACCGTTAAACTGATTGTTCTCATTTCTCGAAATATTTCAGGATCTTTGGAGACAGGTAAAGTACCGGCTTTATAGACCGCTGTTTTTGCTGCCTCGCATACAATTCTATCGCCTTGTCCTGTGACAACATTAGTGACAAACCCTGATGGTGCAAGACTTATGGTCAATTTACAAGATTTACCTTCCATCGTACTTCGGTCAGTGATCAAATTACGCTTGATTGTTTGCGTTATCAAGGCGGTAAAACGACCGATTTCCGTCATCATTTGCTGACGCCGGGCTTGTTGTCGATTCGCCATTTCTTCCGCCATTTGTTGCTCTAATAATTTTTGTTGAGCGGCGCGCTCTTTCGCTTCTTGCGCTTTGCGCTTACGTTCATCAGCTTTCTTTTTCCGTAAATCTTCTGCTTGTTTCGCTGCTTTTTCTGCCTTTATTCGCTTAGCTCGCGCATCTGCTGCAGCTTCATCTGCTCTTTTTCTTTCCAGCTCTTTTTGTTTGCGTAGCTTATCTGCAGCGTTGGCTTTAGCTTTGGCTTTTTTAGCCGCACTCTCAGCTGCCTTTTTTTCTTGTTCTTTTTTCTTGCGTTGACGTTCCAAGTTTTTAATACGCTTTTCTTCTTTTATTCGTTTTGCTTTTGCTGCAGCAATACTATCTTCAAGGTCTTTAAGCTTTTTAGCATCATCAGCCTTTTGCTTTTTAATCTTATTGATTTGTGTCTCTACTTTACTTTTCTCTACCACAACCGCTTGAATTGGTTCCATTGGCACAGAATTTGGCGTCGGCTTGAGTGGCGATGAAAAGTCGCCAAGTAACAAAACAGCAGCCAGTACAAAATGTATCGCAAAGCTTAATGCGAATGGAACTGAATACTTAGATGACACTACTTGCTCTCCGGGGTATCAGTCATTAAACCAACAGAGGGTACACCAGCCACTTTCTGTAAAAGCACCATCAATTGGATAACAGCATCGTAAGACACCGCACCATCACCATTGACAACTACCGGCGTATCTGGGGCTAATTTTAAGTGCGCCGCCACTAATGTAGCCACTTCTTCTGCTGACATAGGCTCATTTTTACTGGTGCCAACCGCTAAGTAATAATTACCCTTGGCATCAACGGAGGCCACCAGTGGTGGCTTCATATCTTTGCTAAGTGGCTCTGCATCAGCTTGTGGTAAATCAACTTTCACGCCTTGGGTTATTAGCGGTGCCGTCACCATAAAGATAATCAACAACACCAACATAACGTCGATATAGGGCACTACATTTATCTCAGCAACCTTACGGCGCCTAACTCGATTATACATAGTTAATATCTACCTTAGCCGTGCTGCTCTGTTGCAGTTTGTCTTTGTAAAATACTAGAAAATTCTTCCATAAAGTTGCCGTAGCTGTTTTCCAGTTTTTCAACGTTGTGACTAAAACGGTTAAATGCCATTACCGCTGGAATTGCGGCAAACAATCCCATAGCAGTTGCTATTAACGCTTCGGCAATACCAGGCGCTACCATAGCAAGTGTTGCTTGCTCAACCGCACCTAAAGCGATAAAGGAATTCATGATCCCCCATACCGTACCAAATAAACCAATATAAGGGCTAATTGAACCAACAGTGGCCATAAAAGGTAAATGGGTTTCTAAGCTGTCGACTTCTCGAGAAAGAGCAACACGCATAGCTCGATGTGTGCCATCTACAATCACTTGTGGCGCATAAGCATGAGATTTACGTAAGCGGGCAAATTCACGAAACCCCGAAACAAACAAATTTTCAATGCCATCAATATGCTCTTTAGCAGACACTTCACTATAGAGTTTACTTAAATCTGCCCCGCTCCAAAATTTATCTTCAAAGCTTTGTAGTTGTTCGCGAGCGGCAATTAACACTTTGCGGCGTTGAAATATCATGGTCCAACAAGCAACGGAAAAACCTAGTAGCGTCAACATAACTAACTTAACTAATAAACTGGCTTGTAAAAATAAATCAAAAAATGAGAGTTCAGCTGACACGTTTTAATGCTCCTAAGATGCTTTGTGGAATAATACAAGGTTTTGCAATAGACAAATCAACACAAGCGACTTTAATTTCAGCCGTACATAATGTTAAGTTATTTTGGTTCACAAGCTGCTGTGAAAATACCAAACTGGCAGATTTCAATCGGCTTACGGTTGTGGTGATGGTTAACAAGTCATCAAGCTTTGCTGATGCTTTGTTGTCCATTGCCACCTTTGTGACCACAAAGCCAATGTTTTGTTCTAAAAAAATTGATTGATTAATACCAAGGGCTCGCAACCACTCTGTGCGGGCACGTTCAAAAAATTTCAAATAATTGGCATAATAAACAATGCCACCGGCATCGGTATCTTCATAATAAACACGAACGTTGTGTTGATAACTGCTTAATGACATTAAATTTATATCGAATAATCTTATTATTAAGTTTCTGGTGCTTATCATAATAGATAAAGCTCACGTGGAACAAGGGATAAGACCATTTCTTTAGCATTAAATTTAATGTTTTTAAGAACTTTCACTATTTGTCAATTATTAGCAACTATATTGACTTCTCGCCTGCTGACTAGTGAACAGGTTTCGCATTAGTTTTTCTAATGATTATCATAAATATTTTTTACTTGTCTTGGCTAACTCATCGGACTAAAATACGATTGTTTTCTGAGCTAGTGCATGAGTTTGTTTTCTAACAACACTTGTCCTAGCCCATAAATGTTTTGAATAGGTGTAGTAACCTCTCTCTGTGACATATTTTCAAGGAACCTCATTTCCTTTTATCAACTTAAATTCTAAGTTGGCCCACATATTTATATGTGGGCTTTTTTTTGCCTAAAATTCAGAATCTGCGTACTTGCTTGTACATCTCGCTATTTCAAATAAGCAAATAGGAAGATAACAATGTTAAACTGGCAAGTCTAAGCCAAAGTGCAGATAAGCTCTGCTAGTGGCAATACGGCCGCGCGGAGTACGCTGTAAAAAACCTTGCTGGATTAGAAAAGGCTCTAATACATCTTCGATCGTTTCACGCTCTTCACCAATTGCTGCAGCAATATTATCTAGCCCCACAGGGCCACCAGAAAATTTATCAATAATCGCTTCCAGTAGTTTTCGGTCCATTAAATCAAAACCTTCATTATCAACTTCCAGCATATCTAAAGCGCTGGCCGCTGTTGTTTTACTGACGATACCGTGAGTTTTTACATCTGCATAGTCTCTCACTCGACGCAGTAAACGATTCGCTATCCTTGGTGTACCACGCGATCGCCGGGCGACTTCAAATGCGCCTTCTTGATCTATCTCTAAATTTAAAAAGTGTGCTGAGCGCATGGCTATTTCGGTTAAATCTTTAGTGTTATAAAACTCGAGCCGCTGCACTATGCCAAAGCGATCGCGCAGAGGTGAAGTCAACGCCCCTGCTCTCGTAGTTGCACCGATCAAAGTAAACGGCGGTAAGTCGAGTTTTATTGAACGCGCAGCAGGTCCTTCCCCTATCATAATATCAAGCTGATAATCTTCCATAGCAGGGTAAAGGATCTCTTCAACAACAGGACTTAAGCGATGAATTTCATCGATAAACAACACGTCATTCTCTTCCAAGTTGGTTAATAATGCCGCTAAATCTCCTGCTTTTTCTAGCACAGGGCCTGAAGTGGTGCGAATACTTACCCCCATTTCATTGGCTACTATGTTTGCTAAAGTGGTTTTACCTAACCCGGGAGGGCCAAAAATTAATAAATGATCAAGCGGCTCTTGCCGTTTTAAAGCGGCGGCAATGAAAATTTCCATTTGCGATTTTACATGTGCTTGCCCAGTATAGTCGGACAGCATTTTAGGCCTAATAGCACGATCGACAGTTTCATCTTCACGGCTAGCTATAGGTTCAATTAATCGATCTGCTTCTATCATGATTTACTCTTTGAAAACTTGTCAGCTATTAGTATCTGCTGCTTAACTCTAACATTCATTAATCTTACCTGCGATGAACTTTGCATGCCATGGCAGTAACATAGCTATAGCATAGCTTTTAAGGCGTTACGGATTAAATCTTCACTACTTTTATCGCTAGAAAATACTGATTTTACCGCTTTATCAGCTTGTTGTTGACTATAACCTAAAGACACTAACGCGTTAATTGCATCACCTTTATTATCACTGACAAAAGCGTTATCTTGTTTAACATCTGTTGGCATCATATGAATAAGAGCGTCACTGCTATCAGTTTGCCAGTCCTTTAACTTATCACGCATTTCAATCAGTAATCGCTCAGCAGTTTTCTTGCCAACACCTGGTATTTTTACGATAGTGCTTAAATCATCATGTATTACACAGCTAACAAATTGATCGGCAGACATGCCAGATAAAATAGCCAAGGCTAACTTAGGACCAACGCCATTAACCTTGATCAGCAACCGAAACAGTTTACGCTCTACTTTATTGGCGAAACCGTAGAGCAATTGGGCATCTTCACGGACAACAAAGTGGGTATATAGAGTCGTTTCTTGATTTAATTCAGGTAAGGCATAAATACTGGTCATTGGCATAGTGACTTCATAACCAACACCATTGCACTCAATTAAAATTTCGGGGGCCAATTTTTCAATTAATATGCCACGTAAACGTCCTATCACAACTTAACCTTTTGACTTGAAATGTTATATAGCGACACCATACCACTAGATATTTATACAGTAAAGTTTAAGGTGTAAATTATATCTCAGTAAATATAATTATTGTCTGTAAAAAACATAACAGTCTAACGCAATCGTCCGCGAACTGTTTTACTGGCTTGACCAGACATTTTACTGATCGAGTCGTAACTATGGGCATGACAAAGGGCTACAGCCAAAGCATCGGCTGCATCGGCTTGTGGAGTGCCGGGCAATTTCAAAATGGTTTTTACCATATGTTGTACTTGGGTTTTATCAGCGGCGCCGGTACCAACAACCGATTGTTTGATTTGTCTAGCAGAGTATTCTGCAACACTAAGACCAGTATTAGTTGCAGCGACAATGGCCGCGCCTCGTGCTTGTCCTAACTTTAAAGCCCCACCTGGATTTACGCCCATAAACACTTGCTCTATAGCAAACATATCGGGTTGGAATTGCAAAATAAGCTCACTAACGCCGGCAAATATCGTTTGTAATCTAGCGCTAAAGTCATCACCAGCACTCACGGCTTTAATACAACCGCTACCGAGGTAGGTGAAATTGCGACCAGTTTGCTTAATAACGCCATAGCCCGTCAAGCGCGAACCAGGATCTATCCCTAATATAATACTCACTACAAGCGCCTTAATTATTATTTGAGTGCTGGTGAAAAAAACGCACGAATAAGGCCAGTAGCATTAATTCGTGCGTTTTATTGTTTTTTAATATTAACGGTTAGTTAATATTAATAGTTCTGAAACGAAGTTATTCTGCTTTTTCGTCAGTATCAGTTTCTTTTTCTAAACAAGCAATGCCTAATTCTGTTAACTGTGCTGGGTTTGCATAACCTGGTGCATTCGTTAATGGACAAGCCGCTGTTGTTGTTTTCGGGAATGCCATTACGTCACGAATTGAGCTAGCACCTGTCATCAACATCACTAGACGGTCTAAACCAAACGCTAAACCTGCATGTGGTGGCGCGCCGTATTGCAGAGCTTCTAATAAGAAACCAAACTTTTCTTGGGCTTCTTCATCACTAATACCTAGAATACGAAATACAGCCGCTTGCATGTCTTGATTATGAATACGCACTGAACCGCCGCCTAATTCACAGCCATTAAGTACCATGTCGTATGCATCAGATAAAGCGCCAACTGGGTTAGCCTCTAGTTCTTCTGCTGTTAAGTTTGTTGGTGCGGTAAATGGATGATGAATCGCATGCATGTGACCATCAACTTCTTCAAACATTGGGAAGTCAACAACCCATAATGGTTTCCACTCACCTTGCAATAATTCAAGGTCTTCGCCAATTTTAAGGCGAAGCGCACCTAAAGACTCAGTAACAACGTTATAAGTGTCAGAGCCAAAGAAGATGATATCGCCCTTTTTAGCATTAGTGCGTTCTAATAATGACTTAACCGCAGCTTCCGTTAAGAATTTCAAGATTGGCGATTGTAACCCTTCAAGACCAGCATCAAGATCATTCACTTTCAACCATGGCATACCTTTCGCGCCATAAATGCCAACAAATTTGGTTAATTCATCAATGCCTTTGCGAGAAAATTTTGCAGCACCTTGTGGCACACAAATGACAGCGACACGACCTTTTTCATCATTCGCCGGACCTGAGAATACTTTAAACTCGACATCTTTTAAG